>DATHHK010000110.1:0-5914 GCA_035317225.1 Candidatus Udaeobacter sp. | reverse complement strand
GGATTTGGCTTGTTGTCTGTTTGGTATCGCCATGTATCGCAGGAAGCGTCACACAAGAGCGTGGAAGAGGAACGCCCATCATCACAGCCACGCCAGAGCGCGTTAAAGCCGGTAATGATTTCGGCAGCACCGATATTGCCTGGAATACGGGCAATGGATCGAAGGGTTTCGTTTTCGTCACGGCAAACGGCCGGCCGCCAGTTCTTGTCGCTATAGGTAACGAAGGTCACCGCGTTATACCGTGGATTCGGAGGGGTAATTATGTTTTCGACCTGTACGGAGATGCTGAACGGCGGACGTTACTTTCCACAGTAACCGTTTCCGGTGTCGCCATAGAACTCGAAACTCCTCAAAGAACAGAATTATTACACGGCCAACTACGCTGGCTTCTGCTTGCCGTTCTCCTCGCAGTTTTGTATGCCGCGCTTTACTTGAGCTCGACGGGAGCGGTGCGGACGAAATTTCCCCTTGAGCCGGCCACATCGCCTCACCCTCTTCACATTGCGCGAAATCTGCTGCTCGGCGTCGCCATCTTCATTTGTGTGGATGGCGTGGTGTTTCATACCCGCCTGTACACGTCAATTCTGGCGCCCGATTCTTACGCCGGGCGAATGGCAGCCATTACACGAGCCGAAAAAAATCGCGTTTCATCGGGTCTCAAAGAGGTGTTGGTTTTGGGCGATTCGCGAATGGCGGAGGGATTTTCTTCCGTGGTTGCCAACAAACTCAGCTCTCTCGATGGATTCAAGTTTGTGAATCTCGCGGAACCTGCTTCCGCGGTAAACATATGGGACTATATGCTGCGTGAAGTCGATCCTACTAGACGGCGTTACTGGGCGATTGTGGTCCCTTATGGCATCGGCTTTGAACCAAACAGCGCCGACCCGTTGAGGATTTCCATGGCAGCTCCGCTTTTACGCTATGGAGATTGCTTTAACTTTGCGTCTGCTTTTCAGCGATGGTCGGGTCGCTTTAGAGCATTTACAGCGTGCATACTGAGAGGCTCGGCATTCCAGAGCGATGTTGTCGACTTTCTGGAACATCCTATCGCGCGTATACGAAGTGTCCAGCAAGAGCCCAGGAGACTTCAAGCGCGCGATGTTTATAAAGGCCGGGATTACGATATCGCCGGCACTTTCTACGACCCCAAAACCGGTCAGGTAACTTTTCCACCGCGATTAACTGAGGCTCAAAGAGACGCCATCAGAGATAGCCTTGTGAGGCCATCGCAATCGGAAACACAAGACTTCCTGAGAATGCAGCGGGACGGGATCCAGCGAATCCTGAATCGTTATTCGGCCAGTTCGACCGAGATCGTCCTTACGCCGGTGCCTCGCGGTCCATTTGCCGGACTCCCGGGAGCTTCGATGACATTCCACGCTGCTTTTCCTACCGTGACAACTCAGAGGACCGTTTTTTTTCTTCCCGAACAAACGTTCGATTTTCTTGAGAAACCCGAATATTACTTTGACGGGTACCACCTTAATTCAAAAGGCCGGCAACGATTTACTGAAACGCTCGTAACTGAGTTAGTAGGGCGGCTGCGGTCGGCCAATTCGAACGGGCGTGTTCACTCCAACTTAGGGCCGGTATCGGATCGCTTCCCGTCAAACAACGCCGGCTCGGATATTGAGACAGCCATTAGCGATGGTAAATAACAGACCGATGGACGAAGCCAACTAGTTATTAACCGAGTTATTCGATGTTATTTAACAGCTTTCAATACTGGATCTTTTTTTTGATCGTGGCGACGCTGTTTTACAGCGTCCCGTTTCGCATTGGCAAGTTCTTGCTGCTGAGCGCGAGTTACATCTTTTACATGTGGTGGGATCCGCGATTCATCGTATTAATTCTTACCTCTACGGTAGTTGACTACTACCTGGGAATTCTGCTGGAGACAGCCAGTGGCCGGCGCAAGAAGTTTTTACTAATTGTTAGCCTCCTAGTTAACCTCGGTATTCTTGGTTTTTTTAAATACTACGATTTCTTCGCAAGCTCGCTGGCCCGGTTGCTTCACGTATCGGAGTCATCGGTTGTCTTGCAGATTATTCTCCCTGTAGGCGTCAGCTTTTACACCTTTGCCAGTCTCTCCTACACCATCGATGTCTATTGGGGGAAGATGAAGGCCGTGCGAAACTTCATCGACTACGCGCTGTTTATCGCATTTTTCCCTCACCTCATTGCCGGTCCAATCATTCGGGCCAGGCAATTCATCTCTCAAATCCAATTTTGGCGACGTCCGGCGGCGATTATGGTGCAGAGCGGCATTATTCTTATTCTGTCCGGTCTGATTAAGAAGATGGTGTTCGCCGATCGATTCGCCGTCGTGTCCGATGGATATTTCAATGATCCGGCGGCGCACCCGGGCTGGCTGGCCGCATGGTCCGGTTGCATCGCGTTCTTCATGCAAGTGTTTTTCGATTTCTCTGGTTACACCGATATCGCTCGCGGTTGCGCCAAGCTGCTGGGCTTTGAGTTCCCACTTAATTTTGCGCGGCCATTCCTGGCCAGAAATCCGCCCGACTTCTGGCAGAGGTGGCATATAACCCTGTCCACTTGGGTCCGAGATTACTTGTTCATGCCATTCAGCCGAGGAAGGAAAGGGCACTTTGTGTTGTTCCGAAACCTGATGATCGTCATGATACTGGTGGGCCTCTGGCATGGGGCTAACTGGACATTTGTAGCCTGGGGAGCGTATCACGGGATCCTGTTGATTGCGTACCGTGTTTTCGATAGGGCGGCAAAAGGTACAGCAATCGCCAACGTTATGAAAAAGCGCTACTTCGTGCCTTTTAGCGTTGGTCTGATGTTTCTTTCCTGCACGGTAAGTATGGCTTTCTTTCGGCCTAGGACGCTCCAAGCGAGCGGCTACGTCTTAAGTGCATTATTTGGTTTTCAACACGTCCCTGGTGAATTTTTGCTAACGACTGGGACGATCGTGCTGATTTTTATTTCGCTATTTTTGGCGGTGGCGCAGGAACGAAGTCAGTTTATTGATCGTCTCGCACTTCAACCGGCGCGCATTCAAGTTCCTGCGTACGTTTGCGCCTTTCTGGTGCTCGAGCTGTTTCCCGCTACTGGCCAGGTGCCATTTGTTTACTTTCAGTTTTGATCACTGAAAGATGAAATGGGCCTGACTGGGCTCGAACCAGTGACCCTGCGCTTATCAAGCGCATGCTCTAACCAACTGAGCTACAGGCCCGCTTCGCGGAAGTGAAAAGTGATCGGTGATCACTGATTGGTCAAGCGATTCGCATTTCATCGATCACCTTTCACATTCCCTGATCAGATGCACTTTGCAAAACCGAACATCGTCCGCTTTCGCCAAGGCCACGGCGCGACAGTCTTCACTCTCCTCTTCGACGTGAGCGAAGACTGGAGGCAAGGGGATTCGAACCCCTGACTTCCAGCTTGCAAAGCTGGCGCTCTACCAACTGAGCTATGCCCCCGTTCCGATTGCGGATTTTAGGTTGCGGATTGCGGATTGGCAAATCTGAGGCGTAGGGAACTGCTACCTGCGCTTGCATCTTCGCACGCTGAGGAAACATGTTGCACTAAACAGAATGCCGGATGTCGAGCTTGCGACTTGTCATCCGGCATTGCAGTCGATGTGATTAAAGCCTGAATCGTGGATTACGCGGGTTTCTTCGCGACCCCGCTTGACTCAATCTTGCCCATGCTTTGGTAGCGCCAAATACGCTGTTCTTGCACCGGTATTGGGGTCCGTAATAGCTCTGCCTGTAATCTCTCCTTTGTCATTTATGTCCTTTGCGGTTTCCAGATGTGCAGGGTAGTTGCCTTTTAGTTCGTTGAGGTCTTCGGGTAGGTCGGAGTGATCCCAAATAACCGCACGACAATCAATAGCGTTCACGTCGCATGAGACACCAACTACCTGGCCATCTTCATTAATACCGTAGGCCTCGCTATCCACATGTTCTGGTGTACGTCCCTGCAACGGCTTGAGTTCTCGGATTCCGTGTTCCCTCGTCCAGATGAAAGCGTGTAGTATGTCCCCTTCGACAAACGCGGGGTCGCCAGCGAACCCAACCACAACGCCATCTTCATTGATCGCGGTCGGCGTGTTCCACCACTGCGCCCCGAGGTTTCCCAGGTCAGTCACGTCGCCGTTTTCCCAAAGGACGGCATGCTTGGCTGTATGTCGTCCAACGGCTTGGTCGCAAATGCCCGAAATTCCCACGATTTGTCCGTTGTCATTGATCGCCGTAGCAGCCCCTGATGTGTCGTCTTGAAACAGAGGGAGTTCGTGGATCACATCAGGTGGCCCCAGACTCCACATCGCTGGGCGAAACTGGAGCACTTGGGGCGAGACGCACGCGTCGTCATGAACACCATTCTCCGCCCATCCAACGACCTCACGAAGATTGTTGGCTCCCGTGGCAAACCCATTGTTTCCGCCAGGGAAGTTGGGAAGTCCCCTCATCTGGCCTTGGCTCTGTTCCCAAACAAAACCGAGATTAATAAACCCGGCTCTGAAAGGCCCGGTATAGAAGCTGAAACTGCTCCAAATCTCTCCCAGCGGCTCAGAATCGGCGGTTTGAGAGATACCGACGATGACACCCTCGGTGTTTTTCACATTCCAGGTAACACTGCTGTTTGGTCCGCCGAGTGTACCGAGATCGAGCAACGAGTGGTGTCTTCGCTTTTGCCATAGCGTAGCATGCCGGGTTTGATCTCCGGCCAGTCTGGAATAACCGGCGACCCAGCTTCGGTCGTTAATACTGTTTCCCGCGCCACTGGTTCCTCCCAAGCTATCGAGATTAGACACTCGATAATGCACTGTGTGTCTTCGTTCTGTCTGGTCTTGTGCATAGGCCGGTGTCAGAACCGCTCCGGAGCATACAGAGATCAGCATTATGAAAAGAATTTGGCTAGCTCTTTTGGGTTTAAGTTGTGTTGTCATGATTGTTTCCTTTGTTGAATTTTTCATGGCGACACTTTAGGAACTGACCTTACGTCACTACCAGAGCCACTTCGCCGGTTCCGTACGAACCATTTGATTTTTGATTCTGAGTTCGATTACCCATAACAACGGAAAGAATCAGCGGTTCGTTGCAGAATCCATCCATACCGACGAAATCGTCCCGCTCCTAAATTTTGAAAACGCCAGCGTGCCAGCGTTGAAGCCTGGCGATTGCCTGGAAATTTATCTAATTCAACTTCGAATTAAGCGCCGCCGCGAACTTGCTGAGACCTTCGCGAATCTGCGCACGTGACCATGCCGCGAATCCGAAAGTGAGCGCGGGCTCCGGCTCTGCTTTCATGAAGCAGGACGACAATGGCGACGGCCTGAAACCGATCTCACTGCAGACACGAGTGATTAATGGCAAGTCTGTTTTCCGTCTTAGCCAGGCAACGAAATGCAACCCAGCTTCCGGAATTTCCAAGATAAAGTACTTACTCAGCAAATTGTTGAATTGCTCGATGAAGTATTCTCTTCGGTCAGAATATAGTTTCCGCATCCGCTTGATATGACTCAGGAAAAATCCTTCGGTCAGGAATCGAGCCAGCGTCGCCTGATCGATCGCGGGTGAATGTTGATCCATCACGGCGCGAATCTTGATCATCGGTTCGACCAACTGCTCCGGCGCCAGGATATAACCCAGGCGCAAGGATGGGTAGAGGATCTTGCTCATTGTGCCTGCGTAGATGACACGGCCGGCGTTATCGAGCCCCTGTAAGCAAGGGAGTGGGGGACCGGTATAACGAAATTCGGAGTTATGGTCGTCCTCGAAAATGTACGCGTCATACGTGCGTGCAAAATCGATCAAAGCCGTTCTTCGCGAGAGACTCATCGTCATGCCGAGCGGGAATTGATGAGATGGAGTGACGTAGATGATCTTCGGTGAGCGTTGCTTCAACGGTCGCGTGATCGTGATCCCTTCCCGATCAACGG
>DATHHK010000109.1:0-22884 GCA_035317225.1 Candidatus Udaeobacter sp. | reverse complement strand
CGTGTCGCGCGCGCAATCGCTTTCCTTCGTTTGCACAAATGGGACGCGGCTTATGCCGACATGGCGAAGGCAAACAAAATGGACGCCACCGACTCGGAAGTGAAGGAATGGCTCCCGCAGTTCGAACGGTTGCAGGCATTTCTGCCGCAAATCAAAGCGCTCGACGCGCAGATTGCCAAATCGCCGCAGGATGCTGGCTTGTTGCTCGAGCGAGCGCGCATTTTCACTCTGGCCGGCCGACCGTTGCTGGCGCTCGATGACGTTCAGCGCGCACTGAAGCTCCAGCCTGAATCGATGCGCGCCCGCATCCAAACTGCCGAGGCATTGCTCGATGTTGATCGCGTGGACGACGCGGCAAAATTGGAAGTTGGTAGAGATCTTCGTCGTGGAGAGGACAAACACGTTAGCGAGCAAGCCCTCCGCGAACTCGGCGCACTAGATACACGGCTTTTGGGAAATCCAAAGGATTCTGGGGCGCTTACCGCACGCTCGAAAACTTTGAGAGAACTGCGTCAGTTCACGTTGGCCCTGGCTGACGCGCGCGCTGCGCTTGCGATCAACGATAAGTCGGCAGACGCGCACTTCGAGGCCGCGCAGGACCTGAATGGTTTAGGGCTGGCAAATGATGCGCTGGAGCAGGCTCGCATCGCTACAGAGTTGGATCCAAGGGATTCAGCGAAATGGTTATTCCGCGGTGTCCTAGAACGACAGCGCGCCAATTTCGCAGCAGCGATTGAATCGCAAACTCGCTCTCTTGAGATTAATGAATCACTGCTGGCGTTAAACGAACGTGAGCAATGCGAACGCCGCATCGGGAAGATACATGAGGCGGATGCCGATCGTCGCCGGATTCGAGAATTGGCGCCAGAACAGAAATGAAGCGCCCATTCTGCGTAGCGGTCTGGCTTCTTCTATCCTGTGGGCTCGCCATTGACCTGCCTGCTGCAGCGGGCGCTGAGGACGAGCAGGAAGAGGAAACTTCAAATGCCAGGCCCGATGCCGGCGGCATCGGGATCGAGCCCTCCAGTGGTGAAATCGCAGAAGGGAGTCAGATCACAATCACGTTTCCAGTGGCGATGGTCGCGCCCGATCTTATCGATGTCGGCAATCAGCCTCCGCCGTTTGTTGGCGAACCGAAACTCGACGGCACGTTTCTCTGGAAAAGCCAGACGGAGGGCGCGTTCACCGTCAGCGGCGTCGTCGCCGGGGCACATCATCGGTTGACTCTCGCTTCGGGTCTGAAGGACGCGAAGGGGAAACAGTTCCTTGTGAAAGACTGGAGCGCCGAATTTACGACGCCAAAGTTTGCGATCACCAGTGATTTCGGTGAACGCGAGGAGCTGTCTGCGCGCCCGCAAATTTACCTGGAATCCGCTTATGCAGTTCAACTCGCCGAAGCTGCTGAGCACATTTATTTTCAAGAGCGCGATTCGCACGAGCGTTTTCCTGTCGAAGTAATCCAAACGATCGAGGAGAAGAGCGGGGGCCCACCGGAAGCGACAGGGTTCAGAGTCGCGCCGCGAGAGCCACTTCCCGTCGGGCACACGTTCGATTTGATCGTGAATGGCTTACTCGATGCGAAAAGCCGCCGGCCGCTTCGCTATTTGCGAGTGATCCCAGTCGGAAAAACCGAGCCGCTGAAAGTCGAATGGGTCGGCGCGTTCAATCACGCTCTAGGGGAGCCCTCGATTCGTATCAAATTCAACGATGACATCGATCCGGTGGAAGTGACGCCGGAACGAATCCATGTCGAGCCTGCGGTGCAGAAAATGAAGCTCCTCGCGAGTGGCAGCGAGGTCGAAATCACCGGTAGCTTCGATACTACGCAGCGCTATAAAGTTACGATTTCGCCTGAGCTAAAAGGCGATCGCGGATATGGACTCGCGGCTGAATCGCGCTGGGGCGCGACGTTTCGCCCGAAGGAATCGTGTCTTGTCTTTCCCTCCTCGCAGGTATTTGCGCGCGCGCGCCAGGAGTTGCGCTTTGCATTCTTCCAGATCAACACGCCGCCTGTGACATGGAAACTGGCGCGCATCCCATCGGAAAAATTATCGGCAGTCACAGCACGCGTCCGAGAATTTGAAAGGGATGCTACCGATCCTGTGACCGGTAAGGTCGTAATCGATCCACGCACCGGCTTTTCGAAACAATTCCAAACTGAATTGCTCGTCGACGCATTTCAATTGCCAGTCTCGGCCAGTGGGACATTCGATGCGACAAACGGCGATGTCGAAACGCGACGCGACGTTCATTGTGCTTCGCCGGCAAACGAATCATTCGCTGGCGCGTATCTTTTCGAAGCAAGCGCCAGCCTGCCTGATGGACGGATCGTCGGGAATCGCTCGATCATTTGCGCCAATGACTATCTGCTAACGCAAAAACGAACGCCGACGACTGTCATCCTGCGCCTGGCGAAAATGTCCAATGCGAACTCCGTCACCGGCGTAACGGTGCGCGCGGTCACTGAAGAGAACATCGAGCTCGCCCGCGCCGTTACCGACAAGGACGGCATCGCGCACTTCCCGAAGGATTCAATCTTGCCCAAAGCTCTTGATCCCAAAGCGAATAACGCACATCTATTCATCGCTGACACAGCGACCGGTCCGGCGCTGCAATTTGTCGAAGGCACATCGTATCCATCCGGGAGCGACTACAGTCGTCCTGATAGAAAACCGCACGCGGAGATCATCACGGACCGCAATTTGTACCGGCCCAGTCAAACCGTGAAAATGAAAGGGTTGGTGCGCGATGTGATCAACGCGGCACTCACCATTCCTGACGCAAGCGAAGTGCACTGGAACGTAACTGAAGCTTATGGGAGCCGGGTAATCGCCGAAGGAAACACGACGCTTTCACCCTACGGAGGCTGGGAAGCGGAGTGGAAAATTCCGGAAAAAGCGAAGCTCGGGAGTTACGAAATTCGTTGCGCTGTCGCCGGCCGTGGTTACGAAGGCGTGAACACGATCAGCGTCCAGGAATATCGCGTACCGCTTTTTTCGGTCGTCGTGGAAGCAACCAGTCCGGAAGTCGGTACAACCGCGCACGCCCAGGTGTCCTCTGCATATTTTCACGGCGCGCCAAACGTCGGCGCGCGCGTCCATTGGAAGGCGACTTGGACAACATCGGGTGAGTATGGTGCCGAAGAGGAAGGGTCGTTTCGAAAGCGTTTCAACGCTTTCGCCGAAGTTGGACCGCGGCTTGACGTTGACAGCGAAGAGCTGAAAACAATTGAGGGAGACACGAAGCTCGATGCGCATGGCCTGGCGACGCTCGCGTGCGAATCGCCATTCAAAGATAATCCCGCGGTTGGTCGGGCAAGCGTGATTTGGCGTGTGGATGTGACTTCAGTCGACGGCCAAACGCTGACGGGCGGCGAAATGGCAACGCTCTTCTCTTCCGAAACGCGCCTCGGCGTTCGTGCGAACGAACAAACTGCAGAGCCGGCCGGAGTGAAGGTCGAGATCGACGCTCTCGATCCAAAAGACCAAAAGCTCAGCGGTGTTGTTGTGCAGGCCGACCTGTTTCATATCACTACAAAGACGGTCAAGGAGCAGATCGCGCCGTTTGTTTATCGCTACCGCAATACCGACCAGTTTACGAAAGTGGCGTCACAAGAATCGAAAACGCCCGCTGATCTGATTTTCCCGACTACGGAGACAGGCCGATACGTTGTTGCAGTCAGCGCACTGAAAATCAAAACGCCGCTCGTGAGCGACGAAACGACAGTCACGGGTGAAAAGCCGGCCGAACTTCCGGTGATCAACGAGACTACGTTCAAGATCGAGCACCGTGCCGAACCATTTCTGCCGGGTGATAAGGCTGCGTTTACGATACAGGCGCCATTTGGGGGCGTCGCCTGGGTTTCGGTCGAAACAGATGAAGTCCTCGACACACTACTTGTTCCAGTAAAGGGCAACGCAGGCCGCATCGAATTACCAATCAAAAAGGACTACGCCCCGAATGCCACGGTTTCGATCTATCTCGTTAAACCCGGCGGCGACAAAGAGCTGCCACGAGAACGCTTCGCATATAGCGACATCGAAGTCCGCCGGCCGGATCGCGAATTAAAAATCGAGCCGCGTCTTGCAAATGCGATCGCAAAGCCGGGTGAAACCGTGCGCGGCGATGTGAGCGTCACTTCAGAAAACAAACCGGTTCCCGACGTCGATCTTCTGGTCTTCGCAGTTGATGATGCGGTGCTGACGCTCGGAGATTGGAAGCTGCCAGCGATCGGCGCTAGATTTTATCCGAGGAATCCTTTCTCCATACGCACTTACGAGGCGCTCCACGGTTACATCGATGACCTGGCGAAGCTCAGCCTCACGCAAAAAGGATTCACTATTGGCGACGGTGGCGAAGAAGCCGTCTCAAACACCAAAAATGTCCGCAAAGAGTTTCGCACGCTCGCCTTTTGGCAAGGGAGTTTGAAAACTGGCACTGACGGCAAGGTAACATTCGAATTCACCGCGCCCGACAACCTGACGACCTATCGGATCGTCGCTCTCGGTCAAACGAAAGCGAATCAATTTGGCGGCGATGCGACGCAGACGGTGAAAGTATCGAAACCGCTCCTGATCGATCCGGCACTGCCGCGATTTTTGCGTGATGGCGATGAAGTTGAGTTGCGCGCCGTTGCCAGGGAAAACTTTACTGACAACGATGAGATCACAGTGCGCTGCGTTACCGACGCAAACTTGAAGTTACTCGGCGTCGATAGTGCAACGCAGCCCGGCCACCGCGACGCGCCGACAGTGTTTCGGTTCAAGGCGAAAGTTGCGGACGTCAATCTCACGCCAACAAAAATTCGCTTTGAAGCAGTCTCGAAATCGAACAACAAAATGACGGACGCGGTGGAGATCACACTTCCCGTGCAATCGCCGACGATTGTGCGCAAGGAAAGCGTGGCCGGTTCGTTCAAAGGTCCGCAATTTGATGCGCGTGGCGTGATGCTTGAGGCATGGAAACATGGTCGCGGCCAATTCAGCACGACAATTTCGACCTCGCCCTGGCTGCCCGAGATCATGGGATTGCCGGTGATTCTCCAGTATCCGCACGGATGTTTCGAACAGATTTCGACGAAACTTCTGGGCTACAGTTTGCTTGCAAATCTCCTGGAGTATCTGCCCGACTTGCAGGAACGCGACGTGGAATATCGCGCCACGCTCGAACGTGGGATGAAGCAATATGCCGACTCGCTGTTGAGTGATGGAATGCTCCCGTACTGGCCCGGCGGCGACACAGGAAACGGTTTCGTGACCTGCCAGGCACTATGGTCGGTAAATGAAGCCGTTAACGCAGGGTTCGAGGCGCCTGCGGAGTTGCAAGAGAAACTTAGCGGCGCTGTAAACAAGATCCTCAAAGGCCAGATTCCCGCGTCCCGATTTGAAAAGTGCTTCGCACTCTTTGTGCTTACGCAGTCGGAGAGCCACGATGATTTCCGGAACGAATCGCAGGAGCTCTATCTGCACCGCAACGAGGGTACCGATGAGGCCCGGGCTCTGCTCGCAATTGGGCTGCATCAGCAAAACATCATGGCTCGCGAGCAGCAGCAACTCCTGCGCGAAATCGATACGCCCATCAAAGAGCGCGCATTTAATCCTGCGACCTTTACATCGATGACTCGCGCCGAGGCAATGCGCGCCTTCGCGTTTAATGTTATCTCGCCGCCATCCTGGACCAAACAGAGGAAACAACAGGCGCGCGAACGCATGGCGAAACTGATGGACGCGGCAGGTTCACTTTCGACGCAGGAAAATCTTTGGCTGCTACTGGCGTTCAAATCCATGCTCGGTACGGAAGTGGCGCCGGCGCTGTCGAACACCATCCAGCCGCCCGGCGTGCTTTCAAAGAACAGCCGGTCAATCGCATGGCTTGACCACGAACTCGAGAGCGATTTGGCAATTAAAGGACTCAATCAAGGAGCGCTTACGTTTTTGCTGCAGGCCGAATACTCAACGAACGAAGTCGATACCGATCGCGTCGATCGTGGATTTCGGATCGAACGCGTAGTCAAAAATTTGACCGATCCCAACCGAGTCGGCACTTCTGAAGCTCCGTTTAAGCTGGGTGATCAATTGCTCATCACCTACCGGTTGAACACGCGCAAGCTTCAGAATTTCGTAGCGCTCGAAGACGCATTGCCGGCCGGTCTGGAAGTGGTGAATCCGAATCTCGCGCTCGTCGCAAAATTCTTTCAACTTCCACCAGCGGATCCGCAGGACCGCGTGCTTGGATTGTCGTACTCCGAGATGCGCGATCGTTCCGCGCTCCTTTATTTTGATACAGTCGATCCGGGCTCGGGCACGTATTCGATTCTGGCACGCGCAACTGCGGCCGGCATGTTCCGCTGGCCCGCGACGCAAGTCGCGCCGATGTATGACAGCCGTTTTTCGGGACTGTCCCCTTCAAGCTTATGCGTTATCTCCGTCGATTGATTTCGCTGGCCAGTGCACGCACCCGAAAGCGGGAGGGCGCTGTCGCACTCCAAAACGTGCCTGTCGCTGCGGACGAACACTACACGCTTGCGTTCTGGAGTGCGGCGGTGCTCCGCCGCTTTCGGGCGTTGATATCCCGCGCAGCTCTGCTTTTGACGGTTATCGCGGCGATCGCACTGCCAATCATCTGGTGGCTGCCAATCCCCGGCGAGTTGCAAAGGCCGCCAACTGGAACATTGACACTACTGGATTGCCGCGGTCGTGAAATTGCCGAGCTCGCGTCGCCCGAAGCGCGCGCTCAATTCCCGGTCACTCTCGAGAAAATGGGTCCGTGGCTGCCGCGCGTTGCGGTGGCCTTGGAAGATCGGCGCTTTTATCAACATCGCGGTCTCGATTGGCATGCAATAGCTGCCGCGTGCACGCGCAATTTGCGATCGCGTAATCTTCTTTCCGGCGCATCGACCATTACGCAGCAGCTCGTGAAACTAGCCACCGGCCGCGAGCGACGCAGCTGGAGCAAAAAACTCTACGAAGCGATCATTGCGTGGAAGCTCGAACACCGATGGAGCAAGGAACGAATTCTCGCTGAATATTTGAATCGCAGCAGTTATGGCAATCGGCGAATCGGGCCGGAAGCCGCTGCTCGAGCATACTTCGACAAACCGGCGCGAGACCTGACATTGAGCGAAGCAGTTTTTCTCTCCGGTTTGCCGCAAGCGCCAACGCGATTCAATCCGTGGCGACATTCCGACCAAGCAAGCCGGAAATACAGTCGGTCGCTCGCCCGGCTTGTTGCGCTGGGAGTCATCACGCGCGATCAACAATTGTTACTGGCATCGCCACCGAAAATCGCGCGCATCGAGCCGCTGCGTCTTGCGCCACACTTTGTCGACGCCGTGGTCGCCCGGACCCCGGGATTGCGGGGTACGGTGACCGCAACACTCGACCTGGATTTGCAGACGACAATCGAACGCTTGGTTCACTCTCATTTATCGGCGTTGAATCGGCACGATATCAGGCAGGCCGCTGTGGTCGTTGTTGAAAACGCCACCGGCGCAATTCGCGCCATGGTTGGCTCAGAGGATTACGCCGTGTCGCAAATAAACGGCGCTACGGAACCGCGCAGTTGTGGATCGACACTGAAGCCGTTTGTCTATCTCGACGCGATCGATAAGAGGCAGCTCACCGCTGCGAGTTTGCTGCCAGATACGCCCGATGCAATCCGCGATGAATACGCCGATTACGATCCGCAGAATTACAATCATCATTATCTTGGACCGGTGCGTCTGCGGGAGGCGCTTGCTTGTTCGCTGAATGTGCCGGCTGTCTTCGCGCTAAGCCGGCTTGGAGCGCGTCCTGCATTTTATCAGCTCCAAAAATGGGGCTTTGATTTTCCGCAGGGGCTGGCGGACTACGGCGCGGGTTTTGTTTTGGGAAATGCCGAAACTCGCCTTGTCGATCTTGCTGCTGCTTATGCGGGACTGGCCCGGGGCGGGACTGCGATGCGCGCGAAATTTTTGGCTGGCGAGCATCAGCCGGTGACCCGCATTGCCTCGAAGGAGGCGACGTCAATCTTGACCGACATCTTGTGTGATAATGACGCCAGACAGAAAAGTTTTGGCCCGCGATCGCCGCTGGCATTCGAGCAACGCATAGCCGCAAAGACGGGAACGAGCAGTGGCTTTCGCGACACGTGGACGGTTGGGTTCGACAAAGAACACACCGTCGCAGTATGGGCGGGAAATTTCGATGGACGCCCCATGCGCGATATGTTCGCCGTGCGCGCGGCAACACCCCTCTGGGCGGCGGTGATCCAGGAGTTGCTGCGGCGCGATCACCCTGTTGATCCCGCGCAGGAGAACGAGAGGCTTGTGCGTCGCGAAATTTGCAAGGGGACAGGATTGATTCCGTCCCATTTCAGTCCGGCAAGACTGAATGAACTCTTCCTGGCAGGAACGGAACCGCGCGAAGATTCAGCAGATTATTTTGCCGGCGATGGAAAATTGCTATTGCCGGAGCCATATAGCCGGTGGTGCGCGAGCCGTGATAACACCATCGGCGCGCATGCCCGGTCCGATTTTCGCATTACCAGTCCGCCGCCGAACGCGCATTATGAAATTGATCCTGTCCTGCCGCCCTCGCAACAGATGGTCGAACTCACAACAGCGGTGGCCAGCGACGTGGAATGGTTTGTTAACAATGAGCGAATTTTAGCTCAGCACGATAGCAGATTTTTCTGGCAGCTCACGCCGGGCGAGTGGAAATTACGCGCAGTAAGTCGCTTCGGATCCGCCGAAGAAACGATCACGGTCGAGTAAAACCCGCGATTGCAGGGCTGTAAGGCTACGCGGCAGTGGCGGCAGCGCGTTTCCGAGTGGTCGCGTCAAGAATGCGCTTGCGCATGCGAAGCGATTTTGGCGTTGCTTCCACGTACTCATCCGTATCGATGTATTCGATCGCGCGCTCGAGGGTCATCCGCAGTGGCGCTTCGAGCTGAATTCCCTTGCCTTCGCCCTGGCTGCGCATGTTGGTGAGGTGCTTTTCCCTGCACGGATTGACTGGCAAGTCATCCGGGCGCGCGTTTTCGCCTATGATCATTCCCTCGTAAATGTCCTCTTGCGGCCCAATGAAAAGCCGGCCGCGCTCCTGGATACTGTTCAGTGCGTAAGCTGTGCTGACCCCGGATTCCATTGACACCATCACACCACGACCGCGTCCACCGATTTCGCCTTTGAACGGCGCGTATTCGCGAAAAAGGTGACTCATCAGTCCTTGTCCGCGAGTCACGTTGACCAGATCGGTCTCAAATCCAATCAAGCCACGCGTCGGGATGACCGCTTCGATTGATACGCGCGACGCGTGATGGTCCATGCCGAGAATCTCGCCTTTGCGATTGGCGATGGATTGCAGGATGTCACCGAGATTTTCATTCGGTAGATCGACATACAGATTTTCAAGTGGCTCGAGCAGGGCACCATCCGCAGCTCGCCCAAAAATCACCTCGGGGCGCGAGACCATCAGTTCATAGCCTTCGCGGCGCATCTGCTCCACCAGGATTGCAATTTGCATTTCGCCGCGCGCGTTGATCTCAAATGCGCCTGCGGTGTCGGTGTCGTTGACCTGAAGCGAAACGTTGCCGCGCGTTTCTCGGATCAAACGCTCCCGAAGATGTCGCGCGGTCACAAATTTTCCGTCGCGTCCAGCAAACGGCGAATCGTTAACGAGGATGCGCATGCGAATTGTTGGCGGATCGATATCGACGAACTGAAGTGGCGCGCGTTCCTCGCAATCGGTTACGGTTTCGCCGATGAAAATATCCTCGAAACCGGTTAGCCCAACGATATCGCCGGCGTTCGCGTGCTTGATTTCAACTGGCTCTAATCCCTCGTGGGTGAACAGGGCGGTGACAGTAGCCCGTTCGTGGCGGCCGTCGCGGTGAATGCAGACCATTGGATCGCCGACAGCGACGCGACCGCTTACGATGCGCCCCAGCGCAATTCTCCCAAGGTAATCGCTGTAATCGAGGTTTGATACGAGCATTTGAAAAAATGGCTCGGTTGAAATTTTCGGCGGCGGCACATGTTGTACAATTGCTTCGAAAAGCGGTGTCATGTCTTCGGACTTTTCTTGCAGTTCACGCGTGGCGAAGCCGTTCTTTGCGCTAGCGTAAATGATTGGGAAATCGAGTTGTTCGTCGGTCGCTTTCAACTCCACAAACAGATCAAATACGAGGTCGACGACCTTGTGTGGACGCGCGTTTTCCCTGTCGATCTTGTTAATGACGACGACGGCCTTGAGTTTGTTTTCCAGCGCCTTGCGCAAAACAAAGCGCGTCTGCGCCTGCGGTCCGTCATGGGCATCGACGACTAACAGCACGCCGTCCACCATTTTCATGATCCGCTCGACTTCGCCGCCGAAATCGGCGTGGCCGGGCGTGTCGACGATGTTGATGCGGTAATCTTTCCAATGAAAAGACGCGTTCTTGGCGCGAATTGTAATTCCTTTTTCGCGCTCTAAATCCATTGAATCCATTACGCGCTCCTCAATCTTTTGATTGGAGCGAAACGTGCCGGATTGTCGCAGCAATTGATCAACGAGCGTCGTCTTGCCGTGATCGACGTGCGCAATGATGGCGATATTACGGATTTTATCCATGGAAGAGTGGCTTTCCGGGGAGGGAAGCGGGGAGTATCGCAGAGACTGAAGAGGAGTCAAACTTCCGCAGGTCGAGTGGAGCAGCGTTAGGAAACTGTTTCCAAAGTGCTCCCTTGCGGGGCAGCGTCCACCCATTTGCCATGCTCGCGGATCAAGTCCTTCAACCGCTCCACCGCTTCCACTTCGGGAATGTTGAATTTCACCGACCGAAGAGAAGATTGCCGTCAGAAAAAATTTGGGATCGCCCAGGATGGACGATCCCAAATGATAATAGAGAGCTGGTGTGCGCTGCAGACCGTTATGTGATTACTGTTACTGGCAACCGGGTAGCTTGAAACTTCCGATGCGCGTTTGCCAAGGCGCAGTCGTTCCCGGCGGGGGCAATGGTGGAGGCGGTAAGGGAAGGGGCAGTCCGCTTACCTCATAGTACTCGTTGACATACCAGAACGTGCAGTCGTCCGTGGGATCGACTGTCATGTCCGTGTAATCGCCCCAACGGGAGTTCGTAGTCGTCTGCACTCCTGCGCCGTTAATGATCGTGCCTTCGCCCAGGGTCATCTGGCCTAGCGGATCGCCGCTGAGCCTACCCGTGTAGCGGATGCCGGGAAAGACGTCGACTCCATTCACTACGCTGTAACCCAGGGCCATGTTGCCTTTCTTGTCCATGGCAATGCTTCCCATCCAGCGATGTACGCCGTCATTTGGTGCATACGTTCCCTGCTGATACAGGCTGTAGTTACCATTGGTTCGCCGAATCTCGTACCAGCGGGCGCCAGCAACGCCCGGGAGCGCCTCTACTGACTGATTGGTCACCAGTGTCTCATAAGTTTTGAAGTTGCGGTACGCCAGCCGGAACGTCGGGCGCTGGCGGGAAGAGAGGATGTCCAGGTACTGGGCGGGATCCGTGATACCAGGCTGCGGGAGACAGTCACGGCTGTCCGGGCCACAAGGGAAGATCGAGTCGAACGACGCCGTGGGAAGTTGTGTGTTCAGCGTCAACGTTGCGATAGGCGTTGATCGCCACTTGATAGTTAGATCCCAAATGTTGAGCGCGTCGAAGGTCGCTCCGTAAGAGGCATTGTCGTCCTGCGTTCCGACGATCGGAATCGCCGTGTCTGTTTTCGGCTTCTGTTTACCATCGACGTCTGCTGGCAGCAGACCGTCTCCAACGAGTGGCAGCAGGTCCGGATCGTTTCCGTCGATGAAGAATCTCACGCTTCGCGCGTTCGGATCACCATCCGTCATCTTGTTCTTCTCAAGCGCATAAACACCGATGCCGTACTCAATAGTTGGTCCGAACTCGCGTGTTGTGATCACGTAGGAATCCGTCCAGTTGCCGTACTTGGGGTAGTCTGGGAAGTTGGGCCCGGTCGAGAAAGCGTACCGGTAGTAGGAGCCGGTTGGATCACTGGTGGTCGAGATCGCAACGCAATTAAAGAACTCCGGACCAGCGGTCGTAAACTGCGATAGCAACCATCGATCCTTGAACTGGTCGTACAGCACAACCGGATCGCCTGAGGGATCAGTGCAATCCGTGATCGGAAACCCGGCCCAAAGCGAACCCGTATCAACCGGTCCCACGAGCAAGTTGCCCGCCTTGTCATACACAGCAAAGACGAGATTGATCATCTCGACATAGTGGTTCGGGCCGACTTCCCCGTTCGGGTCCGGCGGGTTTACCCGGAAGCCGAAGACATTGAAGTTGTCTAGGTTCGACAATCCTTCGAAGGTCTGCACCGGACCGGGGATAGCCGGCTTCGGGCTGAACAGCTGTAGTGCTCTATCGGCACTGCGGGGCTTGACCCGGTGTGCCTTTGGACCTTCCTCTCCTCGCTCTCGCGGTTCCACTATTGTGTCGGGTGCGAATGTGCGAGGCCTCGCGATTTGCGGCAGACTGCGCAGAGCCGGCGACACATCAAACGCGACGGCTGTGGAGAACTTTGGAGTTAGAGGCTGCGGGCGACCAGTCCGCTGAGCAACAGCTGGCGGCGATGCCGCCAGAAATAGTAATGCCGCTGCGACTAGGAAAAGGAGAACCGCAGTCAGGATGCGAACATGTGTAAACGCACGATTTTTGCTGATTCGACGGAGAGTTTTCATATTTCTTTAGTTGGAGTTGGAGTTTGTTCCCTACACGTTCCCCGAGGAACGATTTTGTTACCGTCACAGAAAAAAGGTCAATGTTTTTAACCTTATATTTTTGTAATGCGGACATGGCTCCTGGCGAACAATCCAGAGCCACGGCTCGGAGGCATCAGCAATCGAAAACCCGAACGCTTTCGGGTTTATATCGAGCTGCGCTATGTAGCCGGTTCGAGGGCGGCTGCCTCGCGCACAGGCTCGACCCACTTGCCGTGCTCCCGGATCAAATCTTTGAGCCGATCGACTGCCTCCGCCTCGGGTATGTTGAATTTCACCGCCGTTTTGCCGACGTAAAGATTCACCTTGCCCGGTGCGCCGCCCACATAACCAAAATCGGCGTCGGCCATTTCGCCCGGGCCGTTCACAATGCAACCCATGATCGCGATCTTCACGCCTTTGAGATGCAACGTCGCCTCTTTGATTTTCGCCGTCGTGGTTTGCAAGTTGAATAAGGTGCGTCCGCAGGAAGGGCAGGCGACATAGTCGGTTTTGAAAATCCGCGATCCGGCTGCTTGAAGGGTGTTGTAACTCAAGCGCAACGCCTGACCCGGTGCTTCCTCACCGCGCATCAAAATCGCGTCACCGATTCCATCGCAGAGCAGGGAGCCAATGTTTGTCGCTGCAGTGAGCAGCGTCGTAAGGAAATCCACAGTCCGCGATCGACAACCGAAAACATCCTTCAACAAAATTGGATGCCGAGGGTGTAATCGCGTCGCCAGCAATCGAAATGCCGGAATCGCCGCAAAATCGACATCGTCTCTCACAGTGACAAGTTGCGGGTTTTGTTCCGTATTCAATTTGGCAATCGCGGCATCATCGCGTGGATCGACGTCAGCTATGCCGGCGTTCTCATAAATGATCTCCGGCTTGTAATCGCCCATCTTGTCTATCTTGTGTGCGATTTTTTCGAAGGTAGCTCGCCTAACGATTACCCGAATCAATTCCTGGCCGCCAACCCGCACACCTTGGCCAGGGTCAGCGGTCCCGGCTACAGTCATCGTCTCCGACGCGCGCCGTTGATACGAATACGGGTCAAAAGATAGTTGAGCGTTGAGTGTTGGACCTTGGGCGTCGGACGTTTTCTTGATGTTCTCAACCAAGGCTTTCGCTACCGGTATTTCATGCGGGCTGTCCTCGGTAAGCGACACACGAATCGTGTCCCCGATCCCGTCAGCGAGCAGCGAACCAATTCCGATTGCGCTTTTGATTCGTGCGTCTTCACCTTCGCCTGCTTCGGTCACGCCGAGATGCAATGGATAATTCCAGTCCGGGCCGAGTTCGTTTAGCCGCGCCACGAGCAACCGATACGCCGCAATCATGATCTTTGGATTACTCGCTTTCATCGAGAAAATGAAATCGTGATAGTCCAAGTCGCGCGCGATCCGGGCGAACTCGAGCGCGCTTTCCACCATGCCTAGCGGCGTGTCGCCGTAACGATTCAGGATGCGGTCCGACAGCGAGCCGTGGTTTGTGCCGATGCGTATGGCGATGCCGCGCTGCTTGCACAGATCGACCAGCGGTGAAAACCGTTCGCGAATCCGATTCAATTCCGCGGCGTACTGTTCATCCGTGTATTCGCGAATGACGAATTTCTTCGAATCTGCGTAGTTGCCTGGATTGATTCGCACTTTGTCCACCCATTTGGCGGCCTCCATGGCGGCTTCCGGTTTAAAATGGATGTCCGCGACGATTGGCACATTGCAGCCGCGCTCCTGTAAACCCTTTGCGATGTGCTCAAGATTGCGTGCATCCTTCACCGTTGGCGCGGTGATGCGGACGATCTCACAGCCCACGTTCGCCAGTTCGGTCGTCTGTTCAATCGAAGCGTCCGTGTCCATCGTGTCGCAGGTGATCATCGACTGGACGCGAATTGGATTGTTACCGCCGATGCCGACGTTACCAACCTTCACCTGGCGCGTTTTGCGACGGCGATAAACGAATGGGTTTTCGCAGTATGACAATTCACGCATTGTACGAGTCCAAGGTCGTTCAATAAAACGACAAGCGCCAGGTCGACGGCCCAGAACTCGTCGTCACGCTAAGATTTTAAGGCTTCGCAGCTCCCGCGCAACGCATGCCGGCTACGGAGTTTGCGTATCTTTCGCAGCGGAGTGTGCTTCCATTTGATCGAGCTGTTTGCGAACAAACGGCAAATCCTGCACGTCGAAAAACGTGATGTAGAGCATGTAAATAATGATCACGGCCGCGCAGCTTGTCTGGATGACTTCCAGCACGCGCATGTTCACTGGTTTACGGCGTATGGATTCGATGATCGCCAGCACGATGTGACCGCCATCGAGAACCGGAATCGGCAACATGTTCAAAATCGCCAGGTTCACGTTCAGAATCACACTAAACCACAGCGCCAGCTGCCAGCCGCGTTCGCTTTGGAACAGGAGATAGTAAATGCGACCGATCCCGATCGGTCCGCTCAAGTGCTGCAACTTTACGTCCGACTTCGGTGATGCGACCGCCCCGATCGTCTTTAACGTGCTGGTCACGCTGTTATAAACCTGCTCGATCGGATTCGGGTGCTGGATCGACACGATTCCGCTCGTGTCCCATTGAATTCCAATCCGTGGTTTCTGTTCGCCATTCGTGGGCAGAAGCGTTGGTTTTACCGGAACATCAAGCATCTGGCCACCTCGCTCCACATGAAGAACGAGCTGATCGTTAGGATGTTTATTGATGTATTCCAGCAACGCGATCGGATTGTAGATTGGCCTCTTATCAAACCCGCGAATGATGTCTCCTGAGCGCAACCCCGCCGCAGCAGCCGGCGTGTTCGGCTCCACTTTCTCAATGATCGGTGTCTCTGCTGGATAGATAAGCAGCTGGCGCACGCTTTTTCTGCGCCACCCACGCGTCTCTGCCTTGTAAGGCTCCACCCAAACGGTCTGCACCTTTCCGTCTCGCTCGAATTTTACGGCGATCTTTTCGCCTTCGCTTCGCACTACATCCCAGCTCACGCTGTCACTCATCCCCATAAATCGCCTGACCGGTTTGCCATCCACTGAGAGGATCTTGTCGCCGGGCTGCAACCCAACCTTCTGCGCGGGAGAATCAGGCAAAACGTAACCGATCACCGTGGTTGAATCCCCTTCGCTCACCGGATGGCCGACGGCCCAGACGATGACCGCAAAGAAAAGCGCCAGAAGCAGGCTGAACAACGGCCCGGCGATTGCCACGATGATTTTGTCGAGCGCCGAAATTTTTGGCAGCCTTGCGCGGTCCACGTCGGCTTTGCCCTCGATAATGTCCATCGGGGCAAGTTGTGGCAGCGCCACGAAGCCACCGAAGGGCAGCGATCCGAGCGAGTATTGGACGCCGTTGATTGTTTTCTTCCAGAGCGGTTTGCCGAACCAGACGCCAAATTTTTCTATGTAAAGCCCCCTCCAGCGGGCCGCCAGAAAATGGCCCAGCTCATGCACCACAATCAGCAGATTGAACAGAATGAGGACTTCCAGCAGGATGAAAACGACGCGAACAATGTGCAATAGCATTGGAATTAGAAACAAGTAATCAGTGATTAGTCATTGATTGGACACGTCATCGCGTCTGTCGTTGTAATTCTTTTAACGATACCGATCTAACATGCCCCGCGCTTCCTTCCGCGCCCACTGATCGGCCTGCAATATCGCATCCAGATTGGGGTGCGCAACGGACGTGTGGAGGTTCATGACTTCTCCAACAATCTGCCAGATATCCGGAAAGCGAACCTGCCGGTCTAGAAAACCAGCGACCGCTACTTCGTTTGCGGCGTTCATTACGGACGGCAAAGTGCCACCGGTCTCACCCGCCCGGCGGGCGAGGTTTAACGCGGGAAAATCTTCATAGCGCGGCGTGAAAAATTCCAACCTGGACAATTTCGAGAAATCGAGTGGTGGCAAAGTATTCGGGACGCGATCCGGCCAGGTCACAGCGTATTGGATCGGGAAACACATGTTTGAATAACTCAATTGCGCGAGCGTGGAGCCGTCTGCGAACTCGACCATCGAATGAACAATACTCTGCGGGTGAATCACCACTTCGACGCGTTGCATCTCGACGCCAAAAAGCCAGTGCGCCTCGATCATCTCCAATCCTTTATTGAACAGCGTTGCGGAATCGATCGTAATCTTTGGCCCCATGTTCCAGGTCGGATGCTTGAGCGCCTGTTCGGGGGTGATCGAATCGAAATCTTTTCGGGGCATTTCCCGGAATGGCCCGCCAGAGGCGGTAAGAATGATGCGACGGACATCCGAAGAGCTTTTACCCTCCAAGCACTGAAAAATCGCATTGTGCTCGCTATCCACGGGCAGCACATTCACGTCATTATTGCGCGCCTCGCGCATCACGATCTCGCCTGCCATCACAAGAATTTCTTTGCTCGCAACGGCGAGATCTTTTCCAGCCTCGATCGCCGCCAGTGCCGGACGCAATCCTCCCGTACCTACGATTGCGACCAGGACCATCTCGGCATTCGTGAGACGGGCAATCTCAAGTAGTCCTTCTTGTCCTCCAAGAATTCGCGGCTTGTACTCAAGCTCGCGCGTCAGGATGTTGAGCTTGGTTTCATCGACAAGGCAAACAGATTGCGCTCGCGTTTCATTCGCAGCTGCCGCGAGCTTTTCAGCATTACTATTGGCGGCCAGTCCGACAATTTCCATCCGGTCCGGAATATCGCGTGCCACTTTCAGGGCGCTCTCGCCGATCGATCCGGTTGCGCCGAGAATCACAACACGCTTACGCTTTTCAGAGGTTTCCGTTCTCATTGCTTAACCACGAATGAACGCCAGGGCACCCAGGATCATTCAAATGAGGAAGCGCGAATGAAGACTGCCGAAGCAAAAACGAAGCCCGAACGACAAAAGCGACACCCTCTTCGCACCCTTTCGGATTTCGTCGTTCGGATTTGGTTCGTCATTCGAATTTCGCCATTATCCCAGCTTTATTACTGGTTACGCCACGTGAATCACCAGTCGCAGATAAAAGAATAAAAGCGGCGCGGTAAATAGCAGACTATCCACAAGGTCGAGCGCACCGCCGATTCCTGGCAACAGATTCCCTGAGTCCTTTACATCTGTGCTGCGCTTGATGATTGATTCACCCAAATCTCCGAGCACTGCTGCGAAGCCAAGAAGCACTCCGAGGATCGTCGCGTGCGTCCAGTTTAGCGCCGACAAATGACCCGGCATCAGTTTGAACAATCCCAGGCTGCAAAGCAGCGAAAAAACAATCGCACCGAAAAAACCTTCCCACGTTTTCTTGGCGCTAATATGAGGGACCATCAGGTGCCGCCCAATTGCGCTGCCGGTCAGGTAAGCGCCCATGTCGGCAAATTTTGTCACCGCGATTAGATATAGAACATAGAATTGCCCAGTCAGTTGGCCGGTGCTCGAACGTGGCGTTAGATAGACGATTTTGGTGATGAAATTGAAGAGCCAAAGCACGTAAAGCAGGCCGAACAACGTGTAAGCCATCGTTTGCAGTGGTTCATCGTGGCGCAGACGAGCGAACATTTGGCGGCCAAAAACCGTAAGCAGGAAAAAGAGCAAAACAGCAACTTCGAAGTCATAGGAATGTGCGGGTCCGATCTTGGAGAAGTAATAAAAACTCCCCGCGAGCAGGACCGCGCCGCAAATCAGTCCTGTGACTTTGAAATTGGGCAGCCCCTTGTGATCGAGCATCCGGTAAAATTCCCAAAGTCCGATCATTCCGAACAGGCTGATCAACAGCCAAAACAAGACCTCGTAACCGGTGAACATGATCAGCAGAGCGATTGTCCAAAGCGCGATCGTGCTGATGAACCGCAGAATGAAAGCGGAACGTCGTCCCGCGGCTGTGGGATTTGTGCCGGTTTGCTCCAGAGTTGCAGGCATGTCCTGCATCATCTCGAAGGAAGGCGCGCTGCGCAAGCGTGAGCGAGCCCTTCGAAGAGAGTGCGGATGCGCCTCCTCCAGGAGAGCCACCGTGAAAATCACAGCGATATTACGCCCGCCTCGCCGAAGCGCGTATGTAGCGCATCGCACTTATTACGGCGTAGGTGATGGAGTTGGCGAACCAGCCTCCGCCGCAGGAAATACTGCCTCGCCAGACATCTTCGCATTGTTCAACTTACCCTCCCATTGGCGCTGTAAGTCTTCCGGCCCAAGCTGTCGGGGGGCGGGTCGCGCTTGTTTTGCCGGGTCTCCAGCTGTCACCTTCGAGGGGTCGGGAATCCGGGCCCGAATCGCGGCGCGAAACTCTTGAATTCTCCTGTCTCTTTCAGCTTTGGTCTGTGCTTCGTCGCGAATCACGTCCTGCGACTGAGCGTCGGGAGGAATCGTCTGGACATTGGCCTTGGATTTTTCGTTTTCGACCAACGCATTCAATCTTTTATTCAACGCGTTTACTTTTTGATCCAACGCATTGAGCCTTTGAATTAACGCCGTCTCGCGTGCGTCCAGTTCCGTTTTCCGTTGAACAAGTTGTTGTTCAGCGGCTGAATCTTGTTTTTGACAGGAGCAAATCATCGCGAAAGAGATGATTATCGAAAGGATAAAATTTTTTTTCATATCAAGCGTAAATTGGGTGTCGGCTAATTCGGACCAAGAAAAGGGAAGGCCAGGGCCAGTCAAATGAAACCTGCCCGCACAGCCGGATCGGCTTTATCTCTTCTACGCGAATTTTTCCATCATCTGTAGGCCTGCTTCAACGCAACCAAGTCGGTGCGGTCGAGTGACCGAAAAGGCGTTCGCCACAGGGGCGAACGCCTTTCCAAATCGCCTTGGTGCCTTGGCACACATGGCCACAATAAACGCAGCCTTAGGGTTTGTTCACGACCACTTGCGGCGCAGGTCTGCTCACCTCCAGTTGCGCGCTAACTCTTTGGATTTGCGCGGCCTGCTCTTGGACCGTTGCCGCGAGACGCGCAACCGTACCTTCCAATTCCGCGACTCTCTTTTGCGCGTTGAGGAAGTCATTTAGCATAACTTGGGGAGTAGGTACAGCCACCTTGTGTCCGTTGGCGTCGACTGCGTTCGTCCCCAACTTTCCGGTGTCATCAACGAACACGAAGGTGGCGGTGCCCACAGAAACGTCCCGATCGAAGATGCCGGCAATAAAGGTGTCATACGGAAAAGTAAAAGCCGTGTCGTTGCCGATGCGGATGAATTCGAATTCACCAGTACCACCGGCCTGCACTTGTGCGCCGATATAGATGTTACCTTCGCCATCTAGTAAGTTACTTCCGGCCGAGCTGCCCAAACAGGTATTCGAGTTTCCAGTGATGTTGCTGCCGGCTATCTCCCCAACCGCGGTGTTATCGTTGCCCCCGTCTCCAGACTCGATCGCACCAGCACCAACGGCGGTGTTTCGGGTGCCATCAACGTTAGCCTGGAGCGCAAAACCGCCGACAGCCGTGTTGAAGTTGGCAGTGCCGGCTCCGCTCGAGTCATTATTCTGGAGCGCGAATTGACCCATGGCCGCGTTCGTCACGGCTGAGACGTTCAACTCGAGCGCTTCAGCGCCGACCGCGGTGTTGGCGCTGCCAGTTGTGTTGTCAAACAGGGCGAACGCGCCAACGGCCGTGTTAGGGCTGCCAGTGCTGTTAACTAATAGCGCGCCCGCGCCAACGGCGGTATTCGAGCCGGCAGTGTCTACAAGCAGCGCTCCCGCGCCTACGCCAAGTGTCAAAGCTTTGATCGGTTATGGACAGGACTGCATCGAAACCAAATGCCGAATTGTAAAAACCAGTGGTGAGACTATGGAGGGCGTTCTCCCCTTCTGCTGTGTTTGTTTGGCTTTGCACTTGTTGGCAAAGCCCAAAGCACACCAGCGCGGACAGGGCTGTCGTAAATATAATTTTCCGAATTTTCATAATTTAATTTTCTTTCATTGTTTTTGGCCTTTCCTGATTTATCCCTGCCGCGCCGCCCACTCGCGAAATACTTTCGGAGGAACCCCGCACCCGCGGGACGAAGGTGGTGCCATCGCGTCTCATTTCTGGCCGTTTGCTCATTTCCTTTTTGGGGACTGTTTTGTCAGAAATCCCGACGATCTGTCAAGAAGGAAGCGATAGGGACAGAGCGGATTCCGTGAAGGACTGATCCGAAGGTCGCTATGTGCAACAGATAATGAAAGGCTCCAGTCATTAAGATACAGCCCGAATGATGGTGACTGACGTGCAGATTGCAGAGTTAACTGCGCACTTCAAACCGAACACGATCGCCGGTCATGGTCGGTATCGTACAGTCAAACCGGACGCCGTACTCGAAAGCGCCTTTAATTCAATCCAGCCGAGCAGACCTTACCTCGATGCATTGGCATAGCGTTTTCGGAGGCTCAAATGAATCCGGCGCATAAGGACGTCGATTTCAATGCTACGCTTTGCAATCCGCGTGAGCTTGCCGGGCCCCTTGAAAATTCTCCAGCCAGTCTCGGCCGAAGCACGTAGGTACCGCCTCGGACTTAGTGCGGTGTAGGCGATAGAATTGGCGAAGTAGCCTCTACCGCAGGCGATGGATTTGGCGAAGCGGCCTCTGTCGCCGGCGATTGAGTTGGCGCCGTAGTTTCTATTGTAGCAGATGGAGCTGCCGGCGCAGGAAATACTGCGCCGCTAAACATATTCGACTTACGCTGCTTTTGGCTCTGTGTCCCGTCCAGCGCGCGCTGCCTTTGAGCGAGTCGCTCTTGGGTTCGCTTCTCTTTCTCAGCTCTCGCAGAGTTCAGCCGCGAGGGGTCGGCCACCCTGGCTCGCATCTCGGTGGAAAACTGTTGTATCCTCTCTCTTTCAGCTTGCTCGTGTGCGGGGTCGGGAGTTTCGCCCTGAACGCCAGTAAGACTTCTCTCGGCGTTTGCCATGGCCTTTTGATTTTCGGCTAAGATTTTTACTGTTTCATCCAACGCTTTCACTCTTTCATCCAAGGCGTTCATTCTTTCATCCAACGCATTCTCGCGTGCGTCCAGCTCGGTTTTCCGTTGGGCAAGTTCTTGTTCAGCGGCTGAATCTTGTTTTTGGCAGGAGCAAATCATCGCGAGCGAGATGAACGTCGGAAGGATAAAAATCTTTTTCATGTTACGGGAACTGAGCCTTGGCAATTCGGACGAAGAAATGGCGGTCCAGGAGTTAGTCAAATGAAACCCGCTGGCAAATCCGAAGCCCCCATTATGCTTTCTGCGCGAATTTTTCCGTTGCTTGAAGACTTGCTTCAACTTAGCGCAGCCGATGCTATGAGCGTCGAAACGGTAAAGGCGTTCGCCGCAGGGGCGAACGCCTTCCAAATCCGCCTTGGTGCTTGGCACGCAAGGCCGCTCTACATGGCGGCTTTAGGGTTTGTTTGTGACTACTTGCGGCGCAGGTTTATTGACTTCAAGCTGCGCGCTCACTTTTTGGATTTGAGCAGCCTGCTCTCTTAGCTGCGCCGTGAGAACCTCCATCCCTTTCGCTTGCTGCGCGACAGTGGCTTCCAGGCTCTGCACTTTTTTGTGCTCTTTAAGGAACTCGTTGAGCAACATCGAGTTGATCTGCTCGTAGTGGACGGTAACGATTTCACCATCCTTGCGCGACACGAGTTGGGGATCCACCTCGGCGACTTCCTCAGCGATCAAACCATATTGCGTCGTGGCTTTCCAGTCGCTGTTGAATTTGAAGGTTACTGGATTGAGGCTGTACAATGTTTCACTGGCCTTGTCCATCGGTTGAATGTCATGTTTGTACTTCCGGGACGAGTTGAAGATGCCCACTACATTAAATTGATCGACAAATACCGCTGTTTGGGTGCCGGGGTCGCTAACTGGTTCACCGAAGATGCTGCCAATGAAGCAGGTGTTATCAAGGACAGCAAAAGGACCTGCACCAGGTGCGCCGATCGCGATGCAGTTATTGACGCTTGCCCCCAAACCGGTGCCGGCCTCGTCACCAACAGCTACGTTAAAACTACCGTCCACCAAGTTACGGAGCGAGTCGTCACCGATGGCTGTGTTACTGGAGCCGGAGGTGACGTTCTCCATTGATAGATCGCCGAACGCATTATTTTCGCTGGCGTCTACGTTCGAGAACAGCGCATTGCGCCCATGGGCATTGTTGAAGAATCCGGTGGTACTGTTGAACAGTGCAAAAGTACCAAACGCATTGTTATCTGACCCAGTGCTGTTAACTAATAGCGCGCCCGCGCCAACGGCGGTATTCGAG
>DATHHK010000108.1:0-2642 GCA_035317225.1 Candidatus Udaeobacter sp. | reverse complement strand
ACGCTCCATGTTCTGGAGATAGCTGCGAGGGTAGCCATCGCACTGATTTAGCCGCAGCCTCCCGTCCAACATCGCCGGGCTTCAGCGGAAACGCTTCATGAGTTCACGCAACCGATCGTGCGGGAGCGCCTCGACGCGATGATTGTCGCGTCCGGTCATGGAGTGGTTATCGACTAACGCGTTCACGACCGCTTCTTCAGTCGCTTGCACCACAGCAGTAAAAATTGGGTCCATCAGATCATTTGGGATTGTCGCCACATTGTGCGTGATTTGATCTGGACCCGCGACATTCGCGTTCGCCGTTGAAAACGCGATGAACAAATCACCGGAGCCGTTTCCCGAAATGGCTCCGGTTCGAGCAAGTCCGAGCGACACGCGACGGGCCAGTCGCTTTAATTGATTTGGTAGCAGCGGAGCGTCCGTCGCAACCACGGCGATACACGACCCGCTTTCTTGCTTGTAAACGTTACCCGGAATCTCTTTTCCAACAGGTATGCCATCGATGGTGAGCTGCGCACGCAGGCCGAAATTTGCCTGCAGAAACACGCCGACAACGAAACTCCGTTCTGCCGCGTCTTTTCCAGCACCTTGTGGCCGGATATCGACTTTGCGGGAGGCGGTCCCGTTTCCGCCTTTGAATTCGTAGCAGACCATGCCTGTCCCGCCTCCCACGCTCCCCTCCTCCAGCGCACCGCCATGAGCAGTGTCGAGCGCGTGCCAGACATCTTCCGGTTTAACATGAAATCCATTGATGTCGTTGAGCCACCCGTCCCACGTCTCTGCGACAACGGGCAAGCTCCACCAATAGCCAGTCTTATCAGCCGCGCCGTGTTTGACGCGCCAGGCAATCACCGCGTCGCGTGCCACTCCAACGCTGTGTGTGTTCGTGATGATGATCGGCCCTTCGAGAAATCCGCTTTCATCAACCCACGCCGTGCCGGTCATTTCACCATTGCCGTTCAAGCTGAAGAACCCGGCGTAGACTGGATCATTCAACGAAGCGTGCCCGCGCGGCAGAATCGCGGTAACACCGGTGCGCACTGGACCTTTCCCGACTTCTAGTTTTCCTTCGCCGGTGATCAACGTCGTGTACCCGACTTCGACACCAGGTACATCGGTGATGGCGTTGAACCTTCCCGGTGTTCCTTCGAAAGGAATCCCAAGATCGCGCGCACGAACGGTCTCCCCTCCAACAGCAGGTGTGGCGGGCGGATGCTTGATCGGCTCGCGCCCTGAGGAGTCGAGCCCAATTGCTAGTACGAGCAAAGCCACAAAGCCGGCATATCGCGTTGGTGTCATTCGCCATCCATTAGCTATCAGCGATCAGCGATCAACTCCGAACGCTTTCGCGAGTAAACTCCAAAGGCTTTCGCAAGCTGGCTTTTTCGTTAGATTGAATGCGTGAGTTACGAAGTTTTCGCCAGAAAATATCGGCCGCAAACATTCGACGATTTGGTGGGGCAACCGCACGTCTCGCGCACGCTGAAAAACGCGGTCGCGCAAAATCGCCTTGCTCACGCGTACCTGTTCGTCGGCCCACGCGGTGTCGGAAAGACATCGACCGCCCGAATCTTGGCGAAGTCACTCAATTGTGTGAAAGGACCGACCGTGACGCCATGCGGAGAATGCGATAACTGCCGCGAGATTGCCGGCGGCAACAGTCTCGATGTCATCGAGATTGATGGTGCCAGCAACAACAGTGTCGACGACGTGCGGCAACTCCGTGAGAACGTTCGATACGCGCCGGCCAAGGGGCGTTACAAGATCTATTTGATCGACGAGGTGCACATGCTTTCCCCAGCAGCGTTTAATGCGCTCTTAAAGACTCTCGAAGAGCCGCCCCAGCACGTGAAGTTTATTTTCGCGACCACGGAACCGCAGAAAGTGCTGCCCACCATTCTGAGCCGATGTCAGCGGTTTGATCTCCATCGCATTCCGGCAAACCTCATCGCGAAACATCTGCAATTCATTGCGGGAAAGGAAAAAATCACGCTTGAGCCCGCTGCTGCGCATGCGATTGCGCGTGGAGCCGAGGGCGGTTTGCGCGACGCGGAATCGATGCTCGATCAACTCGTCGCGTTTTGCGGAGAAAAAATCAGTGAGAACGATGTGCTCAATGTTTTTGGATTCACAAGCGAACAAACTGTTGTCGATCTTACCGGGCGGATTTTGCGAACCGAAACTCCGGGCGCGATCGATCTGCTGCACCAGCAAAGCGAAGCCGGTAAGGACATGATGCGGCTGATCTCGGACTTGATCGCTTACCTGCGCGATCTACTCGTATTCAAGGCAAAACCGGACGCGCTGAAGGAAGATGTTGAGGCTGATGTACAAACATCACTCGCCGCACACGCCGAGCTGGTCACGACGGACCGCTTGCTTGAGCTCATCGATCAATTCGCCGCTGCCGAAGGCCGCATGAAATGGGTGCCGAACAAGAAGCTGCATTTCGAAGTCGCGATCATCAAGGCCATTCAAAGCCTGGGACAAGCGACATTGGATGAAGTGATCGAACGGCTTAACCAGTTACGTGATGGAAAATCTGGTTCACAAAAACAATCTCCATCTGTGGTGGCAGGCGTGCCGCCGGCATCAGGGAAGGACGCAGCCCACGCGGCCGCCACTACAGCAGCTACAGTCAG
>DATHHK010000107.1:0-11115 GCA_035317225.1 Candidatus Udaeobacter sp. | reverse complement strand
GGTTTCCTCAGCAGAGCCGCATCGCTGGCTGCGACTCGCGGGAGCGAATCGCAGTTGAACAAACGCGCCGATGCTAACTGGCGTCCTCAGTCGGAGGCGCCGGAGGTGATGACGGTTCCTGGACCGATTGCTGCTCGTTTTGCTCCGTTTTGGCTACCGGTTCCGCGGTCGCTGCTGGTTTCTTATTCTTCTTGATCAAGCTGCGCACCGTATCGGATGGCTGTGCACCTTTGCTGATCCAGTATTCGACCCGATCAATCTTCAACGTGCTGTTGCGACCCGGTATCTTGGGGTCGTACGTCCCGATCATCTCGATAAATTTCCCGTCGCGCGGGCTGCGCCTGTCGGCCACTACCACTTTGTAGTAGGGGCGATTCTTCGTTCCTTCTCTGCGTAATCTGATTGAAACTGCCATGTTAACTTCTCGTTCGCGCCATTTGCGCCATCATCTTTTTCATTTTGCCTGCGCTTTTCATCATTTTTCGCATCTGATCAAAGCGTCGTAGCAAGTCGTTTACCTCCGTGACAGTGCAGCCGCTGCCGCGTGCGATGCGCTGACGACGCCGCGCATTCAAAATGTCGGGACGCGTCCGCTCTTCGTTCGTCATCGAAAGCACGATGGCTTCCGTGCGCTTCAGCTGCTTCTCGTCAACAGAGAGGCCCTGCATATTACTCATGCCGGGCAACATGCCAAGAATATTCTCCAGGGGCCCCATCCGCCGCATCATTTTGAACTGCGCCAGGAAATCATTGAAATCGAACGACGCGGTGCGCAGTTTCCGCTCCAAACGGGCGGCTTCTTCTTCGTCGACCGCTTCCGCCGCTTTTTCGACCAGGCCAACGACGTCACCCATGCCAAGAATTCGGCCTGCGAGTCGTTCCGGAACAAAAAGTTCAAACTGATCCAGCTTTTCACCGGTTCCCGTGAACTTGATTGGCTGCCGCGTCACTTCCCGCATCGACAACGCCGCACCGCCTCGTGCGTCTCCGTCGAGTTTTGTCAAAATGATTCCTGTAATCGATAAAGCGTCGTTAAAACGGGATGCAACGCTGACTGCTTGTTGGCCGGTGGCGGCATCAACAACCAGCAACGTTTCCTGTGGGTTTAAGAATTCTTTCAAGCTTTTTAGCTCCCGAATCAGCGTTTCGTCCATCTCCTGACGCCCCGCTGTATCGAAGATTTCCACAACTTGCGTACCGCCCGATCTCGCCCTGCCAGATCCGTCAGCAGCAGCGCGCTCCACATTCCTCTCGCCTGCATCAGGAGTGAATACATGAACGTCGATTTGTTTTCCCAGCGTTGCCAGTTGTTCGATCGCCGCTGGTCGTTGTAAATCGCAGGCAATTAAAACTGGCGTGCGACCCTGCTTTTTCAGAAGACGTGCCAGCTTGGCAGAGGAAGTTGTCTTCCCCGATCCGTTAAGACCAACGATCAAAATACGACCTGAATCCCCTAGATTAACCGGTGCGGCATCGCCTCCGAGCAAGGTAGTTAACTCGTCGTAGAAAATTTTGACGATCTGCTGACCGGGCGTAATGCTGCGAAGAACAGCTTCTCCAAGCGCTTTCTCTTTAACGCGCGCAATGAATCTCTTGGCGACCTGAAAATCGACGTCGGCTTCCAGCAAAGCCAGGCGAACCTGGCGCAACGCGGCATCGATGTTCGCTTCGTTGATCGTGCCGTGTCCACGAAGCTCTTTGAAGACGTCCTGAAGTTTGTCAGAGAGTTGAGAAAACATGTTGCTAGAAAATTAGACGTTGCGGCGCATGACGTCGGGATGGCGACACATCTTTGCGCGGTGGCGAGTACGTCCTAGCGCTCGCCCGTGACTATTTCTTAGGCGTCGCTATGGGCGAGGTCGCCGCTCCCGCCGCACCTTCTTCGATTCCGAAAGTCCAATGCGCTTCGACCTTTTTCCCCTGGGATTTCGCGCTGATAATCACGCTGCACGATTTTTCGTGTAATTTTTGCGTCACTTGGTACGACACCGTACCGGATTTCGGATCATAATTCACAGGAACAACGCCGAGACCACTGACGCGCATCTGCACGCTGCCGGGCTCGATCGCGCCGATCGGGCTGAGATTAGCTTTGATAAGAGGCAGTGCCGTGCGCACCGTTTCGCCGTCTGCGGGCTGCGTCGAGAGATCTTTCGCGCCAACTTCGGCCACCGCTGCAGCGCCTCCTCCGGATGAGGTAGCGATCATTTTCACCGCATCTTCAAACACCTTGGGTTTGTTCGCTTCAATTGCATAACGACCGATCGAATCGAGCGGCGAAGTAAAGGTGATGGGCTGGCCGTACACCGTAAACATCGCCTCGTAACCGGAACTGCGGGCAATCTCTTTAACGTGCTCGTTGTAGTTCCCAAACGGCACCGCAAAGCAATTTACTTTGATCCCCAGTCGCTGCTCCAGAAGTTGCTTGGAGCCGACTACTTCGTTTTGCATCCATTGCTCGTATTGGGGTCCGGTCACTTTCGTTCGGGTCCTCTTTCCGCCGGCAATCAGCGTTATGGTATGGCCTTCGCGCAGGTCCTGATGGGTCGCGGAATGTCCCTCAATATCAACTCCGTTGTCGCGCATATCGGCAAGCTGTTCCCAGGTGATCGCTTCGCCGCCGCCTAACGAGCCACCGCGCACGCCCTCGGTGTAAATGAACATGGTAAACGGGTAGCCATATTTCTTCATGATCGGCCACGCGACCTCGTATTGGGATTTCCAGCCATCATCGAAAGTAACGACCGCACATCGCGGCGGTATGCTCTTTTCACCTCGTTTCCAGGCGAGCAAATCCTGCAGTGAAATGACTGTTATGCCGCGGTCCTTTAATTCCTTCATCTGCGCTTCAAACGCAGCGGGCGTGATCTCGGTACCGGGATAACGGATCTTGTCCACCAAACGGTGATAACAAAAAATGATCACCTGGGCCGTTTGATCGACAACCGGCTTCGTGATCTTCGGAGACGCGGCCGTCACTGGCGTGGAAACGGTAGCGGGCGCCGGTGATGAGCCGCTCGCTTGCTGTGAGCTCGGAGTACCGCTCTCCTGTTTCTTACACATCGAAAGGTTCAGTGCCAGAAACAAAGGGAGAATCGCAAATCGAATTATCATAAAAGAAGTAAAGGCATTAAGCGCGGCAGACTAAAACACAAGCGCTTTTTGCACCAGCGGTCAATAGACAGGCCCTCAACCAATTACATTGTATGGTCTTAAGCTTCGCGTGAAAAAAACTTTGGTAGAAGACGTATTTTTTGCTATAAAATCAGGATGCCGCGTCAGGTCGCTCGTCTCGTTACAATCGCTTTTTTCGCTTCGTTAGCTGCTTGCAGTACCGTCTCGACTACCGGCGTCAAAAACACGAGTAAGACTTTCAGTACCGTGGTAGTGGACGCGGGACATGGGGGTAAAGATAGCGGCGCATATCGCCGCTACGGTCCAGCGGAAAAGATGATCGCCCTCGATGTCGCCCAGCGCCTCAACCGAAAGCTCCGCGAATCTCAGTTGAAAACTGTGATGACCCGTAACTCGGATGTCTTTATCGAATTGAACGATCGTGTGGCTATCGAGAATGCGCAGAAAAATGCAATTTTCGTGAGCATTCACTTCAATGATTCGCGCAAGCGCCGGACTCGCGGATTCGAAACGTACTATCATTCGGGCGCCTCATCCGATCTGGCGAGCCAAATCCAGGGAAATCTGATGACCATCCCGAATTCCTCAAATGGCGGCGTGCACACGGCAAATTTTCGTGTGCTGCGGCTTGCAAGCTGTCCCGCGGTGCTAGTGGAATGCGGATACTTGAGCAATCGCTCCGAGGGTAATAAAACGCGCGATTGGGAATATCGCGAACTACTGGCTGACCGAATCGCGGAAGCAATTGTCGAGCAACGCTTCGGCTCGGGCGTTTACCACGCCTCAGCACAAGTGGCATCGCAACCGCAGCCAGAACCTGCCAGCGGCAGCACGGGGCTCGCGCCGTCTACTGGACATCGCTAGAATTCCTTTCCGCGCTCTTCACGTCCGATTGCGGCGAGCAGGATCAACACCAAAAAGATCACCAGCGTAAAAAGCGCAAGCGCTTTTGCATAGTCAGGATGCCCGCTTGCGTCACGGAAATGGTCGGCCAGCCGGGCTTCGATGACGGCCGTGTTGGCGGCGAACAAATTTCCAAGTTGATACGCAACCCCGGGAAAGGTCCCGCGCAAAGCGCCGGGCGAAAGTTCATTCAAATGCACAGGAACAATTCCCCAGGCTCCCTGCACCATGAATTGCATGGCAAATCCACCGATGACAAGGAGCGCGAAACCCGGCGGAAAAACCCAGAGAGGAATAAAAATTATTCCAAAAACCGCAGCCAAAATAATCGAGCGACGGCGTCCCCATTTTTGCGACAGATGACCAACCACTGTTCCCCCACAGATTGCACCAATAGCGTAAATGATCCCAGTCGCGGCCTTCTGAGTCACGCCATAGTGGCGTTGTTCACCGAGAAAAGTTTGATACATGTCCTGGGTCCCATGAGACATGGCATTGAACGCCGTCATCAATAGGATCACGTAAACAAAGAGAACCCAGTGACGTTTTAGGGAAACCAGCAGATCGCTCCAAAAATCACTCGTCTCGCGCTGCCGCTGCAGCCAAACCGGCGATTCGGGCACTCGCGCACGGATGTACAACACAAGAACCGCAGGCAGCGCTCCTGCTACGAAGAGGCCGCGCCATCCGAAGAATGGAAACACGATCCAATACACAACGGCCGCGAGCAGATAACCAAACGCATAACCTTGTTGTAAAATCCCCGAGAACAATCCGCGCGCTGCAGTCGGCAAGGTCTCCATTGCCAGCGACGCGCCCAGTCCCCATTCTCCACCCATGCCGACTCCGTAAAGCGCGCGGAAAATCAGCAGCCAGGTGTAACTCGGAGAAAACGCCGTGAGCAATTCCATGAGAGAATAGAAAATGATGTCGATCATCAGGGGGATGCGCCGTCCGAACCGGTCGCCGAGCAACCCGAAGATGAACGCCCCCAATGGGCGCATCGCCAGTGTCAGCGTGATCGCGTAGGTCAGTTCGGCGATGCTCGTGCCAAAGTCGCCGGCCATCGGCACGATCACAAACGTGAGGAGGAAAAAATCGAACGCATCGAGTGCCCACCCCAGAAAGCAAGCCAGGAACGTATTTCGTTGATTACGGTCAAGCGATCTGAAGAGTCGCACCGCCTCCATGGCGCATTGAGCTAATCGTCACACGCAGGGAAGTCGAGAGAATTGCTGGGCCTGACAGCAAAGCCGTAATCACAACAAACTCGACAGGTGCCAGATCCCGATAAGCGTTGACATCCCAGCGCGCGGCCGTATAGCCTCGGGAGTTACAGCCGCAACGAAACTCTCTCTTCGATTCCGTCCGGGATCCTGCGCTGCATCTAAGATTAGCGTTCAACACAAAATCAGAGAGAAAAAACATTCATGAAATCAATCGTCAGTATTACTGCCATCACATTTTTGAGCCTGTTGCCTGTGACATTTCTTCAGGCGCAGGAGACTCCAAAGGCTGCGAGCGAAAAGCGTTCCACAACCGCCGGGGCCGGCAAACGAACCGACGTTTATCACGTCCATTTCACCAAGGCTGCTCTTGGCAAAGCCGTTCAGTTAGGGGATTGGCTCAAGACGCCTAATCCCAACGACCCGATGCCAGGACATTTTATTGTCCTCCGTCACCAGGATGGCGACGCTTGGGATTACGTAGTCATTACCCATCTCGGTACCAAGGCGACCGTAGATGCTGCAGGCACGGCCGTGCCTGCGGACAAGCGTGACTTGAGCGACTGGCATACCGATACCTTTGTCAGTGGTCCTTCATGGGAAGAATTCAGCCGCGCCATGGGTATCGGCGGCGACTCGACATCCAAAACTGCGGGCTCAGTTTACTCCGTGTCATATTATCGCCCGGCTCCTGGTCACCGCGAGGCATTGGAAAAGATGTTGAGCGAAACGCCGACCGCGACAGGCGACACGACTGCCGGCAATATTTTGATGCAGCACTTGGAAGGCGCTGACTGGACCTTCCTAACCATCGCTCGCTACAATTCATGGGACGACTTTGCTACCGGGGAAAAAACCGCCGTGGCGCAGACTACGAAGAAGGATAGTCCCTGGTTTCGTTTGCGCGACCATACCGCATTTCATACGGACACTCTCACCGATCGTATTGCTCCGTAAACTAACGCGATGTTTCATTTGATGCGCGACTAAGGGCGATTAGTCCTCGATCGCGCAATGACGGCTCGCCTCTGAATCTCGCCGGGCGCGAATGCTGTATTCACTTTAGGCATTCGCACTCTTTTGAGATTCGGTTTTTGCGATTTCATTCTCAAGAAACCGGGCAACTTTCCCATGGTTGGCCTCGATTACCATCAGGAGCAAGACCGCATGTGGGGTCCAGCTAACACATCTACGCATCATGATACGTCAATTTGTTGCTTGATTTTCCGAGGGAAACGGTCTTTAGTTCCCCCACAATAATGGCTACAAACGGTCTTCATCCACTGGAAGCGCGCCTGCGCGAACGCATCGTCTTGCTCGATGGCGCAATGGGCACAATGATCCAGCAGTACAAGCTGTCCGAGGCGGAATATCGAGGAGAACGGTTCGGCGATTGGAAAGGCAAAGACCTCAAGGGCAGCCTGGAACTGCTCAATCTAACTCAGCCACAAATCGTAGAGGAAATTCACGCCGATTATCTGAATGCCGGCGCTGACGTTGTCGAAACGAACACATTCAGCGGAACAACCATAGGCCTGAACGATTTCCTGTTTCAGGGCGAGCCCACGCGTGGCCGCAAAGATCAGGAATTCTTTCAGCGCGTGGTGGACGATGCCGATCTTCGCGAGCTCGTTCACGAAATGAATTTTAAAGCCGCTCAGATCGCGCGTCGCGCCGCGGATCGGGTCGCGAATGAAACCGGACAGCAACGATTTGTCGGCGGATCAATGGGACCACTTCCTGTGGCAGGTTCGATTTCACCTGACGTAAATGATCCGGCATTTCGCGCGGTCTCATTCGATCAACTTCGGCAAACTTACTTCGATGAAGTCAAAGCCCTGCTCGAAGGCGGTGTCGATCTATTCATTGTCGAAACGATTTTCGACACACTCAACGGAAAAGCAGCGCTGTTCGCCATCGCGGATGCTCTGGAAAAAACCGGACGCAACGTGCCGTTGATGGTCTCGGGCACTGTGATTGACAAATCCGGTCGAAACTTGAGCGGACAAACCGTCGAAGCATCGCTCATATCGATCGCGCACGCGGAGCCGCTCATCGTCGGTTTGAATTGTTCACTCGGTCCGGATGAAATGGAACCGTTCGTGGAAGAGCTGGCGCGCGTTTCGCCCTACTACATGAGCGCATATCCAAACGCGGGTCTGCCGGATCCCCTCTCGCCGACGGGTTTTCCAGAAACAGCAGAAACCTTCGCACCCAAGGTCGCGAAGTGGGCAGAGAACGGCTGGCTCAACGTTGTAGGTGGTTGCTGCGGCACAACGCCGGATCACATTCGAGCGCTGGCAAAACTGACGCAGAAATTCTCACCTCGTGCTGTGGAAAGAAACACCAAATACACATGACTCTGCGACTATCCGGACTCGAACCGTTGAACGTTACGCCGGAGTTCGGCTTCGTTGTCATCGGCGAGCGCACCAATATCACAGGATCGCCGAAGTTTTCGAAGCTGATTCTCGCGGACGATTTCGACGGCGCGCTCGCTGTGGCTCGTCAGCAGGTGCAAGGCGGGGCGAACCTTCTCGACGTGAACATGGACGAAGGGATGATCGACTCGGAGGCGGCCATGGTCCGCTTCCTGAATCTGATCGGCAGCGAACCTGAGATCACGCGAATTCCAATTGTGGTCGACAGCTCGAAGTGGAGCGTCATCGAAGCGGGGCTCAAATGCTTGCAGGGAAAAGCGGTGGTGAATTCCATCAGCTTGAAAAACGGCGAAGAAGACTTTCTCCGGCAAGCCCGACTAATCAGGCGATATGGCGCGGCAGCGATCATAATGGCGTTCGATGAGCAAGGTCAGGCGGATAATCTTCAACGCAAAATCGAGATCTGTGCGCGGGCCTATGGTCTCTTGACCAAGCAGGCAGGTTTTCCTGCGAGTGACATCATCTTCGATCCAAACATTTTGACCGTCGCTACCGGGCTCGAAGAACATCGGAATTACGCGGTCGATTTCATCAACGCGACGCAGTGGATCAAAAAGAATCTTCCGGGCACGCGTGTCAGCGGCGGCGTGAGCAACATTTCTTTTTCGTTTCGCGGTAACAACACCGTTCGCGAGGCGATGCATGCCGCGTTTCTCTATCACGCCATTCGCGCCGGTCTCGACATGGGAATCATCAATGCCGGACAACTGGCCGTATACGAAGAAATTGACCCGCAGTTACGAGAACGCGTCGAAGACGTGTTATTGAACCGGCGAGATGATGCAACGGAGCGGCTGGTTGAGTTCGCAGAAAACGTCAAAGCGAAAGGCAAAACACCAGTCGCCGACAAAGCTTGGCGAAAAGAGCCTGTCGAAGAACGCCTGAAACATGCGTTGGTTAAAGGGATTGTCGACTACATCGACATCGATACCGAGGAAGCGCGTCAAACATGCAAACGACCCCTCGATGTAATTGAGGGACCGCTCATGGCCGGAATGAGCGTGGTTGGCGACTTATTCGGCGCCGGCAAAATGTTCCTGCCGCAGGTCGTTAAGAGCGCGCGAGTAATGAAAAAAGCTGTCGCCTATCTGATGCCATTCATGGAAGCGGAGAAATCCGCCGGCGCGAAACCGCAGGGACGCATCGTGATGGCAACGGTGAAAGGCGACGTGCATGATATCGGCAAAAACATTGTCGGGGTAGTGCTGCAATGTAACAACTACGACGTTGTCGATCTTGGCGTAATGGTGCCGGCCGCAAAAATTCTGGAAACAGCCCGCGAAAAACAAGCGGACGTGATCGGCCTGAGCGGCCTAATTACGCCATCATTGGACGAGATGGTGCATGTCGCGCAGGAGATGGAGCGTGAAGGATTTCGTTTGCCGCTGTTGATTGGGGGAGCGACCACGAGCCGGGCGCACACCGCGGTGAAGATCGCGCCGCATTATCAGGCCAGTACTGTGCACGTTCTGGACGCCTCGCGCGCGGTGGGTGTTGTCAATTCGCTGCTGAACGCAGAACTCAAGTCCGCATTCGATAAGAAAACGCGCGAAGACTATGAACGCTTGCGCCGGGAGCACTCCGCAAGAACACGGCGAAAGAATTTGCTGACGCTCGAAGAAGCACGCGCAAACCGGACGCCGATTGATTGGAGCAACTATGTTCCACCTAAACCGGAATTTTTGGGCGTCCGCGTTTACCAAACTGCGGGATCCGCTCAGGATGACAGCGTACGCTCCTTTTCGCTGCGGACGTTGGCCGATTACATCGATTGGTCGCCGTTTTTTCACGCCTGGGAATTGCGCGGGCGTTACCCCGCGATTTTTGAAGATCCTAAGATTGGCAAACACGCGAGGGAACTTTTCGATGACGCGCAGAACCTTCTTGATCGGATCGTCGCAAAAAATCTGCTCGTTGCGCGCGGTGTTCACGCTTTTTGGCGAGCAAACTCAGTCGGCGATGATGTGGATCTTTATGCTGATGACGATCGCACGAAGAAGCTCGCCACGTTTTACTTCCTCCGCCAGCAAATGCAAAAGCCGGCGGGACAATTTAACCATTGCCTGGCGGATTATGTTGCGCCAGTAAATGGCGGTTCCTTCGACTCCGCTCAGGACAGGCGCCGACCGCCGCAACAGGATTATCTTGGCGGATTTGCGGTTTCCGTTCACGGTGCAGACGAAATCGCCGAGGAATTCAAACAGCAGCATGATGATTACAGCGCCATCATGACCCAGTCGCTGGCAGATCGATTAGCTGAAGCGTTTGCCGAGTATCTGCACCAACAAACGCGGATTGCATGGGGATTCGGGCGCGACGAACAGCTGTCTCATGCCGAGCTAATCCGCGAAAAATATCGCGGTATCCGGCCGGCTGCCGGTTATCCCGCCTGCCCCGATCACGCAGAGAAGGGAATATTGTTCGAATTGCTGGATGCCGAGCACAATGCTGACATTAAGCTGACCGAATCGTTTGCGATGCATCCCGGTTCCAGCGTGAGCGGGCTTTATTTTTCGCATCCCGAGGCGAAATATTTCGGGGTCGGACAAATTGGGCGCGATCAAGTCGTGGATTATGCGACCCGACACGGCGAATCGGTGCCCGCGGTGGAAAAGCGCCTGGCCCCCAATTTGGATTACAACGTTTGATGCGATCAAACGTCGGGGCGAGAGGATTTGAACCTCCGACCTCGTGGTCCCAAACCACGCGCTCTACCAAGCTAAGCTACGCCCCGTCCTTCGGCCTCGTTCTTTATCATGGATAGCGCCTTCCCGCATCCCGAAATTCGGTTACATTGCGAAAACTGGGAATGAAAATATACGGGTTAATCATTTCAGCGACACTAATTGGCATGGCGCCAATGCTGCACGGACAGGACGCCGCTCCGCCCTCTGTGGATCTTTATGAGGAACAAAACGAACTGGAACCAACGCCCTCCCCTGAGCCTCCGAATGGCCCCGATCTGCCCGAGATATCGCAGCTTGACCAGAACTTTTCAAAGCCGAGGTCGCTCGGGCCGCAAGCGGATGAATTGCGCGTGCATAGGGAATGGCGACAACTAAAGAATCGGACAGTGAATGATCCAGAGGTACAGGCGGCAAAGGCATTTGCGCAGTCTGCACCAACTGATTTGGAAAAGAGGAATCGGCTCCGCAATTATTACGACGTCTACTACCAACGCATGTCGGCACTCGCTACGACCCCGGAACTCAAGTTGGCACTGCAGTCATTAAAGACGTCTCATCAAGGTACACTGGCTCAACCACGTGTGCGGCCTACCCCGGATACCTCCACGCCCTCGCCAACCCCGTCGAGCACACCTGCGCCTAAGAAGAAGTCCGCAGATAAACAGAAGAAGAAGAAAGAGAGACACCGCAAGCGGTTTTGATTGGCTACCTTGCCAGTCCACA
>DATHHK010000106.1:0-4610 GCA_035317225.1 Candidatus Udaeobacter sp. | reverse complement strand
GCGAAGATGGGGACGCTCGCGTTCTCCGACCTTGAAATCACACTGTTGTCATCTGATTCCGCCGTAGCGTCAGGCCGCTGGACACTGAAGCGTGCAAACGATCAGCCGCACGGCCGATTCACGCTGATTCTCAAACGCCTGCCGGAAGGCTGGCGAATCGTCCACGATCATACGTCGGCGGCTCCGCAGAAATCGTGATTCGAAATGCGTGAAACGTGATTGGTCGTTCGCCGATTTAACGACTCACAAATTACGAATCACGATCTCAAACGCGTTAACAGCTTCTCGTGGATGTTATCAAACCCTCCGTTGCTGAAAACCGCGACGACATCGTTTGGTCGCAGCATTGGCACGATTCGATCCACGATCGCATCGGCGTTCCGCTCATAAAACGCAGGACGGCCCGCCGTGGCGATGGCAGCCACAACCCTTTCAGCGTTTAATCGCTCTTCTTCAGGGATCTGTTCCAGCTTGGCGACCTGCGCGATGAAAACTCCATCGGCCAACTTCAGCGCGTCGGGAAGCCGCTGTTGAAAGACTGCGCGCCGCGTTGTGTTGGAGCGCGGTTCGAAGACAGCCCAGAGCCGATTTCCGCGAAAGCGATGGCGCAATGCCTCCAAGGTGTATGCAATCGCCGTCGGATGATGCCCGAAATCGTCGATCACTTTCACGCCTCGCGCTTCTCCGCGGACTTCCTGTCGTCGTGCAATTCCGGCAAAAGTCTTGAATGCGCTGTCGATTTTCGCCTTCGGCACATCGTAAAACCGTGCTGCTATCGCTGCCATCGCTGCGTTGTGCACATTGAATTCGCCTACCAGCGGAATCTCGAACGTCTCATCTCCAAGCTTGAATCTCGAACCTTCAGCCGAGCACGCGACATCACGGATTCGCTGCGCGCAATTCTTCGAGAAACCCACCTCAATCATCTGCGCGAGACAATCCTTCGCCACTTCGACGCAATTGGGATCGTCCCCGTTGACCAGCACCATGCCGTTCCTGGGAACGATGTTGATCAAACGCCGGAAACTCAGTTTGATTTCATCGAGGTTGTTGAAAATATCCGCATGATCGAACTCGATGTTGTTTATAATCAGCAGCTCCGGCAGGTAATGAATAAATTTCGAGCGCTTGTCGAAAAACGCCGAATCGTACTCGTCGCCTTCGATAACGAAATACTTTGAGTCATTCAGGCGCGCGCCCTGGCCAAGATTTGTCGGAAGTCCGCCGATGACGTAAGCGGGTTTGCATCCGGCTGTTTCCATGATCCAGGCGAGCAGCGCGGTTGTCGTTGTTTTCCCGTGCGTCCCGGTAACAACAAGATTATGACGACCACGCAAAAAATAATTCTTCAACACTTCCGGCAACGAAAGATAAAGGAGCTTCCTGTTCAGCACAGCTTCCACTTCCGGATTGCCGCGCTTCATCGCGTTCCCGATCACCACCACATCCGCGTCGGCCGGTATGTTTTCCTCGCGATACCCCTCTTTTAACGAGATGCCTTTTTCCTGAAGAAAGGTCGACATCGGCGGATAAACATTCTCGTCAGACCCAGTCACTTTGAATCCGCGCTCCTTTAGCGCTGCCGCCACTGATGCCATGGCGGTGCCGCAAATCCCCAGGAAATGAAAACTCTTTGGCGCTTCCTTCACGCGGACTCTTTACGCCGCATGGCAGATTTCGCCAGCGCAATCGGAACCGTCACTTCTTCTCAAACACCTCCACTGCCCCCCATGCTTCATCGGGAGGGGTCTGTTCGTATTCGAGCGCGCGATGCAGATACATTTTGGCCAGCAGGTCGTCCGGATAAAATTCCAAAAACCGTGAAAACAGAATTTTGGCCTCAGTAAAATCGCGTGTCCGAAATTTCTCCAATCCCTCTTCGTACGTATCAAGCCACTTTAGGAATTCTGGATCCACTTCCTCGTCTCGGGCCCCGACGAAAGTAAAAATATCCACCGGTTTGGTTTTGCCTTTCACCTGCACTCGAGCAACCGAGCGAAGGTGAACCTCGTCTCTCGCCAGTTCAGCGGCCGTGGCGCCAACGAGAATATCCACGCCATAAATTCGGGTGAGACCTTCGAGTCGGGACGCGAGATTAACGGAGTCCCCAATGACTGTGGGATCCATCCGCTCATGCGAGCCAATGTTGCCGACGATCACCTCGCCTTGATTGATGCCGATGCCCATGCCGAGCCCCATGCGGCCTTCCTCCCGCCATTTTTGATTGAGCTGCCGTAATTCCCGCCGCATTGCCAGCGCCGCGCGCACGCAATCTTTCGCGTCCTGCGCCATCCCAACACTGCGCACATTGCCCCATACGGCCATGATCGCGTCGCCGATGAATTTATCGAGCGTGCCGCCATTCCTAAAAACGACCGACGTCATGCGACTTAAGTACTCATTGAGTTGCGAGACCAACGCCTCGGGATCGGCTTTTTCCGACAACGTGGTGAAACCAATCAAATCCGAGAACAAAATTGTCGCAGGGACGCGGACTCCGCGAAGCGAGCTGTAATAGCTGTCCGGGTTTTCCAGGATCTCCCTGACTAAATTTTTCGAGACGTAACGCTCCAACGTGCGCCGAGTGCGCAATTTCTCGAGCCGCTCGAGTGCGTATTCGAAAGCAAGCGAAAAGGATCCGCTGAACACCAGGACTGAGAGAACTGGAACTGTGAGAAGCAGCAGCCCCGTTCCGTCGTAATACAATCGTGCCGCGCCAAGATAAGCAGCCGTAATCAGAACCAGCGTAGCAACGCAAAGCAACGGCCGGCGCAAGAAGGCAACCAGCAACCACGCCGTGAGCCCGGCCATGCCTACGAGCGCGAGACCGGTTCTGGCCGATGTGGGCCGCAAAAATTCATGATTCATCGCCGCAGCCATTGCCTGCAAATGAAGCGAGGGGCCCGACGTAGTTGGGCTCATCGGCGTATCGAAAACATCGTGCATGACCTGCGCAGATGATCCGACCATCACGATCTTGTCCTTAAAAAACGCGCCGTCCGCGTAATTGGCATGCCAAAACTTTGGATCGAAAACTTCGTACAGTGGTCGGGGTGCAAACGCGTCCGGCGACGTGAAACGAATCAGGTGGCCACGAAAATCATCTGGCACATCACTCGCGTGACCGATTTTGGCGAGGGCTCGGGCCGAAAGAGATTGATAAATTTCCTGGCTTGGGTCCGGTGGTAAGTCGGCAAGTTGCCGATCCGTTACGCGATAGGTCACAGCGCGGATTTTTCCGTCGATTGGGTCGGCCCAGAAATTCACGAACCCGACGCGATTATCCTGCAATTGCGGCGGCGGAATCAGCGCATTGTTTGGCGTAACGGCCTGGGCCGCGTTCGCGGTGTCGAAATTAGCGCCGATTACGACTTTATCGCGATAACGATCAAGGGCAGCATGAAAGGCGGGATCACCATCATTGGGCGGACTAAAGATCATGTCGAACATGACCGCGCGCGCGCCCGCGCCAAACAACCGATCGAGTAAAAGCGCCCATACTTCGCGTGACCAGGGGAACGGCTTTTCTGTCATCAGCTGAAACGCGCGGTTGCTCGCGATTTCTTCAGCAGTCAACGGGGGCAACTGCAATGTGCTTTGGTCGATTCCGAGAAAAACAAAATCGGACGGCGCCGGCGTCTTACGGCCTTCGCGTCGAAGAAAGTCCTCAAAGCTCTGTTCGCCGCGCCACGCTGCTGAAATAAATGGAACGGCTGGAAAAAAATGACCGAGAACGATCACGCCTGTCCAAAAAAAGGAGATAAAAGCCAGGACTAACAAACGATGACGCCCGAGCCAGTGCATGCCAGTGGAATCTAGCACTAAAACGTTGAAGGATTAAAGCGTTGAAGCGTGACGTAATCGGCCCACTTTAAAGAGCTCACCGGTTCAACGCTTTAATCTTTGCCTCCGCGAAAAGCAGTTGTCATTCTCCGCTCGCTACTTATTGTTCGTCGCCCGGCGCTTCCGCGTCGTGACGATCTGCGCACCTGGTTCCGCGCAACGGGACTGCCTCAGCGAGTGAGGTCGCGAAGATCGATAATGAAACGAACAGCTCGCTGAACGAGGAACCCCGAAGTGATTTGGGGAAACAACCATGCCAAGAGCTACTAACGCCCCGGCGAGCCGGGCGCGACGCAAACGAGTCTTAAAAAAAGCCAAAGGCTACCGCGGACGCCGTTCAAAACTTTTCCGCTACGCGAAGGACGCTATTATGAAAGGTCAGTATTGGGCCTATCGCGACCGTAAAACGCGTAAACGCACGTTTCGTTATCTCTGGATTGAACGCCTGAACGCTGCCGCTCGCGCAAATGGAATGACTTACAGCCGCTTTGCAGAAGGATTAAAAGCCGCAGGCATCGGCCTTGACCGAAAAATTCTAGCAGATCTTGCCGTCAGCGATGAGATCGCTTTCAAATCGATCGTCGATCAGGCAAAGAGCGCCCTGGAAAAGAAGAACAAGAAAGCGGCGTGACTTGCCGTTGAAGCGTTGATGCGTTGCAGCCGATTCGCCTCAACGCTTAAACTCTTTAACGCTCCAACGTTTCATGCACTCACTCGAGCAGCTCCGTGATGATGCCCTGGGCGAAATCGAAGCCGCGTTCGACGAA
>DATHHK010000105.1:0-5505 GCA_035317225.1 Candidatus Udaeobacter sp. | reverse complement strand
TTCGCCGATTTTCAGACAATCGGCTGCCGTGTTTTTGACGACGACGAGTCGCAGCGCATCGCCCAAATTTGGGTGGGCGAAAAGCATATGCAGTTTTTTCTCTTCCCGGCAGAGAGAGACACCAAGACCGGAGCCGTGTTGACTTTTCCGGGTTGGCGTTATGTCAATCAAGAAGGCTGGGTCGGTGCAGTCAAGCAACAGAATGGCGTTTGCTTTATGGCTGTGCTCAAAGGGCGTGAGAAGGATTTGGAGCCGTACCTTTCCGGGCCAAAGCAGTAATCTGTCTCTGCTGTCCTTTGTCGTGCTCTTGCATCGTCAATTGAGAGAGAAAGCGTATGAGCATGAGAAAGAGCAACAAACCGAGATCAGGAACCCGCTCGCGTTGACAGCACTAGTCATGCGATTGACCTTTGTCGCCGCCGATTTCGCCAGGGTAGCTCAGTGGTAGAGCAGGGGACTCATAAGCCCTTGGTCGGGAGTTCGACTCTCCCCCCTGGCATTCCCCATTTGCAGATCGATTGAGCTTCTGGCACAAGCGTTCGGTAATGAACGATGAGAGTTTCCTCCAAAAACTTTTTGCGCGCGGAAATTCTTATTGGCTGACACGCTTCATTATTCTGCGGCTGCTTGGTTTTATTTATGCAGTCGCGTTTTTAGTAGCGGCGCAACAGTTGGTACCCCTGATAGGCGCGCATGGATTAACACCGGCTAGTCATTTTCTTGAGAGCATCCAAGCCCAACTCGGTTCGCGTACTGCTGGAATGCTACGAGTGCCGACGTTCTTTTGGTTCGGAATTTCCGATAATGCGCTGTTGATCTTCTCCTGGATCGGTTTCGGCTTGTCGCTGATCGTTCTTGGAGGCTACGCCAATGCGATTCTGCTTGGCGTCCTTTGGGCGATATACATGTCGATCGTGCACGTTGGGCAGATCTGGTACGGTTACGGCTGGGAGATTCAACTGCTCGAGACCGGCTTTTTGTCGATCTTTCTTTGTCCGCTGCTCGATGGACGCCCGTTTCCCAGGTGCAGGCCGCCAATTCTCGTTATCTGGCTTTTTCGCTGGCTTGGCTTTCGCATCATGATTGGTGCGGGCCTGATCAAACTCCGCGGCGACTCATGCTGGCGGGATCTTACCTGCCTTTATTATCACTACGAAACACAGCCGATTCCGAGTCCCGTCAGTCGCTATCTTCACTTTGCGCCGCTCTGGTTCCACAAATTCGGGACGGAATGGAACCATTTCGTCGAACTGGTCGTGCCGTGGTTTTCATTTGGTCCACGACACGTGCGGCACATCGCAGGCGTCTTGCTTGTCACGTTTCAGATTTTTCTGATCGTCAGCGGAAATCTTTCGTTTCTCAATTACCTAACAATCGTTCCGTTTTTGGCATGCTTTGACGATACTTTCCTGCGCCATTTCCTACCGAAGGCAGTTGTTCGACGTGCCGACCGTGCCGCGCAGGAATCGGAACCGGCCCGTGTTAACAACACAATCGCGCTCGCGTTGTCCATCCTGATTGTCTATCTGAGCGTCGCGCCGGTGCTAAATCTCGTTTCCGGACGACAGCTAATGAATTATTCCTACGATCCGCTCGATCTTGTAAATACCTACGGAGCGTTCGGTGCGGTCGGGCGAGAACGCAACGAAATCATTTTTGAAGGCACCGAAGATCCAGTCATTACGGGCGACACGAAGTGGAAGGAATACGAATTCAAAGCCAAACCTGGTGACCCAAACAGGCCACCGCCGTTCGTTGCGCCATACCAACCGCGGATCGACTGGCAAATCTGGTTTGCTGCTATGGCTTCACCTGGCGAGTATCCTTGGACACTGCATTTTGTTTGGAAACTTCTGCATAACGATCAAGGCACCTTGTCACTCCTCGCAAACAAACCATTCCCGGACGCGCCCCCTCATTACATTCGGGCGCGGCTCTATCGTTATCGATTCACCCCAATCGGCGAGAAAGCATGGTGGAAACGCGAACCAATTGGCGAATGGTTGCCCGCACTCTCGACAGATAGTCCCGAATTTCGCCGTCTGCTCGAAGCGATGGATTGGGTGGATTGAAACGAATTGAAACTTCAACCGTGACGAATTTCGCTTCAACTAATAGAATCCATGTGGAAGCCTGTCCGGGTTGTCAGCGCAAATTTTTTGGCGCGGAGTGGTGAGCCAGCATCTCGCTTCCATTCAAATTACCCGGCATATCGAAATGGCGACATTCCACAGGCTGAGTTGATCGCGCGGTTGCCACATGTCGCCGTGATCGGTGACAGCGTCTGCATGGCGATGGTTGGCATGCTTCGGTCGAAGGCCACAATGTTCTCGCAGAAGCCGCGTTTCGCGATCTCGGACCAAGTCTGGAATTTCTTGGGATCCAGTCGGCTCAGTCCAATTCGCGAAATTAGACGCACGAGCGAGATTTATAATCCGCGTTCCCGCAATCGCGCGATTGTTTCGCGCAACATGCGATAGCCGAAGTGTCCCTGCGGCACGCGCAGCAGCTCCGAGCCGCGCCATTTTCCATGAACTTCCTCAACATCTTCGGGTCGCGCGATTAAGTCGAATTCCCCGGAGACAAACAGCACACGGCCTGCGTCGCATAGGGGCTGATTGTGTATAGGTGAGCTTAAGTGAAAATGCCGCGCAACGAGAAATGGATCGATATTTGCCCGACGAAGTTCGCGCCGCATGAATCGCGCCGCCGGGCTCCCCCAGATCGCGTGTTCAACATTTACGATCGGGGCCATCAACGCAACGAAACGGAAATCCCGCTCAACCATCGCCACAAGGGCGCCAATCCATCCGCCATAACTTGTTCCGAGCAGACCGAATTCTTCGCACCCGCGCTCGCGCAATGTCGCCATCAATTGTCGCGCCTCGATTACCCCTTGACGGAGCCCCTCCGCGTTGCGAATGAGATCGGCAGTGATCGCGAGTTCGCCGTTCCAGTACCCGCGCGGGACCCGTGAATAATGATACGGGAGGTGCACGAAGCAAGCGTTCCAACCGAGTTCGTTGAAGCGCGCAGCGTAACGACGATATCCGATTTGGCTCGCCGACATAAGCGCGTGGAACATTAAAACCGTTGGCGCTCTCCAGCCTCGGGCGCACGGGAAAAGGTCTGCTCGGGCGGTGTTGTTTGCGGGAAAATTTGTATTGATCGGGCTAGGCCATGTGATTGTGGCACCAGGCTTGGCGTCGATTGGAGCGGCAATTTCAGCATCGTTCGGGACGGCGTAAAAATTCTCGACGGTGAGCTTCTCGCATGCAGCCACATAGTGCTCCATTTCCTCACGACTGCGCTTGTGCAGACGATGACGCGACTGGAGCAGATTGAAAGAGGCACACATAAGCGTATCCATTCCGTTTGCGGCGAAACGCCGAAATCCGTCCCGGTGAATCGTAGCGCAACCTCCAAAGCTTTTGAGGTTACCGGTTCGTGGGACGGCAAGCGATGCGGTCATCCTACCACGCTTCATGCGCTCTCGCGGCGGGTGCGGCAAGTCGTCCGTTGTCAGGCGAAATATTTGTTGCAGGTCCGTGTAGAGATTTTTGAATGCAGACGTCAATTCGGATTCGATCCGCTCGCGCGCCTGTGATCTTTCGAGATCAGGAGAATGCGAAATTGGATTGCCGAACGCGATCCAAATGGGCGTGCGCCGAAGCGGCAGCCAGCGTTTAGTCGAATAGAGGCGATCGCTGCCAAGGATAACGCAGGGCAAAATCGGAACGCCGGCAATGTGCGCCAGCGTTGATGCGCCGGGCCGCAGCGGTGCGCCTTCGAGCAGCGATCGCGCGCCATCGCGAATCCCGCCCTCGGGAAAAAGACCGACCAAGCGTCCGTCTTTCAGTCGCTCGATTGCGGTCCGGATGGTTTTGCGATCGGCACGATCTCGATCCGCCGGGAACGCATCGACCGCGCGCAACAGAAATCTCACGACCGTGAACCGAAAAAATTCTGCCATCGCCATCCAGTCGATTTTTCGTCTGACTACTGACGAAATGACGAATGGATCGAAGTGACTGATGTGATTTGCTGCCAGCAGAAATCCGCCGGTGCGATTCACATTTTCGCTCCCGAGCACGCGAACACGCGCGACGCAGCCAAACAGCAGTTTCATCAGCAGCGCTGCGGCGCGATTGGCGAATTGGCAAAGGTGCGGGCGCATCCGGTGACAATAGCTAGATTTGGTTTCAATTTGCAGTATTTGAGTGTTTCGCTGCTTGGCGCGATCGGAAGGTTATTTTTGAGGCTGATTCCTTTTTTTAACGTGGTATCATAGTTAGCGGTTCCCATTCCAGTTGTGGGTCACACGCTATGAAACCGAGGAGTCCTTCCACGGGCGGTAAGGGGCAATTTCCGCAGACCGACTACTTTTTCCATTCTGGTTTTGGCCAATGGCACGGCGGCTATTTTTCGCCTTACGACGGGGAGGAAAGATACGGATTCAGAAATTTCTACAATTTAGGACGCGAATTCCGTATAGAAGCTGCCCGGGAACGCGCCAGGGAAATGGCGGTGTTTGCACTGATTGTTTTAACCTCGGCCTGGCCGGTGCTCTACATGGTGATCACAGTGGTGAAGCTGTTGAGCAAGGGCCGTCCGATAGATCAGTAGCGGTTTTCTTCAATCTTTTCCCCGCCGCGCGACGTTCGTGCGCTACTTCTTTGGCCAGAGAAATTCGTCCCGGTATTCGGGCGTTTTTTCCGGAGCCAGCCCGTGGCGTGCAACGTTTTCGGTCACAACGCGCGGAATGAGGAAATTCAGCAAATAATCTTCGCCACCGGCTTTGGTGCCACCGCCGCTCATCTTGAATCCGCCGAAGGGATGACGGCCGACGATTGCACCGGTGCAGGGACGGTTGATGTAAACATTGCCGGCTTCCAATTGCGCTTTGATACGCTCGATGTTAGCCGGGCTGCGCGAGAAAAAGCCGCCGGTCAACGCGTAATCGGTGCCGTTAGCGACGTCGATCGCCTCATCGAGATCCCGAACCTTGATCACGCTCAGCACTGGGCCGAAAATCTCCTCGCGCGCGATCCGCATGTCTGGTGTCACTCCGGTGAAAATCGTGGGTGGAATGAAATAACCGTGGGGCGGAACGTCTTTGGCCTGATAGGCGAGTGTCGCTTCGCTTTTCCCGACCTCGAGGTAATCCAGAATTCGCCGGTAAGCGGCTTCATCAATTACTGGTCCGACCACGACGCTCGGCTCTTCCGGGTTGCCGACGCGCACACTGGCGGCGGCTCCGAGCAAACGTTCAATGACGCGGTTGTAGTTTTCTTCGAGAACGATCAGCCGCGATAGCGCCGAACATTTCTGGCCTTGAAAACCAAACGCAGAATAAATCGAATCGACAATCGCTTCATCCAAGTCGGCGTCCGAATCGACGATCATGGCGTTTTTCCCGCCCATCTCGCAGATGACTCGCTTGAGCTCGCGCTGACCTTCGCGTGTTTTGCCGGCAGTCTCCCAAATCCACAGCCCCACCTCGCG
>DATHHK010000104.1:0-6075 GCA_035317225.1 Candidatus Udaeobacter sp. | reverse complement strand
ATCGGCCGATATCCATCGCAAAATCGAGCGAAGCCAGCATCTGGACACGAGTCAAACTCGAAAATGCGCCTGCGAAAGTTGAATCAACGACGCGTGGTCGTTTTGACTCGGTGTTTCTTAGGCGCATGAATGCGGCACCTGAATGGGCCGACTTGGAGCTGTTATTGCGCGCGCTGGCTGAGGTTCACGCCCGCCCACTTCTTCTCAGCATGCCGATGGACGGACGGTTTTATGACCGGCAGGGGTATTCTCGTTTGGCTCGTGAGAACTATTACGAAAAAATGCGCGCGCTCGCACAGCGATACGATTTTGAGCTGATCGAGTTCGAAGACCACGACGAGGATCCCACGTTTCTTGACGCTCAACATACGCATCTAACACAAGAAGGTTGGCTCTTTTACGATCGCGCTCTTGACGATTTTTTTCATGGACGCGTCCCAAGGAGTTGAGTGGTCGTCGATGGTCTATAACCCGAGCCGCAGGCTCGCCATTTATCCGTCATGAATAACAGTTTTCACGAAAAAGTATTGCAACTTTTAGCCTCGGTTGCCGAAACCGACGAGGTCCGCGCCAACCTCGAGCTACCTCTTTATGAGTGCCAGCTTTTGGACTCTATCAAGACGGTGGAGTTGATGATAGGAATCGAAGAGGAATTCGGTCTCAAAATCTCTCCGGCAGAATTCGAGCGCGAAAATTGGGAGACGCCGGGCAAGATTATCGCTGATCTTGAGAGCCGGATGCGGGTGAACGTGTGAGCTGGATCAAGGCCCATCCAGCGCTCTGGCGGGCGCTGCTGATTCTGTATTACTTCGCTATTATTGCGGGCTTGATCGCGATGTACGGTCGAGGCGATTTCTCCACGCCACCATTTGTTTATCAGGGTTTTTGAGTGAATCTCATCGAACAAATCGATCATTGGGCTCTTGCGGCTCCAAGTGCGATCGCACACATCAGCGGAGATCAGAGGCTGACATATGGTGAGCTCCGCCGGCGTTCGGACACCCTCGCTGCGCACCTGGCAAAACGCTTTGGCGACGATCGCGCTCCAATCGCGGTGCTCGGCCATCGGGAGCCTGAGATGCTCATCGCATTTCTAGGGGCGGTAAAATCCCGCAGGCCGTATGTACCGCTGGACACAGTATTGCCTCAACAACGGATCGACAAAATTCTGGCAATCTCGCGCCCCGCGTTACTTCTTACGCCGGAAGACATCGCAAGACTTTCCTGTGCTGCCACGCCTGCTCCTGAGACCCGCGCACAGTGCGATGACCCGTTTTACATTTTGTTCACCAGCGGGAGCACCGGAGAGCCGAAAGGCGTCATCATTACACTTGGATGCCTGGAACATTTCGTTAGATGGATGCTTGAGGAACAGAAGTTCGTCCCTCTAGGGGAGACCTTCCTGAATACGGCGCCATTCTCATTCGATCTCTCAGTGATGGATCTGTATTGCAGCCTTGCCACGGGAAGCACTCTCTTCAGCGTAGATCGCGATCTGGTGGCCAATCCGAAAATGCTTTATCGCGCGCTTGGAAATTCCGGCACGACCACGTGGGTCTCCACGCCATCGTTTGCACAAATGTGCCTGGTTGAAGAGAAATTTTCAGAAGGAATGCTTCCACGCATTCGGCGATTTCTTTTTTGCGGTGAAACACTCGCCGCGCAAACTGCGGCTCGTCTGCTTGAGCGCTTTCCGCGGGCCCAGGTGTGGAACATGTATGGCCCGACTGAGGCGACGGTGGCCACCACCTCCGTACGGATAGACCTTTCAATTTTGGAGAAATATTCGGCGCTGCCAGTGGGGCGCGCGACGCCCGGGACCGATGTGCTCATTGTGAGTGACGCTGGAGAAACTTTGCCAGCACAAGAGCGAGGCGAAATTGTCATCGCGGGACCAAATGTCAGTCCAGGCTACCTGGGGCGTCCCGGGCTCACGGCAGCCGCATTCTTTGAGCAAGGCGATCGGCGCGCTTATCGGACCGGCGACCAGGGTCGATTTCGCGATGGCTTGCTTTTTTTTGAGGGCCGCATGGATTCGCAGCTCAAGATCAGCGGCTACCGCATCGAAGTTGGCGATATCGAAGCAAACCTGCTGGCGTTGCCCTCTGTGAGGGACGCAGTAGTCACACCGGTGATTAAGAACGGCGCGGCCCAGTCGCTTGCCGCTTTCGTAGTGCTCAGCAGCCGAATTGAGGCATCGCATTTCGAGCTGACACAGTCGCTGCGACGGCAGCTGGCAGAGCGGCTACCAGTGTATATGATGCCGCGCAAATTCGTTTTTCTCGATGCTTTTCCGATGACAGCGAACGGCAAGGCCGACAGAGCCCAGCTGGCTCAGTCTCTGTGATTCCCTACGCCGATTTCACATATTTTGGGCTGCTGCTTTACGCAGTAGTTCCGACGCTCATTCTGGGTCTGTTTGGCAAAGCAGGCTGGCGCTGGGCGACGCTTGTGACTGCCGCGATGCTCATCGTTCAGTATCACGGGCTATTAGACATCCGACCACATTTTGCAGTTCGCGAAATCTGGATCGTGATCGGTTTCGCCGTCTGGCAATGGGCAACGGTATGCGTGTTCACAAAGAGTGGGGCTCGGGCCGGCTGGCCGTTTTATGTTGCGGTCGCGGCAAGCCTGCTTCCGCTTGCAGCGTCCAAATTTTTTCCAATCGTGTCGCCGAAAAGCGAGTTTGGTTTTCTCGGAATTTCGTACATCACGTTTCGGGCGTTGGATGTCGTATTTTGCCTGCGGGACAAAGTCATCGCTCTGCCTGGGACGCTCGATTTCTCGATGTACCTTTTTTTCTTCCCAACGATTTCAGCCGGCCCAATTGACCGGTTCCAACGGTTCGCAGGCGAATGGAGAAAGAGGCGAACACGCGCTGAATTTCTTATCGATCTCGACGGCGCGGTGCATCGCATTTTTCGAGGGTTCTTTTACAAATTCATCCTCGCCGCGCTGATTAAACAATACTGGATGGAGCGAGCTGCCAGTAGCGGGAGCTTTGCGGCATTGGTCAGCTACATGTATGCGTACAGCTTCTATTTATTTTTCGATTTTGCCGGCTACAGCGCTTTCGCCATTGCTGTGAGTTATCTTTTTGGTGTCCATACTCCAGAAAACTTCGATCGACCGTTCCTCGCCCGAAATATCCGTGATTTCTGGAATCGCTGGCACATCACTCTTTCATTTTGGTTTCGAGACCATGTTTACATGCGCTTTCTCTACGCGGCCATGCGCGGCAAATGGTTTGCGCATAAGGAAGTCGCCCCGATCGTCGGCTATTTTCTAGCTTTCGGCCTTATGGGACTCTGGCACGGGCCCGAACTCCATTACATTGCGTACGGATTTTATCAGGCGGTGTTGCTTTCCGCGTTCCACATTTTTTCCCGCTGGAGCAAGATGCACCGCTATTGGCGGGACGGTGTTGTCTCGCGGCTCGCGGCCACCTTCATCACGTTCCAGTGTGTTTGCTTCGGCTTGCTGATTTTTTCGGGACGCATTGGGGCTGCACCGCTGCCGCATTTTGCCAGCAAAATCGATCACGCAGACTGCACAGCGCTCTCTGGCTGGGTTTGGGACAAAAACGATGCGGACGCTGAGGTCCATATTGAACTTTGGGATCGTGACCAGTATGTCATGGCATTCCCGGCGAATCAGTTCCGAGAGGATCTCATGGATGCCGGTTACGGAAACGGTCGACACGCTTTTAAGATTCCGACTCCGCCGCAGTTCAGAGATCAGCGTCCACACGTGATCCATCTTCGCGTTGCCGGCACAACGCAAGAGCTAACTGATTCACCCAGAGTAATTCGATGTCCGTGAGAGGAGCTAAAGCGTTACAAAGTTAAAAGGTTAAAACCAGATTTGGCGTCGGAAGGGGAGCGGGGCGGGTGACGGTGTCACCGTTCTAACCGGTTTAACTTTTTGCCATCCTGCCCGGACGGCATGACCTATTTGGCTAGCGTGTTGCCTTTCTTGGCCGGCGCTTCTTCTGGCGGTACGATCTCGTATTCTGGCTTGGGCGCACCCATTAACCAGTGATCGAACCAACCGACAATATGCTGTAGGCGCTCGACACGATGCCACGGCTGACCGGAGCGAGAAAGTTCGTGCGATTCGTTGGGGAACCGAACCATCACGGCGGGAATCTTGCGGAATTTCAGCGCCCGAAACATTTGTTCTCCGCCCGAGCCCGGTGGCGTCCGGTAATCGGCTTCGCCAAGGATAAACATCATCGGCGTTGTTACATTCTTGATAAAATTGATCGGTGAACGCGCTCGATACTCCTGTGGGTCTTCGAATGGCGGCACCTTGAACCAGTTCGGCTGAAAGAGCGTGAAGTCTCCCGTATACCACCAATCTTCCCAGCTGGCGATATCGCGCTGCGCGACGGCTGCGGCAAAACGGTTTGTTTGGCCTACCACCCAATTGGTCAGCAAGCCGCCGCCACTGCCGCCAGTGACGCCGAGTTTCTTATCGTCGATGTAACCGAGCTTGATCAACTCGTCTACGCCAGCCATCAGATCTTTGTAATCGTCCCCCGGGTAATGATACTGAATGCTGTTCCCAAATTCCTGGCCGTAAGTTGTGCTTCCGCGTGGGTTCGGATAGAGGACCACATAACCCTTGGCCGCCATCCACTGAAATTCGTGGTCGAAAACATAACCGTACGCGACGTGCGGCCCACCGTGAATGTTCAGGATTAGAGGATATTTTTTGTGCGAATCGAAGTTTGGCGGCTTTTGCACCCAGCCTTCGATGTGCTTGCCATCAAAGCTGTCGTACCAAATCTCTTCAGGCTCGGTCAGGTTTAGCTTGGCGAACAGTTCGTCATTGACATGCGTCAACTGTTTAGGCGTCGCATCACTGGTCGTGCGATCCAGGACAAAAAGATCGTTGATGCGCGTCGGTGTTGAAACCACATAGATTAACTTCGACCCATCAGGCAATGCGCGAAAACTCATCACGCCCTGGTTTCCAGATGTTAAATCGTGTACTCCAGTCCTGCCGAGATCGGCGTCCTGGGCGACAGGCAGATCGAACAGCGCGAGATTTGCTTTCCCTTCCTTCGTGTAAACGGCGATGAGGCCTTTGCCATCTGGCGTCCAGATCGGCTTGTTCTGTCCACCTGCCCGCGGGGGCGCGCCGTCCCCAATCACGAACCCGGGCACATCGAAATCAAAGTTCGCGGTCAAATTGCGCGGCTTTGCATTTGGCGAAAGATCGAGGACCCAGAGATCGGGCTGTGTGTATGAGGCGATCGGGCGTGTGGTTGATGCTGTAAAAGCGACCTGTTTCCCATCGGGGCTAAGCGACAGCGCGCCTCCGCCGGGGCCAAAACCTCCGATCTGTAAATCAATCGTTGTGATTTTTACTGGTTCGCCGCCGGCTGCCGCCACCGAATAAAGATCAGTCTTTGGCAGCTCGTAATACGGTTCGTCATTCCGGTCCGATGTGAAATAGATCTGCGAACCGTCCTTAGACCAGGTGGCGCTATCTTCGTCGAATCGGCCCTTAGTGAGCTGGCGTGGCTTTACTTTTTCGTCGGCACTGCGCGGTGCGCTCACGAGCCAGATGTGTGAGGGATGCTTAGGGTCGCCGTAGCCTTCATTGTCCTGCCGATAAACGGCGCGCGTGACCACGCGAACATCGCTCTCGCGTTCATCTGCACTTGCGGGAGCATTTCCACTGCCCGCTTTTTTTGCTTCTTCTTCTTTTGCTTTCTTCTTTTCCTGCTTGGCCAGGTCTTCCGCGTTTGTGTCGCTGGTGAACGCAATCGTTTTTCCATCTGGGGCCCAGCTTGGATTTCCTGCTCCTTTCGGCAGATCGGTGAAGACAAATGAATCGCCGCCTGCCGTCGGCAGGAGCGCCAGTTGCGGCGGCTCCGGCTTGCCATCTTTCTCACTCGCGCGCAGGAAAAGCAGAAACTTCCCCTCAGGCGACCAGCGAGGTGTGGAATCATGGTTCCCTTTTGTTAGTTGATGAGGTTCTTCGCCGCCTGCGAGCGGAACGGTCCAGATAGAGGTATTGTAACCGTCCTTCTTCTCGTTGACCGTCACACGCACAAACGCCACT
>DATHHK010000103.1:0-4754 GCA_035317225.1 Candidatus Udaeobacter sp. | reverse complement strand
CAGACCCGGGCAACAGTTCCCTCCGATGACCAAATTTGATCTTCGCGGTGAAGATTGCGTCACGGGAATGTCGCAACTGACAAATGAAAGCGTCGATCTTGTAGTCACCTCGCCGCCGTACAATCTGGGAATTGATTACAGGAAATATGCCGACCGGCAGGATCGGCAATCGTATCTGGATTGGTGCGCCACATGGTCAACACAAATTCGAAGAATTCTACGATCGAAGGGATCTTTTTTTCTGAATGTTGGCTCCGCGCCATCGAATCCGATGTTGCCCCATCAAATCGTGATTGAGCTGACCTCCGCTTCAGGCGGATTTGTTTTGCAGAATACACTTCACTGGATCAAGTCGATCGCCATCGACACCGCTACGGAGAAAACCAAACCAAGCGACCCTCACCTCAATCCTTCCCCTGGCCGGGGAGAGCCGGACGCGGAGCGCCAGTTGAGGATCGAAGCCACGGCAAAAACCTTCGGCCACTTCAAGCCGATCAACTCAAAACGATTTCTCAACGACTGCCACGAATACATTTTCCATTTCACCAAGATCGGTCACGTCGAGCTGGATCGGCTTGCGCTTGGCGTTCCGTACCAGGACAAAAGCAACATCGCGCGATGGCGTCACACCCGCGGGAGTGATCGACGCTGTCGCGGCAACACGTGGTTCATTCCCTACGAGACAATTCAGAGCCGCGAAAAAGAACGACCGCATCCGGCGACGTTTCCTATTCAGCTCGCCGAATGGTGCATCAAACTGCACGGCGTCTCGCGAATCAAAACGATGCTTGATCCGTTTCTCGGCTTAGGAAATTCAGCTGTCGCTGCACAGCGCTGTGGCGTGAAAAGATTCATTGGGTTTGAAATTGACGAGACTTATATCGCAGAGGCGAAGCGGCGCCTCCGCTCGACAAAGCCAAGGAGCGCAGCGACCATGCGCTAGATCTAGACGATTTCTTGAAGAGATTAATCATAGCTTGCCAGATATTCGTAACGTTAAACGTTATCTCAGCGTTAGCCGCGGCTGCAGCCGGCGGTTCTTTGACGTTCGGAGGCGTCCCGTTTTCTCCAGGTTCAACGGTTCGAGCCAATGTTCCTCTGAGTCCGCAGGAAAAATCATACGCCGCGCAAGGTGGCAACGCGGTACCTCCAAGCGCAGTGGCCGTTCTGGCCACTCCCGCTAATTTTGATCCAACGAAAAGTTGGCCCGTTTTGGTAATCTGTTCTACCAGCGACTTTAAACGTCAGAATCGGGACGACCTCGTTGAGTTTTATCGCAGGGCCAGTCTTGCCGAAGGATGGGTGCTGCTTGCGGGCGATGGCCCGCAACATGCACGGAGCGACAATGTGGCCTGGCGCGAGGCTATGACAATGGCCGCCGTCGATGCGCTTCATCGCAGCTTTGCCGGTTCCGAGAAGTGGCCGATCGCATGCGCAGGGTTCTCCGGGGGAGGAAAAGGCGTTGGTTATGTTGCGCCTTTTCTCGCGAGAAACCGTTGTCGCGTCATCGGAATTTACATCACCGGTGCGAACGAAGACCACCTGAGTGACGGGTATGCGAGGCTCCAGCCCGGGCCGGGTTTTCTGAACACGCCGATCTACGTTAGTGCGGGACGCGATGATAGGATTGCGACGACAGAACAGCAATACAACGTTGTAGGTTCAATCAAACGAACCGGCTTCCAACACATTCGAATCGGGAGTTTCCACGGCGCTCATGAAGTGAATGATGCGCAAACCTCGATCGCGTTGCATTGGTTCCGCGAATTGGGGAAATAGACCCGACCGGAAGACGAAGCGCGCCGGAGCAGCGGCGCACTCCAAAACGCAAGCGCGGGTTAAGTATCGCGTCACAAAAGTTCGTCTCTTGGGTCTTGCGCGCCTGACTGCTGAAATTTCTCGAGCGATTTAACTAAATTTCCCGGCAGCGGCCGCACGCGATCAAAAATGCGCGCCGCCAGCGGTTTTGCGGTTGTGTAACCCGCAGCGAACATTTCCAGACGAGCGTCGAGATTATCAATGTAATGCAGCGCCATTGCTTCCGGCGTTTTCGGCTCAACAGGCGAACCCAATTGCTTGTCGCCGTGATGTGAGCCAATGAGGTGCAGGAGATGTATGCGCACATCTTCTGAGAGCGGTTGATACGTTTTCCAGAGATCTGCGTTTTCGGCGGCAAGCTTTTGCCACAACGAATTGACGATCTCGAGCCCAATCGAAATGTGGCCGACCAATTCGCCAAGTTCGTCGTAGCCCATAACGAAGCCGGTTTCAGAAAACTGGTTTTCCCAAAGCTTACCTGAGTCGTGAAAAAGAATGCCAGCGATCAAAAGATCAATATTTAACTGCGAATAGAGAGGCGCGATGGCCCTCGCAAGGCGCATCATTTGCGCCGTGTGCTCGACGAGGCCGCCGCGCCGGGCATGATGATATTTGCGAGCTGCGGCGGCGCGACGAAATCGGTCGCCCCACTTGTTGACGAATGTTTCGGACAATGCGCGAAGGCGAGGATCAACAATCGTGCCAATGGACTGCACCATAAATTCCCAGTCAGATGCTTGCTTTGTGCGCAAGTCTGCCGGTCCTTCCAACAATTCTTTTTTCTCCTGGTCAGAGAGTGGCCGTACCATCCACTTTTCTGCTTCGAGTCCGTATTGCGGGTGGACACGAAAATCGCCAGTGAGCTCGACGAAACTTTCGGTGGTGAATGCGCTACATGATTTGTAAGCGGGATGATCGCTCCATACTCGAAGAGTCATCCGATCGCACGCATCTGCCAGAGCCAGTTCGCAATAAGGTTTTCCTTCGCGTTGCGTCTTTGCAGTCGCCGCTTCTACCTGCACATGCACGCGCGCAGGCACCGCGCCGTTCTGAGCCGCCCGGCGAATTTCAGTCAGAGTCATCAAATCCATCCCGGCAAATCTAACACAGGCCGCAAACGTGCTACGTTTAATCTCGCATGTTTCTCACGCACCTTGAATGCAGCGCGTGCGGCCTTCAGCAAGAGTGGTCGCGTCTGCAGAATCTCTGTCCTTCCTGTCATAAACCGCTCTTCGCGATTGTCGATCTCGGCGCTGCGAGTCGGACGCTGAAGCGCGAGACGCTGGTGACGCGTGAGAAATCATTATGGCGTTATCGGGAAGTGTTGCCTCTGCCCGGCAATGTTGAGCCGGTTTCGTTAGGCGAAGGCGGGACACCACTGTTGCACGCAGAAAAATTTGGTGACGACATCGATCTCTGGATCAAGGACGAATCGATAAACCCGACGCAAAGTTTCAAGGCGCGGGGGATGACTGTTGCCGTGTCCATGGCAAAACACCTCGGAGCAACCAAGCTTGCCGTCCCCAGCGCCGGCAATGCTGGCGGAGCGCTTGCCGCTTACGCGGCTCGGGCCGGCCTGGAAGCGCACATCTTCATGCCGCGCGATACACCCCGCGCGAACATCATCGAGTGCCGTGAGTTGGGCGCTCATGTTGCGTTGATTGACGGATTAATCACCGATTGTGGCGCTGAGATCGCCCGGCGCAAAACAAAGGAAGGTTGGTTCGATGTGTCGACGCTCAAAGAGCCGTATCGCGTCGAGGGGAAAAAGACGCTGGGCTACGAATTAGCGGAGCAATGCGACTGGCGATTGCCCGACCTGGTTCTTTATCCAGCCGGCGGCGGCACCGGTCTCATCGGAATGTGGAAGGCATTCGATGAAATGGAGACGCTCGGCTGGATCGGAAGAGAACGTCCCCGCATGTTCGCGGTGCAGGCCGCGGGTTGTGCGCCAATCGTTCGTGCGTTCGAAACCGGAGAAAAAACTGCCGCCGAATTTCCCGACGCGCATACGATCGCATCTGGTTTGCGCGTTCCTAAGGCGATCGGCGACTTCTTGATTCTGAATATCCTTCGTCAGTCCAACGGCGGCGCGATTGCCGTTGATGACGAAGAGATGATCCGTGTCGCGCGCGAAGTTGGATCGAGCGAAGGCCTCTTCGTCTGCCCAGAAGGAGCAGCCTGTTTCGCTGCTCTCAAATCACTGCGTGCCGCAGGTAAAATCGTTTCAGGTGAGCGTGTGATCATTTTCAACACTGGGTCCGGAATCAAGTACCTGGACTGTTACCAAGAGCAGTAATCAGTTTTTCTCAGATCCGTTTGCCGACAAAGAAAGAGATGCGCTTGGCGAAAGCCTTTGCAGGCTCGGCGTAGAAACGCCGTCCGAGCTCGAGGGCGTTTGTGCGCAATCGTTTGCCTCGTTTACGAATTAGTTTCTCGACTTGTGCGAGCTCATCGCGGAGCGCTTCGTCGCTGCTTTCCTTCTCCAGGCGCGCCCAAAGAAAATTCAAATCATGCTCGCGACCCAGTAATTCCCCCAAAACTTCAGCGTCGCGAGCCATCTCTGTCAGGACCACGCGATTAACCGGCTGCAAAATGCGCAGCTGATACCAGAGGTCTTTCACTCGCTTGCGCCAGGCATGAAAATTTTCCGGTTCCGGGTCGTCAATTGTTTTCGCGAGCCCGCGTTGACCGCGCTTGTAGATTTTTGCCACTGCGCCGCAAACTTGCTTCCAAGTCAAATCTTCCAGCGGCCATTTCAACAGACGCGTTTCCACGCGTTCCAGTTGCGGAATGGCTTGCTTTTGCCAACCGGCAAACGCGGCGGAAAAGCTTTCCCGTTCCAGTGACAATAATTCTTCAATGTGAGGAAAAGGACTGTTTTCTGGCTTTTTTGCGGTCTCGTCGCGCAATTGAATGAGTGTTTGCAGCCGCAC
>DATHHK010000102.1:0-5033 GCA_035317225.1 Candidatus Udaeobacter sp. | reverse complement strand
TGACCTTTGCCGAGAGCGAACGACGTCTCGATGAATTGTTGCAGATCAAAATTTCAGATGGCTCGCGCAATCGCGACCAGCCAAAAACAGCGGATCTTAGCGAGCTTGCGCGCCGCAAAGCGTCACGAGATGAAAAAGCTGTGGTCGACCAAATGAGCCAGGCGTTGCAGTTGCTCATTGCGACGGCGCATCCGGTTTTGCGTCCGGTAGCGCGCGAGTATCAGCAAATTGGAGCGCTCCTTGCTCGTGGGAAGCGAAGAGGAATCGCGAAGCGCTTGTCGCATCTGGATGGTACTCGCAAGGAACTCGGCGCTCGAATGGGCGAGATCGATGATTACATGAACTGGTTCGAAGCGACACAGATGGAAAGGGAGAGCGGTGCCTTCAACGATTATCTCAAGGCGGCAAGCCAATCGGAGATCTCCGCGCCAAGGCGGCGTGATCCGTTGTCGATCTATTTGGATGCCCTGGCCGACCATTTTGAGAACTAGCGGCCACGCTGTGGACAGGGTGACGCAGTCCTTGGACGGTAGTTGCCGGTTCCGAGTTTGGCGGTTATGCTTAACAGCGCGTTTAGGAACGCGCCTTTTTTCACCCCATGCAAAAAATTGGATTTGCTGAAGCGCTTGATTCCATTGTCAGGAGCGATCCGCGATACCAGCGGGATGCATATATTTTTCTGCGTGACGCGCTCGATTTCACGACTAAACAGCAAAAGAAAACGAAAGGCACCAGCATCCGGCACGTGACTGGACCGGAGCTCCTGGAAGGATTGCGGCAGTACGCGCTCAAGGAGTTCGGGCCGCTGGTCATGACGGTTTTCGATAGTTGGGGCATTCACTCATCCGAGGACATCGGGAACATGGTTTTTAATCTGATTGGCGCCGGGATATTCGGAAAAACCGAGGAGGATTCGATCGAAGATTTCAGGAACGTTTATCATTTCGAAGAGGTTTTCGTGAAGCCATTCGCGCCGGAAAAGCCAGCGGTGACGAGGACACGCTCGGCATTGCCGGCGCCCAAGCCTACTGGGTCGAGAAAGTGATCAGCAGCGACTGATCACTGGGGACGCTGCTGTCACTGCAATGGGTCGCATAGCACTAGCAAAGTTTTTCTCAGGAGTTCTATTATTTATGATGGTTAATCTGAAAGCAGCGCCGAGTGAGTCCTCGGCTGTCATCACGTTTCCTCCGAACTCGGCGCACAAATGGATTCTGCCCAATGGGCTGACAATCATAGTGCAGGAAGATCAGAGTGCCCCCGTGGCCAGCGTACAGGCGTGGTGCGCTACTGGAAGCATCGACGAGGACCAGCATCTCGGCGCGGGGTTGTCCCACATTCTGGAGCACATGCTTTTCAAAGGAACGAAAACGCGCGGGAAAAATGAGATCGCCCAAAAAATCCAGGACGTGGGTGGTTATATTAACGCATACACATCGTTCGACCGCACGGTTTTTTGGATCGATGTGCCGAAGGACGGTGTCACTACCGCGCTCGATATTCTGTCGGACGCGATGATGAATTCGACTTTGCCGCCGGAGGAGTACCAAAAAGAACAGGAAGTAATCCGGCGCGAGTTCGCCATGGGCATGGATGATCCCGACCGGATGGCCGGGTTGCTCCTTTTTTCAACCGCGTATCAGGTGCATCCGTATCGCTTTCCGGTGATCGGCGACATCGAAATTTACAACCAGCTCACCCAGGAGCAGGTGATGCAGTATTACAAAACGCGTTACGTCCCGAATAATCTCACCTTCATCATAGTCGGTGATGTCGATGCAGAAAGAGTGCACCAGCAACTCACCGACTTGTTCAAGCCGTACCCCGAGAAATCGCTGCAGCCGGTATTCATTCCCACGGAACCGCCGCAACTTGGCCCGCGCGAGGTGCACCAGGAATTTGCCACGGAGCTATCGCACCTCTCGCTGGCGTGGCACATCCCGGCGATCACGAACCCGGACGTACCCGCGCTTGATTTGCTCTCGACGATCCTCGGTGAGGGACGCAGCTCGCGGCTTTACCGGCGCGTTCGCGAAGAGGCCGGTCTCGCATTTCGCATATCAGCATTTTCTTACACGCCGGGCGATCCCGGTTTGTTTGGCATCGATGCCACCGTCGATCCAAAAAAACGTGAAGGTGCCGAGCAATTAGCGCTGCAGATTGTTGACCAGGTAAAACAGAGTGGCGTCACCGCGGACGAACTGACGAAGGCAAAAAAAATCATGCTCAGTCACCATCTCGGGGCGCTGACGACCATGCGGGGCCAGGCTTCGGACGTTGGGTCAAACTGGTTGGTCACGCGCGATCTCAATTTCAGCCGCCATTATCTCGACGCGATCCAGAAAGTGACCCTCGACGATATCAAACGCGTTGCCGCGCAATACCTGACGGAAAATAATCTGACGGTCATCTCGTTGAATCCAAGGGGTTCGCTTGCTGCCAAAACGGAAGGTCCGAAAGCCGGCGCCGCCGGTGAGATCCAGAAATTTGAATTATCAAACGGATTGCGTCTTCTGGTTCGCGAAGATCCTCGCCTGCCACTGGTGGCGATGGGCGCGGTTTTTCGTGGTGGCCTTCTCGCAGAAAATGCGCAGGACAACGGCATCACGCATCTGATGGCGAAGGTGCTCCTGAAGGGCACCAAAACGCGTACCGCTGAGCAAATCGCCAATGAGATCGAAGCGGTCGGCGGTTCCATTTCGAGCGAATCAGGCAACAACAGTTTTGGGGTGTCGGTCGATATCATGAAGCCCGACCTGAAACTCGGCGTGGATCTGCTCTCGGATGTCTTGCTCGACGCGACCATGCCGGAGAAGGCGATCGCGCGTGAAAAAGAAATCCAGATCGCCGCGATCCAACAGGAGGAGGAGCAACTGACCACGGTCGCGCGCAACATCATGCGACAGGCGCTTTTTCAGCAGCATCCTTATGCGCTGCGTTCAAGCGGATCGGTCGACTCCGTTCAACGTTTGACGCAAAAGGATTTGTTCGATTTTCGCGATCGTTATGTGGTGGCGAAAAACGGTGTGATCTACGTCTTTGGAGACGTTAAGGCTGCCGAGGTGAAGCAGCTTGTTGAGGAGGCGCTCGGCAAGATGAAGGCCGGCGCGCTTGCGCTTACCGACGTAAAGCCCTCCACGCCGCTGGGCAAACCGGAAACCGTGGAAAGCCGTAAAGACAAGGCGCAGGGCGTGATCATGGTCGGATTTCGCGGCGCGAGCTTGTCCAGTCCGGATCGCTACGCGCTCGAATTGATCGATGAAGCGAGCAGCGATCTCGGGTCGCGTTTCTTTATTCGCATTCGCGAGCAAATGGGTCTGGCGTATTATGTCGGCGCAAGTCAGATGCAGGGACTGGTGCCGGGTCTGTTTTCATTTTATCTCGGCACGGATCCGCAGAAGATTGAGCCGGTCAAAACGGCGCTCCTTGATGAGATTCACAAGCTCGCCAATGAGGGACTAAGCGCTGAAGAACTGGCGCGAGCGAAAAAGAAATTGATTGGGCAGCAAGAAATCGCCAATCAAAGCAACGACGCTTTCGGGTATCATTGCGCGCTCGACGAGCTCTACGGACTGGGCTTTAATTATTACAAGCAACTTGAGCACGATGTGAATGCGGTGACGCTCGAGGATATTAAACAAGTGGCTGCGAAATATTTTCGCGATCAACCGTATGTTTTGGCAACGGTGCGACCGCCGGAAGGTTCCGCAGCTGCGAAACAGAAATGAGCCATGGCTGAAGTCCAAAAAACCACACTGAGCGGCGAGCTTACGCAGCGCTTCATCGAATTCGTGGTGATGCACGCGCAAAACGCGGCGCTGTTCCTTGGTCAAATTCCAAATCCAAAAACCGGTCAAGGCGAGGTGAACCTCGATCTGGCCAGAATGTTCATCGATCAACTGGCGATGATTCAGGAAAAAACGCGGGGTAACCTGACTAGTGAAGAGGCAAAAGTACTGAGCAACGCGCTTTCCAATTTGCAGATGGCGTTTGTAGAAGTTGCGCGTGAACACCCTACAGACGCTATGCGGCCCGAGGCGCCAGAAGCCGCGCCGTCACCAAAACCGGCGGAGCAATCATCGACGGCTACGCCAGAGCCATCAGCGCCGACTAGTTCCACTGAGCCCGAGACAGAATCGCGAAAGAAATTCACCAAGAGCTACGGGTCGTAATCGGTGCAATTGCGCGCCCTTCTGTAGCCGACGTCGTTGACGTCGGTGTCCAACGTTAGGCCACCTTTCGCGGACCATCTGATCGAAAGGTTCCTGAGAACACGATGACCAGCGTGCGAGACGCGCGCTGTCCGCTAGCGCTGGCTCGTGCGCTCAGCGGGCGTGGCGCGCGGGCGTGGCTTTGCTTTCGCCGTTTTGCGCACGGTAATGGTTCGCTGACCAGCGACGGCGGGAGCAGGACTGGGTGATGCTTCGGCATACTTCTTTGTCGTGGGCCAGATCAAGCGCCACGGTTGAGTCTTAATTGTCTCGCTGAATTGCTTGATGTTTTCGCCGGCTGGCTGGAGCTCGCTAGTTGCGACCTTTAGTTTCTCCGACGAGTTCCGCAGATTTTGCAGGGTGACTTGGATATTGTCGTTGTCCGTAAGACTGGTGCTGATCTTTTCGATGTTGGCCAGCGAATGCGAGAGCGCGCTGTCTGGCGCGGTGAGGTCGACAAGATGTTGACCGAAGGTTTTGAACTGGCCCAGCGCAAGTGTGAGTTCGAAGTTTTCGTCCGTGAGACGATTAAGGTTTTGCGCGGTCTGCTGAAGATCTTTCATTGTGTTGGTCGCTTCAGCTGCAACCGGTTTGATCACTTCGAGCATTTTTGCTGCGGCTTCGCCTAGATCGGGTGTGCGTTCGCCGGCGAATATTTCACCATCTTTCGCACGGCCGGAATCACTCGTACCTTGGGTGAAATCGATGGCCAGGTCTCCCAGCAACCCGAGCTGCATCATTCGCACCCTGGCGTCGCGATACACCTTGGCGCTTTTGTCCACCTGCACATCAACGCGCACCTCGAATCGTGGTTTGGCCGGC
>DATHHK010000101.1:0-6395 GCA_035317225.1 Candidatus Udaeobacter sp. | reverse complement strand
TGACCGGCGAGGTGTTTGGTTCAAAAACGCTGATTTAGAGCGCGGCTGAGGCCAACCCAAACGCGGAGAAGCGCGCAACGCTTCTGTTTTTCACCTTTGGCGGTGGTCAGGATCAAATTATCGCTTTCGGCGCTGGCGATTATCCGCCGACAGCCCCCGAATTTAATGCGGGCCAACCTGTCGTGCGCGCGAAATTGGGCGGGACCGGCAAGTACATTGGCGCGCGTGGCCAATTAACCAGTACGCGAAATACCGACAGTTCGTATACGCAGGTGTTTACCCTTGTGAGGTAAGCCGTTTGCTATAGGAAGTGCGCCGCGTTGACACGACCGCCAATGTGAACGAAGTTGGAATCGAGCCGAATTGGCTCAGTTTGGATAGATCCATAAGGCACCTGATCGACGGTAATGCCTTGTTAAGAATGGCTTAGGCGGCGGCAAATTAATTGGCCCAAGGGTTGCTAGAGAGTTAGAAGCTTAACCAAGAGTCTCGCCACGGCGACTCCGTTCGTTGGCGAACTCGGATCAGAAAGGATTTTTCAATTATGGCTAAAGTTTTAGGTATCGATTTGGGCACCACTAACTCCTGCATGGCCGTGATGGAGGGTGGCGACCCGGTAGTTTTGGAAAATAGCGAAGGCGCGCGCACGACACCATCGATCGTCGCGTTCACGAAAAGCGGGGAGCGATTAGTCGGCCAGGCCGCGAAGCGTCAGGCAGTGACCAATCCGCAGAACACAGTCTCTTCAATCAAGCGCTTCATGGGCCGCAAGTTCGAAGAGGTGCAGGAAGAACAGAAACGCGTCCCGTACAAGATTGTGAAGGCCGCTAATGGCGACGCTCACGTGCAAGTGGAAGTGAACGGCCAACTAAAGACATTTTCGCCGCCGGAAATTTCGGCGATGATATTGTCGAAGCTCAAAGCCGACGCGGAAGCGAAGCTGGGCGAAAAAATCACGCAGGCGATCATTACTGTGCCGGCGTATTTTAACGACTCGCAGCGCAACGCCACCAAGGACGCGGGCAAAATCGCGGGCCTCGAAGTTTTGCGCATCATTAATGAGCCGACGGCAGCGTCGCTCGCTTACGGCCTCGACAAGAAGAAAGACGAGGAGATTGCCGTTTACGATTTGGGTGGTGGCACGTTTGATATCTCCGTTCTGGAGATCGGCGACGGCGTTTTCGAAGTAAAAGCGACCAACGGCGACACGCACCTCGGCGGTGACGACTGGGATGCGAAGATTATGGATTGGATCGTCAACGAATTTAAAAAAGACACCGGCATCGATCTGACCAAGCAGCCGGATGCGATCCAGCGAATCAAGGAAGAAGCTGAAAAAGCGAAGATCGCGTTGTCGAGTGCGCAGGAATACGAAATTAACCTGCCGTTCATCACAGCGGACGCGAGTGGGCCGAAGCACATTCAGAAAAAACTGACTCGCGCAAAGTTGGAACAGCTCACGGATGATCTGGTTCAGCGAACCGTTCCGCCTGTGAAGGCATGTCTCAAGGACGCACAGGTCACTGAAAAGGATATCAACGAGCTGGTACTCGTCGGTGGCATGACGCGCATGCCAAAAGTGCAGCAGGTCGCGCGCGATCTAATTGGCAAGGAACCACACAAAGGTGTGAATCCGGACGAAGTTGTCGCAGTCGGCGCAGCTATCCAGGGCGGCGTCCTCAAAGGCGAAGTTAAAGATGTGCTGCTTCTCGATGTGACGCCGTTGACGCTGGCGATTGAAACCGCCGGCGGCGTGGCTACACCGATGATTCCGCGCAACACCACGATCCCGACGCGCAAATCTCAGATCTTTTCGACCTACAGCGATAATCAGCCGGGTGTGGAGATCAAAGTACTTCAAGGCGAGCGCCCGCTAAGCCGCGATAACAAAACGCTCGGCACATTCCATCTCGATGGGATTCCACCGGCGCCGCGCGGCGTTCCGCAGATCGAAGTTACCTTCGACATCGACGCCAACGGCATTTTGCACGTGTCGGCGAAAGACCTCGGCAGCGGGAAGGAACAGAAGATTTCGATTACGGGCAGCTCAGGACTTTCGAAAGAGGAAGTCGAGAAGATGCAGCGTGAAGCTGAAGCGCACGCCGAGGAGGACAAGAAGGCGAAGGAAGCGATCGAGATTAAGAACAACGCCGACATGCTCGCATATCAATGCGAGAAGCAGTTGAAGGAATTGGGTGACAAGATTTCCGGTGACAAGAAGAAGCAAGTCGAAGACGCCATTGCCGCGGTGCGTGATGCGATCAATCGCAACGACGCCGATGCGATGAAGCGGACCTACGACGAATTGCAGAACAAGTTCCAGGAAATTAGCGCCGACCTTTACAAGCAAGCAGCAGCGCAGGCCGGTCCACAACCGGGACCCGGAGCTGGACCTGAAGCGCAACCGCAGGGTGGCGCAGAAGAAGGCGCCGGCTCTGCTAAGCGGGGCGAAGGCGACGTTGTCGATGCGGAGTTTGAAGTCGTGGACGACGACAAGAAAAAATAGGCCAATTTGCTGACGGCTCCGGAAATTTTTCGGAGCCGCCGGCACAACAACAAACCAAAGGAGTGATAACAACAACTTATGGCAACAGTTAACGTGAGACCGCTCGGAGATCGGGTGCTGGTGCAGCCGCTTGAAGAGCAGGAAGTGAAAAAAGGCGGGATCATCATCCCCGACACCGCCAAGGAAAAACCACAAGAGGGGAAAGTAGTCGCTTTAGGCACCGGTAAAATCGACGACAACGGAAAGAAAGTCGATTTCACGGTGAAGAAGGGCGACAAGGTGCTGATCTCGAAATACGGCGGCACCGAAATCAAGATCGACGATCAAAACTATCTGATCATGCGCGAGGACGATATCCTCGGTATTATCGGCTAATTCCGTCTCTCAACTCTCAACCAACAACTATCAACTTAAAATATGGCAGCTAAACAACTACAATTCGATGAAAACGCGCGGCACACGTTGCTGCGCGGTATCGAGAAACTGGCGAAGGCCGTCAAGGCCACGCTCGGCCCGAGTGGTCGCAATGTCATTCTCGACAAGAAATTCGGCAGTCCGACGATCACCAAGGACGGCGTGACAGTCGCGAAAGAGATCGAGCTGGAAGATCCGTATGAAAATATGGGTGCACAGCTCGTCCGCGAAGTCGCTTCCAAGACTTCAGACGTCGCGGGCGACGGCACGACCACGGCGACGATCCTCGCGGAATCCATTTACCGCGAAGGTTTGCGCAACGTCACCGCCGGCGCGAACCCGACTTCGTTGCAGCGCGGCATCATGAAAGGTGTCGATGCAATCGTCGAGGAGCTGAAGAAACTCTCCAAGAAAGTGAGCGATCGCACCGAGATCGCGCAGGTCGCGACCGTTTCGGCTAACTGGGACAAGACGATCGGCGAGATTATTGCCGACGCCATGGACAAAGTTGGCAAGGACGGCACGATCACGGTTGAGGAAGCCAAATCGATCGAGACCACGCTGGAAGTGGTCGAGGGCATGCAGTTCGACAAAGGTTATCTGTCGCCCTACTTCGTGACCAACGCGGAGGCGATGGAGGCTGTTCTCGAAAATGCTTACATCCTCATTTACGAGAAGAAAATCTCGAGCTTGAAGGATTTGCTTCCGTTGCTCGAGAAAGTCGCGAAAGCCGGCCGGCCGCTCCTCATCATTTCTGAGGACGTGGAAGGCGAAGCGCTCGCAACCCTCGTCGTGAACAAATTGCGCGGTACGTTGCAGGTCTGCGCAGTGAAAGCGCCCGGCTTCGGCGATCGTCGCAAGTCGATGCTGGAAGACATTGCCGTGCTGAGCGGCGGACGTTTGATCAGCGAAGATCTCGGCATCAAGCTCGAGAACATCAAGCTCGAAGACCTCGGCAGGGCCAAGCGCGTTACCGTCGACAAGGAGAACACCACCATTGTCGAAGGCGAAGGCAAAAAAGCCGATATCCAGGGCCGCGTCGCCCAGATCCGTCGTCAAATCGAAGAGACGACCAGCGACTACGATCGCGAGAAACTGCAGGAGCGCCTCGCGAAACTCGCCGGTGGCGTTGCGGTCGTCAACGTCGGCGCTGCGACTGAGACCGAGATGAAAGAGAAGAAAGCTCGGGTCGAAGACGCGTTGCACGCCACGCGTGCAGCGGTTGAGGAAGGCATCGTCCCAGGCGGCGGTGTCGCGTTGCTTCGCGCGCAAAAAGCGCTCGATACCATCAAGGGCCTCGAAGGCGATGAGAAAGTCGGCGTAGCGATTGTCCGCCGCGCGATTGAAGAGCCGACGCGTCAACTTGCTGACAACGCGGGCCGCGAAGGCGCGCTCGTTGTTGAGGAAATCAAGAAGCGCAAAGGCAACGAAGGCTACGACGTCGCCAACGACGAATACACCGACCTGGTAAAGGCGGGTATTGTCGATCCGACCAAGGTCACGCGCTCAGCGTTGCAAAACGCCGCGTCCATCGCGGGCCTGTTGCTCACCACCGAAGCATTGGTCACGGAGATTCCTGAAAAGGAAAAAACTCCTCCGATGCCTCCAGGCGGCATGGGCGGCATGGATTACTGAGCCGAATGACAGAATGAATTCGAACAGCCGGACTCGAAAGGGTCCGGCTGTTTTGCTTTTCGCTCGTTGCCTTGTCCGACCCCCATTAAGAACGATGGAAAAGAAGGACCAGCACGTAATTCCTGAGTGTTACCTAAAAGCTTGGTGTGATCCGGCCACTCCGAAAAACTATACGCCGTACGTGTGGGTTCACACTCGAGATGGTTCATCGACTAGGAAACGAGCACCTCAGAAACTCTTTACCGAAACCGATTTTTATACTGTAAAGCTGGACGATGGATCGCGGTCGCTTGTGATCGAAGACTCATTTTCAGTTATCGAGGATCGGTTCGCGCGGCTTCGCAATAATAGGCTTAAAGACTTCGCGAAACTAAGTGACGAAGAGCGTGCGCTCCTGTGCGTGTTTACGGCGATGATGTCGATGCGAACCAAGTCCCAGCGCGCAAATTGGACGGACTTTTTTTCCAAGCTTCACGATCAAGTAGAGTCCATGGAAAAGTTTCATAACGCGGAACCAACTACATCTCTCGAGACAGCGGAGATGAAGGAATACGGCCATCACATGTACATGGGCCATTCCATTGATGTCATCGCGGAGTGGCTGTTTAGAATGAAAATGGTTATCTTCATGACCGGACAAAAGGAACGCTTTATAACGTCCGACCGCCCATGTGTGTGGTTCAATCCGGAAGCGCATAAGTTCCCGCCCTTCTATAGAAGTCCGGGCCTGGCGCAAGAGAGAATTGAGATTACGCTCCGCTTTCGCCGAACTACTTCGCCGTCTTTTCATGGACTCGTTGGAATGAAAAGATGAGTTTCTCTCAAGCCGAAATCGACAAGGTTGGCGACTGCGTTCCGATAACAGATCGGATCGTTACTGAAATGAATCGGCGAACGCGCGGGCACTCCTATGAATCCTTTGTAACTCAGTCGCAAGAGATCGGTCCCAAGTGGTTAGATCCTGGCGAAGAGCCAGAAGACTCATGGGAAAAGGCGCATGGACAGAAAAGTTGATGGTTGAAAGAACACTCCGCTTTAGTTGAGAGACCGGAACCCGTCATTCGGGACTGCACCGTACGCGGGGCTCCTTGGAAAGATCTCGTCCCGCTCCTCCAGTTCCCTCATATCACCCTGGCGCCTAAGGTGCGCACGATCACCCACTTGTCTCCGCGCTTTTTGAGGAGATCCATAAAAACAAACTGACCGCTAATGTCTTTTCCATCGTGAAGTCTTTTTTCGGTGACACTGGCTTGGACTATGGCCACATCGCCGAACACCTGCACGTCAATAGGTCCGGTTTCAAACGACAGGAGTTTGTGCTTGCCGGATTTAAAATCGCTTAGAAGCCTCTCCTTAGTGAAAATTTTGCCAGAGGAATCGACGGTTGCCCAATCGTCAGCATAGATCTGGTTGAGCTTGTCGATATCGTTGGCCACCATTGCATCTCCCGTAACCTGTACGAATTGCTTCATACTCTCGACAACGGTCGGATCTTGGGATTGCGCTTCGGGCGAGTCGGCCAAAACCACCCTGGCGCCGTCGCTGCGTACGACCGCCCATTTGCCTTCGCGTTTCTTGAGGAGATCCATCCAAAGGAACTGACCGCTAGTATCTTTTCCGTTTCGGGTCCTCTTTTCCTTCACGCTGCCCTGAGACACGGCGACATCGCCGAACACCTTTACGTCAATCGGTCCATTTTCAAACCACTCGAGTTTGTGCTTGCCGGATTTAGAATCGCTTAGAAGCCTTTCCTTAGTGAAAATTTTGCCAGAGGAATCGACGGTTGCCCAATCGTCGGCAAAGATCTGGTTGAGCTTGTCGATATCGCCGGCCACCATTG
>DATHHK010000100.1:0-6714 GCA_035317225.1 Candidatus Udaeobacter sp. | reverse complement strand
CACCGATGTAATACCGTCGAGCGCCGTGCAAGATGTAAACCCAAGCCATACAAGAGCGTGGGTCGGCCGGGACTCGAACCCGGAACCAACGCCTTAAAAGGGCGCTGCTCTACCGATTGAGCTACCGACCCTTGTCGAGTTTCAGTTTGGATTGGCTGTAGAAATTTTCAATGCAGAACCAACCCCGAAAGCTTTCGGGGCTGCTCTACCGATTGAGCTACCGACCCTCCGCCGGAGCATCACTTTCTAATGCCTCGGAGATTTTTCAATGTACAATGACACGCTCTGGCCATGATCTCTCATGAGTACAAGTGCATTTTCGTAGAAGTGCCAAAGACAGGCTCGACCAGCGTCCGCTCGATCCTCGGTAAGGCTTGGAAACCACATCTGAATCTGTGGCAGATCAAAAACCAAATGGAGACATATTGGACGCGCTACGGGGGAAGAAAAAACCGGATTCTGGCGGCCTTGTATTTGTTGCTTTCGGAAGAGCACCGGAGAGAAATCGGACGCAAGCACTTCGAGACCTACTTCAAATTCGGCTTCGTTCGCAACCCGTGGGACCGCGTCGTCTCTCTTTATGAGCGCACTGAGGCGCTACAGCTCAGAGATAAAATGGCGTTCGATGAATTTGTCGATTGGATTCAATACAGCAGCGCCACCTGTGTTCACTCATCCCCTCATCGTTACCAATTGGATTGGTTCGTCGATCCCAATGGAAGCATCCTTGCCGATTTCATCGGGAAATTCGAACGGCTCGATGAGGACTGGGCCTTTGTGGCGAAAAAACTCGGTGTGAGCGAAAGCTTGCCCCATCAAAGACCCAATCCACGGGGGCGGCATTACACTGAATATTACACTCCGCGAACCAGGGACATCATCGCGAACAAGTTCAAAGTCGATATAGAGCGGTTTGGCTATGAGTTTGCCGAATAAAATAAAAGCGATCGTGCTCACGTGCGATCGCTATCGAGCAATCACCGAGCACATGATTTTTCAATATGACCGGTTATGGCCAGGTCATCCGTTCGTTTTTCATGTTCCTTATCAGGAGCTTGGCGGAGTGGATACGGAACAGGTCAAGTATCTCACGGCACCCTCGGATATTAAGGGTACCGTCTTGCATCTGCTGACGGATATCGACGATGAGGAATGGATCTATTGGTGCGCAGATGACAAATACCCCATCCAACTCGTCATCGATAAAATCGGTACCCTGATTTCTCACGCCATGCGCTCGCCGGAGGTGGACGGTCTTTTATTCTGCAGATGCCGGGCAACGCTGACTAATCCGAAGCTGACTCTCTTCCCGCGCAAAGGTAAGAACCCATTCGGCGATATTTACTTGGAGCGAAAAGCCTGGTTCCAGATTTGGATTCACCAAATCTTGCGCGCCAAGGTTCTGCGACACCTGTTCACTCATCTGCCCGACGTCATCCCCAACGCGAAGGCGATGGATGAGTTGAAAAACGACGTCCCAAAGCCGACCGAGCATCGGTTATTTGTGACCAAAGAAAACTTTGCGGTTTTTGGAGAAAGCACTCGCCGCGGTGTAGTCACGCAAAATTGTTACGAGAGCATGGTCACGGCGAGGATTGAGATACCGGAATGGTTTCGCCATCCGGACGGCGAATACGTGACGCTTGGAAAATTGTAGCTCTTATCGCTGCTCGAACGTATATCCAAAACGCTTGATCTCCGCGGCAAACCGCGCGCCTACTAATTCGCGAAGCTCGTCATCGTAATATTTGGAATAATGTTCGCGATCGGAGCGGTTGTATCGTGGCAGGGGCGCCGGCGAAATGTCTAATGCGGCACAGACGGCGCGAAAGTCGTCAGCCAAATTCTCGAAACGCATGATGTAATTAACATGGGCGAACGGATCTCCTTTGCCCTTATCTAACCGGAGATAGTCTGCGACCGGCAGGACCTTAACGATAGCTTTTCTGAATTTCTTCCGATCCCACGCGCTCGTGTTTTGCGTTGGCGTGAAATAATAAGAGACCATCCGGTCCCACGGATTTCGTACGCAGGTGAACTTGTACAGGTTCCCAAACTCCATTTCGCCAAGGGCCGCCCGGTACTCAGCCAGCGTTGAATGTTTCTTAACTTTGTACTTCGGGTTGCGCAGCCCGAAGCGCTCGATCCCGTCCTGTTCATCCCGTAAAGCTACTAACTCGTCTTCCGAATAATCGCGCAGGACGCTCTGAATCGAATTACCGGCGGTCTTTGGAATGTGAACGAACAAAAAACGTTTCTGAAAGGAAATCATCAGCGGGCTTGTGGGATTATTTTAGGACGCGCTGCCCAGTTAGGCGAATACTGGCGGTTATTTAGCGTTCGTGCGACCTGTTGCTGGGGAAAGCGGTGACGCCCCATGATCCTGTCCCACAAATACAAATTCATCTTTATCAAGACGGCAAAAACCGCAGGCACGAGCATCGAAGTCTTTCTTTCGAAACACTGCGGGCCTTCAGATGTCTTGACCCCGATCGAACCGCCCGTCCAAGGACATCAACCACGCAATTACCTGGGATCCATAAACCCGATCCCTGAAATCCTGGAAACGCCGGGCAAGGTCTTCTCCGCGTTGCGACATTCAATTATCAGTCGCGAGAAGTTTTATCGCCATATGCCCGGATTGGAGATACAGAAGCGCGTTCCTCGCGATGTGTGGAACGGCTATTTCAAGTTTTGCGCGGAACGAAATCCGTGGGACAAAGTTTTGTCTCATTACCACATGCAGGTCGCCCGCGAAAGCGGTCCGCTTTCGCTTGACGAGTATCTCGCCCGGGGCCGGTTCCCGATTAACTATTTCCGGTACACCGATCGTTCTGGAGAAAAAATCATCGTCGATCGCATTCTCCGCTATGAGAACCTGACCACCGAGCTCAGCGAAATCTTCTCGCAACTAAATATACCCTTCAATGGAACGCTTGGTGTCTCAGCAAAATCGGAATATCGAAGTGACCGCACACCATATCAGCAAGTTTTCAACGACTCACAACGTCGAATCGTCGAAAAAGCATTCGCCAAAGAAATCGAATTGCACGGCTATCACTTTGATCACTAGCTGTGCACGCTTCGCCCGGTGCGGCGCAGTATTCGGAAAAAAGTAAGTGGCCGACTCGATATGACCAAACTAGAATTGGAAGCAGTTGTTAATCCGTAGGAACGTCAAGGAGGAATCTGAATATGAATATGAATATGAAAGTGTGCCCCAATACCGCGTTATGCATGGCTAAAGTATCAAACACGATCTTTGTATGCGTTCTAGCGTCGACCCTCGTTTGCGCTGTCAATAACACACGCGCGGATGAAACCTGCTCTTCGCCGTACCTTGCTCGCATCGATGGGCAGGAAGAGTTCGTCTATGTCTGGACACTCGGCGTGGAAGGCTTGGGCGATGGCTCGGACAAACTTGTCACCGTTGACGTAAAGCCGGGATCGCCTAACTACGGCAAAACCATCAGCAGCGTTTCTGTTGGCGGACGCAACGAAGCGCATCATGGGGGATTTACGGACGACCGGCGCCAACTTTGGCTGGCTGGGCTCGAGAACAGCCGCGTGTTCATTTTCGACGTGCATACGGTTCCGGCAAAGCCGCAGCATGTGAAGACCATCGACAATTTCGCGGAAGCTACCGGCGGCGCGATCGGACCTCATGGCGCTTACGCTTTGCCGGGCCGAGTGCTCATTCCATGTCTCTCGAATGAAAAAGATCACGGGGGCCGGACAGCATTGGTCGAATACAGCAACGACGGCAACTATATCGCTACCCACTGGTTGCCGACAAAAGACGATCCGCGTGGCGCGGCGAATCCGAACTTTGCAGACGGATACGGGTACGATGCGCGCGTGTTGCCGCGAAAGAATGCGCTGCTTACCTCATCGTTCACCGGGTTGAACAACTATATGATGGACTTTGCGAAATTGACAGCTGACCCCGAGGCGATGAAGCATTTCGGTTCAACCATGGTGATGTGGGATTTCCATGCGCGTCAGCCAAAGAAAATCTTCGAGGTGCCAGGTGCGCCGCTGGAAATTCGTTGGGCCTGGGGCGACAAGCACAACTACGCGTTCACTGCCTCAGCGCTGACATCGAAACTTTGGCTGGTCTATCAAGACGACCGCGGCGAATGGCAGACAAAGGATGTTGCCACGATCGGGGATGTTAAGGGCGGCGTCCTACCAGTGGATATCAGCCTCAGTGCTGATGACAAGACGTTGTTTGTCGATTGCTTCGGAGACGGCAAGTGCCGCGTGTTCGATGTTTCGGATCCGCAAAAGCCGAAACAGATTTATGAGAAACAAATTGGGCGGCAGGTTAACATGGTATCGCAGAGCTGGGATGGGAAACGGCTCTACTTTACTAGCTCGCTTCTGGCGCGCTGGGACAAGAAAGGCGAAGACAACGAGCAGTTCGTGCGCGCCTACACATGGAACGGCAAAGAACTGAAGCCAAGTTTCGATCTTGATTTTACTGCGTTGAAGCTCGGCCGTCCGCATCACATGCTCTTTGGCGCGACAAAACTCGGTGCGAATCGCGTAGTTGCATCAGTTCCATAGCGGCGGGGTAATGAACATGACTGGGGCTCGAGCGTTGGCACTCGCGCTTACGCTTTATTTATCTAGTGTGACCGCGGCTGTCGCGGCCGACAATGCTGTCTCTCACGACCAGGACTATGATTACGATCCGCCGGTGCCCGGTAGCTACTCATTGCCCGTAATTAAAGTGGCAGCCGATGGCGAGATCATCGATTCAAATTCAAAGTCACTAAACCTCAGCAAACTCACCCATGGGCGTATCACCGTGTTGAGCTTCATTTACACGCGTTGCGCCGCGCCGAAAGCGTGCCCTTACGCGGCTGGTGTTTTAAGCCAACTACACGCGCTTAGCGCCGACGACAAAGCGTTGGCAACAAACATGCGCCTCGTTAGCATTAGCTTCGATCCAGCATACGACACCCCGCAACGTCTAGCGGAGTACTCGGAAGGGATGCGCGATGAAAAATCGGGATGCGAATGGCGATTCGCGACGGCGAAATCACGCGAGGCTTTAGACTCTATCCTCAACGGCTACGGTCAAGCCGTAGACAAGCGTTCCAATGCGAATGATCCGCAAGGACCGCTGTATCACATTCTACGGGTTTTTCTCATCGATCGCGAAGCTCGCATACGGAACATCTACAGTTCCGTGACGCTCGATCCCCGCCTTGTCCTGGCCGATGTGAAAACCTTGCTACTCGAAGAAAAGAAGGTTTCGAAGCAGTAACTTACCTCCCAAATCGATTGCTTCATAGGCGGCGCTCTGCGTGAATCAGACCTTTAGCTTGTCGTTTGCAGATTCCTGCCACTCGTGAATCTCGCCGGTCAGACGAGAAATCATAGACGCGTGTTGCCGGTCCGCATAAAGGTTGCGCGTCTCCAGCGGATCGTCGTTCAGGTTATACAATTCATTCAAATCCTTGTCGCGCAGACAAAGCTTCCACCCATCTGGAGTGACAATCGTTCGAGTGGATTCTTCGACAGCGCGCTTGACCATGCGTCGTCGAGCCAATTTGGTGCCTTTTTTTACTTTCGTCCGGTTTGGTGCCCACTCCAGAAATACGTTTTCCGATTGCACTGCTTCTTGGTTAACCAGCGGCAACAGACTCTCGCCAGCACACTGGGCATGATTCGGCTGGCCGAGAAGATCAAGCAGCGTCGGTACGAAATCGATGTGACTGACGGGGCGCTGAACAATCTTGGTGCGCGTTTGACCAGGGAGCCGGATCAAAAAGGGAACACGCGTGGCTGCTTCGAACATTGTTTCTTTCCCGAAGAGATGATGCGCGCCCAGGCTGTCCCCATGGTCGCTCGTGTGCACGACAATCGTGTCGTCCGTCAAGTCGCATCGCTCGAGGCAGGCGAGGATGGCCCCAATGCTTTGATCCACCAGCGTAACCAGGCCGAGATAACGCTGCTTGATACTCCGATATTCCTCAGGGGTGACGCCAAAAAACAACTGAATCGGCAGCCGCTGTCGATCCAGGATCGCTTCCGCTTTTTGCCATTCCCGCATCAAACGGTAACGGAGCGGGATATCTTCAGTTTCAGGAAGCGTGGCCGTCGCATCGAGTTCCACCTGATCGAGCGGATGGTCATCGTTGAGCGGTCCGTTGTAAGGTGAATGCGGTTCTACAAAACCAACAACGAGGATGAAAGGATCGCTGCGATGTTTCGCGATGAACTCGCATGCATGCTTCTCGAGAAACTTTGGGCGCGACAGCTCAAGAGGCAGATTACTGATGGCTAACTCTGAGAATCGTCCATTCTGTTTGTCCGGTATGATACCGTTTGCAGTGAGGAACTTTGTGTAATCACCGTCGTCGTCAGTGGAAATCCATTCGTCAAAGCCTCGCCCCACCGGTCCTTCCTCACCCAGATGCCACTTGCCGATGTAAGCGGCGCGATAATCCCTGTTCTTCATCATCTCGGGAAAAACGGGAAATCGATCCTCGAGCGCCACGCTGTTTCGTGTGCATCCGTTGATATGCGGCCAGGTGCCCGTCATAAGTGAAGAACGCGAGGGTGTGCAGACTGGATGTGTCACGTAAGCTCGCTCGAAAACCACGGATTCCGAGGCAAGTTTGTTAAGGTTAGGCACGTGCACCTTTGCGCCGCCGTAACACGCAATCGTGTCCGCTCGCTGTTGGTCCGGCAGGAAAAGAA
>DATHHK010000099.1:0-14198 GCA_035317225.1 Candidatus Udaeobacter sp. | reverse complement strand
GGTGGAAAAAGCGGTGATCTGTTCCTGCGTGTCCGGCTGGCGCGCCATCCGGACTTCTCAGTCGAGGGCAGCGATTTGATTCACGAGGTGAAGATCGAACCGTGGCGGGCAGTGCTTGGCAGCGAATTGCTCGTACCGACTCTCGAAGGGAAAGTGCGCCTGAAAATTCCACCAGGCACGCAGGGTGGTCAGCGATTTCGGCTGCGGGAACGGGGCTTACCGGGTGTCTCGGGAAAGCGTGGCGATCTTTACGTCGAAGTTCATATCAACGTGCCCAAAAAATTGACCGAACGCGAACGGGAAATCTGGAACGAGCTGGCGAAACTGCATGGCACTTAATGGCGGGTGAGCTCCATAGTGGACGAGTGCCGCTCTGGTACGAACTGCAAAATGAAAAAGCTCGGGGTTGGCGCGAGTTAAATAACAGAAATACTACCTTGACTTTCGCTATCGAACGATGCCTTGATCTGCAAGCAATCTGGCGATCTGGAAAGCTGCAGTAGATCAAATCATATCTTCATTAGGATATGTCTGATGAAGTTGAAACGGAAGGTCACAAAGAGACGAAAGCTAGGTCTAGCAAAGCTTTTGATCTTACCAAATCTATTCTGACGGTTGTTCTTGCTAGTATCGCAGCCGCTTGGATTTCACATCATTATAAAGTTGAGGAAGAAAACGCAGCGGTTTACGCGGAGTCGAGAAAAGCCGCTACTAATACTTACTACGACATAATTGATACCATCGGTAAGCGGCATTATTACGCGCTACGCGCTGCCGTAGGATTTCAGTGGCATGATGATGAAATGGTTCATTGGCAACAATACGAAAATATGCGCGCGTACTGGAACGAGCATCGCTACAGTATATTGGCTTTAACCAAACGGTATTTTGGAGCCGGGACGGAACAACAGTTCAGAGATTTCATCCCGAAGTTTGATTACGTCGACGACAAATTGGTTGCGGCAAAAAATGCTTTTCGAGATAAGAGACCTATGCCTGAAGATTTTAGTAAGGCAGATGGATTATTGAAGTACCTGTACGATCTAGATAACGAAATCAGAAGTTTTTCCGAGTCTCTACAAGAACAGTTGAAGCACGGTCAGGTAGATATTTATTCTCCTCAACCTCCTCTGAAGAAACCTTGATATCGTGTGACCCGGACTGCGACCTCAAGGCCGAGTTGTAGTCGCCTCAGCGGCTAGGAAGCCGGCGCCCTTGATTTTCGCCATTTACCTTCTAGACAAGGAAGCGCCCGTTATAGTAAATCGTTGAATGAAGATTTCGCTTGGCTCGGATCACGCCGGTTTTCGCTACAAGGAAAAGGTAAAAGAACTCCTTGCTTCGCTCGGTCATGAAGTGAAAGACTGCGGCACATTCAGTGAAGACCCAGTGGACTATCCGCTTTTCATACGCCCAGCCGCAGAAGCGGTCGCGAGCGGCGAATGCGAGCGCGGCATCGTGTTCGGTGGTTCGGGCAACGGCGAAGCAATGGTAGCAAACAAGGTCCACGGCGTGCGCTGCGCGCTTTGTTGGAACGAGGAGTCAGCGCGCCTTTCACGAAAACACAATGACGCCAACGTCCTTTCCATGGGCGAACGACTGATCCCGGAAGATGTCGCGCTGAAAATTGTGCGGATCTGGCTGGAAACAGGATTTGACGGCGGACGCCATGAGAGGCGCGTGACAATGTTAAACGCAATGTAGGTAGGAACGGTTCACCCCGAACCGCCCTGGGCGATTGGAGCCAATAGTCGCCAGGGCTAGCGCAATCGGTCCACGCAGACTGCGACAAGAAACACTGCGCTAACGAAAGCGTTGCTCTGAAAAAAAGCCCGATTAATTCCGACGAGATCGAGCTTCTCGGTTTTGTGTTCGTAAAGAAGAGCTGCTGCGATCAGCGGCATCGACCAGTAATAAAACGCGCCAAGCCGCGCCACCACACCGAAAACGATGAGCGCCCCAAATGTCAAAAAATGCAACAATCGGGCCAGGCGAAGGCTGCGCGCGATTCCGAGTTTTACAACAAGCGACCGAATACCTTCGCGCCGATCAAAATCGTAATCCTGAGTCGCATAAATGAGATCGAATCCCGCGACCCAGCAAATTACGCCGGCTGCAAGCACAATCGGGGCAAACTCGATCCGACCGGTTTGTGCGATCCATGCGCCGACCGGCGCAATACCCAGGGCAAGCCCGAGAAAGAAGTGCGTTGCGCTGGTGAATCGTTTTGTGAGCGAGTAGAAAAAAATTAACGCCAACGCAACTGGCGCGAGAATCAAGGTCAATCGATTAATTGCGGCCGCCGCCAGGAGAAAACCGCCAGAACTAACTGCAAGCAACAGGATCACTCCTGACTTGGAGACAAGCAGATGACGCGAAGCCGTGCGCGGATTGCGCTGATCGAGCGCCCAGTCAACCAGTCGATTGAAAAGCATCGCTGCAGTGCGCGCGAACACCATGCAGGCGACAACCAGACCCAAGATTCTCAACGACGGCCAGCCGTTCGCAGCCACAACGAGCGCCCCGAGAGCAAATGGCAGCGCGAAGATTGTGTGTGAAAAACGAATCAGCCGCAGAAAACGCGATACCGGTCCGCCAACTCCAATCTCCGCCCCTGGTTGATGCATGCCGAAGGTTTTCTACCCAAGACAGCGAAGAAAACGAAGGTTGTACTTTTGCTTGTTACCCACGAAACACAAAAAATAGACGAAATCAGAAGGGCTTGGAGTGGACCAATTGCCTTGAAGTTCCTTCGTATGTTTAGTGGGCAATTCTTTCTGGTGGTCCGCGCTAGCGTTCCGGATTGACCGGAAAATGTTTGTTCTTGAGACGCTCCGGGACCTGTTTCGTTTGTTCCATTTCGACCTTTTCGGTCGCAGCATTCAGCTCATCATAGGCTTCCCGACTTTTTGCGGCGCGGCACATGTAAGCCGTGGCATGTCCCAGAGGAATTCGCGCTTCGGGTATGCCGACAAATTCCACCGCTTGCTGCGTCGCTATCGCAAGTTGCAGCGCTTCCGGATCGGCGAGGCCAATGTCTTCGCTTGCGAAAATGACGATGCGGCGTGCGATGAAACGGAAATCTTCGCCGGCATGGAGCATTTTTGCGAGCCAGTACATCGCGCTTTTCTCATCGGAAGCACGCATGCTTTTAATAAACGCACTGATCGTGTCGTAGTGCGCATCGCCAGCACGATCATAAACGACCGCTTTTTGCTGAATGCTTTCTTCGGCGACATGAAGCGTGAAATGAATTGCGTCATCATTTCCTTTTGGAGGCGTAGTGAGAACCCCGATCTCCAGCGCATTTAAACATTTGCGCGCGTCGCCGTCGCTAAGCTTCGCGAGATGCTGACGCGCGTTCTTGTCCATCTTCACGTTGTAATTTCCAAGTCCCCGCTCTTTCTCGGATAGGGCGCGATCGATTAAAACCTCGAGTTGCTCGACTGTGAGCGGCTCAAGTCGAAAAACCTGCGACCGCGACACGAGCGCGCTGTTCACATAAAAGAACGGATTGTAGGTGGTCGCCCCTATGAGCCGGAGAGTCCCTGCCTCGACGTCCGGCAAGAGAATGTCTTGTTGCGCCTTGTTGAAATGATGAATCTCGTCAACAAACAGGATCGTCTTTCGCCCGGACGCGCGGAGACGATTCGTGGCGGCAGCAATGACACGGCGCATCTCGGCGACGTTGCTTTCCACGCCGCTGATCCGAGTGAATTTTGCGTGCGTCATCTCCGCAATGATCCGGGCCAGTGTGGTCTTACCGCTGCCGGGTGGCCCGGAGAAAATCACCGACGGCAAACGATCGGCTTCAATCGCCCGGCGCAATAGTTTGCCTGGCCCCAGAATGTGCTCCTGACCGACAAGCTCATCGAGCGAGCGCGGGCGCATGCGCGTGGCAAGCGGCGCGCTATCGGTACGCACAACTTCGACACCTTGGTCATCCCCGAAAAGATCCTGCACGAGAGAAATTACGGCGCGCCAGTGATACAGGCAATCGTGCCTGCAGTTCCTGAGAGGCAGACAGGATTGTCTGCATCACACCGCATTCACTCGGTCACGATGTTGAGATAGGGCGATGCGCCAGTTAAGGTCGATAGCGGAAACATGAAATGCATTCTCGTTCCGATCGATTTTTCCAATGTAACACTGCCGGTTATCGATCTGGCCCGACAACTCGCCAAGGCCCTCAGTGCAGAGATCCATTTGATTCACGTAAAGGAACTCGCTGCGGCGGCAACGCCGGGTACCCTTGGATACGGCTTGGCGGGGATGCCTGAGCTTGCGCCAATGGCGGGCGTACCTGTTCCAGGCTTTGAACCAATGTCGGGACCAATCTCAGAGGACGAAGGCCAGACATCGAAGCTCGCCAAGTGGCAAGAAGAGATAGCTCGGGACGGTATCAAGGTCAGTTTACATGAGCCGACTGGCACCGTGGCCGAAGAAATTTTGAATCAGGTCGATGAACTGAATGCCGATCTAATCGTAATGGGTACGCATGGGCACAGTGCGATGTATAACTTGCTGGTAGGAAGCACTACTCAAGGCGTGTTGAAACGCAGCTCTCGTCCTGTGCTCCTCGTACCAGCCCCAAAATCCTCTTAGGCAGGTTTTCAACGTCCAATTCAGGTAGTTGAGCGTTCGGTGTTGGACGTTGGGCTTTTTTTTCCCATTTAACATCAAAGCGATCGCCGCTCGCGCGTTTGCGGCTTGCCTTGCCAAGGCAGGATAAGCGAAAAGCCGATGGATGAAATTCCTGAATGCGCCGCGTCAGCCATTTGTTGGTTTGTCGCTCATGGCTGCAATAGGAATTGTCATCGGGGACGTTTTTCCCGTGCCTAGCGGCGGCTTGATTGTGGTGACGATCATCCTGGCAGCCTGCATTGTGATCGTCGCGTATCGACCCATACTGCTCGCGACTTACGTCATCGTTGGATCCGGTTTTTTCCTCCTGCACAATCTTGAGACAAGCAACGCGGAAGGCCAGCAACTTGCTGACGAACTTGGCAGCCGTCCGCGAGTCGCCACGGCAATCGGGTGCGTGGTTACTGAGCCAAAGATTGCGCCCAGCGGGTTTGCGACATTTCTGCTGAAGCTCAGGTCAATTGAATTCGAAGGTCAGAAACAATCCACCGGCGCCGTCTGGCAAGTCCGCTGGAAAGGCACTCCTGAATTTGGCGATGAATTGAAGCTTTTTGGAATCGCGGAAATCATCCCGCCGCCGCGAAATCCCGGCGAATTTGATATGCGCGCGTATCTGGCGCGTCACGACGTTCGTCGGTTGCTCTTTGTTCGCTATCCCGAGGACGGCGCACTGATTCGGCACGGCGGCGGTAATCACATTCTACGCCTGGCACAAAAGTCGCGCGCATGGATGCAAAACGCGCTTTGCAGAGGATTGGAGAATGCACCTGAGGTGCAGAATTTTCTCAGCGGGATTGTGCTTGGACTCCGGCATCAAACACCGGAAGACATCGAGGAACCATTTCAGCAAACCGGCACACTTCACCTTTTCGCTGTCGCGGGTCTGCACGTTGGCATTGTTGCCGCTCTGTTATGGATGCTCGCAATGGTCGCGCGGCTCTCGCGAAAATGGGCGGCCGCACTCATCATACCTCTGCTCCTTTTTTACGCCGCAATCACGGGACTACACGTTTCGAGTATAAGGGCTGCGGTCATGAGCTCGATTTTGTTTGGCGGCTTATTTTTCGAACGCAAGGTTTTCGTCCTTAACAGTCTCGCGGCAGCGGCGTTCTTTCTCCTTTGCTGGAACACCAACGAGCTTTTTTCGACAGGCTTTCAACTCTCATTCGCAGTCGTAGGTGCCATCATATTGTTTGCCGATCCATTTGCGGGCTTTTTGCAGCGCTCGACCGCTCCCGATCCTTTTTTGCCACGAAGCCTGTTGCGCGGTCCGCGACGTTGGCTGCACGCTGGCTTCGAATGGCTCTGCCGCGGAACCGGTGTTTCCCTCGCGGCATGGCTAGGTTCGTTGCCCTTGGTGCTTTGGTATTTCTATATCGTCACACCGATTTCTCTGGTGGCGAATTTGATCGTGGTACCGGTTGCTTTTTTCATTCTGGCGATCGCGCTTCTGTCTCTTCTTTCGACGCCGCTTCTCCCCGCGCTTGCGTTGATTTTCAATAATGCCAACTGGCTTTTGGTGCGGCTGGTCATGGGAATCGTGCAATTCCTCGCGCATGTTCCCGGCGGCCATTTTTACGTCGAACATCCGCATTGGCCGGAAAAGCTCGTTGCAAAGATTACGGTTCTGGATCTCGACGCCGGCGCGGCTGTTCATTTACAAGCCGGAAGCGGAAACTGGTTATTCGACTGCGGGAGTGACCGGGCGTACCCGCGAGTACTCCGTGAATATCTGCACTGGGCCGGTGTGAACCGGCTTTCCGGCGTACTGCTTACTCACGGCGACGCAAATCACCTCGGTGGCACGACGCAACTGCTGGAAGATTTTCCTCGAATCCGCGTGGTGGATAATCCGACGCCAGACCACTCAGTTGTTCACAAAAGGTTGCAACGTTTGTTTCGAGAACACCGAATTAAAGCGGACAATCTAACTGCGGGAGACAGTTTCCGTCTGTCGCACAATCTCACTGCCCAAGTCCTGTTCCCTCCACGAAACTTCAGCTCATCAATCGCCGATGATCAGGCGTATGTTGTTCGGCTGCTCGTGGCGCCCGCGACCTCGATCTTGTTCATGTCGGACAGCGGCGCCAAGACCGAAGAACAATTATTGGCACATCGTCTAGATCTTCGCAGTGATATCATCGTTAAAGGTCAGAATCATTCCGGAGAGTCCGCCTCTGACCCTTTCCTGGACGCGGTGCAGCCGCGTCTGATAATTGCTACTTCGCGCGACTTCCCAAGCTACGAGCGAGTCAGCGACGGATGGACAGAGAATTTGCAAAAACGGGGCATTAAACTCTTCCGCCAGGATGAGACGGGCGCAGTGATACTGCGGTTTCGTCAAGACAGCTGGGAAGCGCAAAGTTATTTCACCGGCGAAATCTTTCGCAGTTCCAGCCAGTGAATGGACGCGCCTTTCTGGCGGAAAATGAGCCCGAATCGGCTCAGTGGTAGATCAACATCACCGTCACTGATAACAAAACCGCGATCTGATTCGGCGACCTCTTTGATTATCCCAAAGTAATCAACGTCATCTGTCGCAACGTAAATGCTTCCACCTTTCTGCAGCGCGGCATGAATCGAGCTAAGGAAATCCGGCGTCACAATCCGGCGTCGATGATGGCGGCGTTTTGGCCAGGGATCCGGAAACAACAGATAGAATCTTTCCACGGATTCGGCCGGCAGGAGATAACGCACTGCATAAAAACTTTCCATCCGCAACAGCCGCACATTTTCAAGTCCAGCGGCTTTACGGGCCGACGTGCGCACACGATTGAGCAGCCGTTCGATTCCGAGAAAATTCTTGTCCGGCATCCGCTGTGCCAGTGCGCAAAGAAACGAACCATCGCCACATCCAAGATCGATGTGCAAAGGCATTTTGCGTCCGAAGATCCTGTCCAGATCCAAATGATCCGTGAGCGATTCGGGAGCAATCAGTCGAGGAGGGACGTGCCTGCGGTGAGCTAAGCTACCCTCATCCGCAGGCACGCTGAGGAGAAAGTGAACAGCGAACAAATCCAGGAATTCGAATGAACGGGGAGACAATGCCGAAAGGAGCGTGGCTATTTTGAAACTTTGGTCTGGCCCGCATTGAATTGACGTTGACATCGTTTATGACGGTCGCCCCGGTAATGGCAAGCAAAAAATAGTCTGAGTTATTCACAACGCGCCGATTAAGACGCTGTCTAACGTCCAATCCATGAAACGAACACTTATCTTCTTGCTCAGCTACGCGTTGATTGCTGCGTGCACTATTGCAAATAGCCAGGGACAAAATCCTTCTCCTACTGAAACAAGAACCGCCGTTTTTGCGGGTGGTTGTTTCTGGTGCATTCAACCGGCATTCGATAAGGCAAAAGGCGTCATCAAGACCGTGGTGGGTTATAGCGGCGGGTCGGAACCAAACCCGACTTACGAACTTGTTGCTTCGGAAAAAACCGGTCACCGCGAATCGATCCAAATCACCTACGATTTGGCGAAAATTTCCTACGATCAGTTGCTCGAGATTTACTGGCGGCAAATCGATCCGACTCAAGCAGACGGACAGTTCACTGATATCGGGCCGAGTTATCGCGCCGCCATTTTTTACGGCAGCGACGACGAAAAAAGAGTCGCGGAGACTTCAAAAGAGAAACTCGCACGCTCAGGAAAATTCAATAAGCCAATTGTGACCGAAATTTTACCGGCAATGAAATTTTATCCGGCTGAGGCCTATCACCAGAAATACTATCAGCAGAACCCGGAACACTTTGAGGCATTCGAGGAAGGATCTGGCCGAGTGTCATTTAAAAAGAAGGCTTGGGAACAATAGGCCGTTCAACATCCAACACTCACGTCTGATTCGGATCGTTGAGCGTTCGGCCTTGAACGTTTGGGAATTGGAAGTTTTCTCCTTCCTCGCTAAGCGACTAGACAACCTGCTCCCCTTCGGTCGCGGTGCGTTTGGCGTAAAGGTCGCTCAGGCGTTTTGTCATCGGACCGACTTTCCCATCGCCAATCTGGCGATTGTCCAACCTGGTAACGGCGGCCAACTCGCCCATTGTGCCGGTGCAGAACATTTCATTGGCACCGTAAACATCGACGACCGACAAATCCGTTTCGATGCAGCGAATTTTTTCCGCGGCACAAATCTCCATCACCGTCGCCCGCGTAATTCCCTCCGGACAGGCCACGACGTGACTGGTCGCCAGATCGCCGCTTGCGCGCGATTTATCGGAGTTGCGCACGATAAAAACGTGCGTGGCGTTTGTTTCCGCGAGAAAACCGCCCGTATCGAGCATCAAAGCATCGTCTGCCCCCGCGCTGTTTGCTTCGATCTTTGCCAGAATCGAATTCAGTAGGTTCGCATGATGAATTCGGGCATCCAGAACCTCACGCGGCGGGCGCCGAATCTTGCTCGTGATCAAAGTGAGACCCGTTTTCGTGTAAACTGGCGCCTTATGCTCCGCTAGAACGATCAACGTAGACCCGCTTTGATTCAGACGCGGATCCATTCCGGATGTGATTTTCACACCGCGGGTGAGCGTCAGACGAATATGCACCCCGTCACTCATCCTGTTTGCCGCGAGTGTGCGTTTGATCTCGTCGATGATCTTTTCGTGCGGTGGAATTTCGACAAATGACAAAGCCCGCGCCGAATGTTCCAACCGGTCCAGATGCTCGTGGAGTTTGAAAATCCGGCCATTGTACAGCCGCAGTCCTTCCCACACCGCATCGCCACCCTGCACGGCGGAATCAAACGGGCTGATCCCTGCCTTATCGCGATGCACAAGCTGACCGTTGATATTAACGATCAAGTCACGATTTCGCTCATCGAACTTTTGAAACATTGATTTAACCGCGAATTACGCGGATAACGCAGATTCTCTTGTTGTAACTGCGTGTGTGTCAAACGCCTGACCCAAATCAGATCGGCGCCTCTACAACTCGGCGCACAGTTCGCGTCAATCGAGATTCAATGCAGTCGAAATTCATACAGCCTTTCATAACACTCGCGACTTCGATCGTGAATTTCCTTTAAGTGCGCGGGCACTTTAGCCTGACTTGGACGATATGGTTGAAACGACGTCGTCTTTGCCACTTCCCCGTACCAATGCCTGGCCCATGCGCCGTCGGTCTCACGCAATCCCGGCGGCCAGGAAAGCATCGATTCGTTGAAGTCGACCTCGATTGCGTCGCAAAGCAGGCGCAATATTCGTTCCGGATCTTCCAGCACGTCTCTCGCATCGAGAACCGGCGGAGTCGCTTTCACCCGAGCCCGGACGAAATCAAAAATCTCCGCTTGCTGCATAAAGCCCAGGTCCTCCAGCACGGGGTCCTCTCGCTTTTTGACGTATGAAGCAATCACCTCGCGCGGATCGCGGATAAGAAAGCAATTCGAGACTGCAACGAGCCACTCACGGTCAACTTCCGGCAAGAGATGATGCGACATTTGTTTTTGGAAGAAAATCCGTTTGCCTTCCGGCATGGGACCAGTCAGTTGCGCGATAACTTTTCGCGAATCGGTCTCGCCAGAAGCAATCACTTCGTCCGCGCCGGGATGCGCTTTGTTAGTTGCGCGTAAGTAAAAAGCGTAAAACGGCTCGTCGATGACAAAGGTGTCAGCCCGATTGCCCCATGCGCGCATCATCGCCGTCGAGATGTTTCGCGGGCCCGACCACATGGCGATTCGGATCGGCTGAACCATCGACAAATAATCTTGCGCAGCTGGACGAATTGCCAGCCGGAATTGCTTCCGCCGAGGCGCTCAAAATCGCTCGAATGAGCGAGCTAACTCTTTGCGAAAATGCCCAACAGTGGCCGGCGGGACGGCGTCTTTGATCGAAAGTCGCTGACGAAACCGTCCTCTGTGCGGATCTCGACGTGACCGGCCGCACGTTTGGCACCATAGACCAACACTGCACCAACCGGCGCTTCGTAAGGGTCAGTCACCGGAAGCTTCTTGAAACCGTAATTCTTCACCAACTCCTGCCCGGCTTGCTTAGCGAGGAGTGTCTGCGGTCGGGATTTGACCACGTCAGCAGCGACAAGAGCCTCTTTTACGTAGCGCCAGCACTTAGAAAGAGAATGTGCGCGAGCACGTTCCTCTGCAATGGTCGCAGCTCGGCGCAGCTTTGGATCAATCTTTGAATCATTGCGAAACGGCTGCACAATTTTTTTCGGATAATATTTGTCCACGACCTCAATCGACTGCTTTTTGCCAGAGGCATCAGTGTAACCAAATTTGGGTTTTGGCGCGGAAAAATTCAGCGCTGCCGCAGGACGCGGGCAAAATACCGCGCAACAGAGAGCGAGAATAAAATAGGGGGTTATTTTTCGCATAAAGCGCGTGTCCCATCGCTGAGATCAATTGCTCCTGCAACTGATTTTTTTCAAAAAACGTAAATTTTTTCGGTTGACAATTACTGGATGTGGAGGGGGCTCCACAAAAGCAGTTTGAGAGGCGATTCTGGATCTCCGGCCGCTACGGCGACGAGACTAATTCAACCATTCGTTGGCGCATTTTCGCGTCAGGAAGCCGCCCGATTCCTCCCCTCATATTATCCTCGAGATGGCGTGGTTTGTTAGTCGCGGGAATGGCGCAAGTGACAGCGGAATTAGCCACGATCCATTTGAGGAAAAATTGTGCCCAGGAATGACAATCAAATTCAGCAGCCCAATCCGGCAAAGGCTTTGCGCGCGTTCGGCTGAAGAGATCGCCACCGCCAAACGGCCGATTGACGATAACAGCAACACCTCGTTCCTGCGCAAGCGGCAAAAGGCGTTCCTCAGCTTCGCGTTCCATTAGCGAATAGTTGATCTGCACAAAATCGAGCTTTTCGCTTCGCATGATTTTCTCCATGTCAACGAATGCACCTGTTTCGTAGTGCGTAATCCCCAGGTAACGGATGCGCCCCTGCGACTTCCACTCACGCAGTGTCGCGAGCTGCGTCTGGACATCGACGAGATTGTGGACCTGCATCAGATCGATTTTCTTCGCTCGTAAAAGTGTCATCGAACGCTCCATCGATTTGATTCCGTTTTCCTTGCCTCGCGTCCAAACTTTCGTGGCGAGAAAAATCTTATCCTGGATGCCAAGCGCAACCGTCAACTCTCCAATAGCCTCTTCTGCATGACCATACATCGGCGACGTATCGATTACGCGGCCGCCGAGCTTAAAAAAAAGCGACAGGACATCTCCGAGCTGTCGTCGGTTATCCGAAGTAAGGTCCACATCGAACGCCTGCCAGGTTCCCAAGCCGATCACCGGCAGCTTTTCCCCGGTTGAAGGAATCGCACGCGTGAGCATCGCAACTGATTCGGTTTTCGCCTGGGCACGCAACGCATCGACCGGCAAAAGCATCCCACCCGCCGTTGCGCCAATCAGCCGTGCAGCTTCACGTCTCGTCATATCTTTTTGTCTTTCCGACCGAAGTGGAGGAATCTCTGGCTATCGTCTTATAAAAATTAGAGACATCTCGACTTCGCTCGACATGACAAACCTATGAAACGCCGCCGTTTTATCAAAACCGCCGCCGGAACTGCTCTTGTAGTAAGCGCAAGACCGATAACGTTGCTCGCAGAGAAATCCGTAAAACCTCTGCGCATTCTTATTCTTGGCGGCACCGGATTCACCGGGCCATACCAAGTGCGCTATGCGCTGAGCCGCGGACATAAGGTAACTACGTTCAATCGTGGCAAAAGCCATCCAGGCGAGTTGCCGAGTGAGGTCGAGCAACTGATCGGCGATCGCAACGGACAGTTGGACGCGTTGAAAGGGCGAACCTGGGATGTGGTAATCGATAATCCCACAACGCTGCCGGTCTGGGTGCGTGATGCCGCGCAGATTTTGAAGGGAAACGTCGATCGATACGTTTTTACCTCGACTATTTCCGTCTATCAGGACTCAAAGACCGGTCTGGATGAAAACGCCCCACTGCAAAGTTATGAGGGGGCCGATCCGTACAAAGAAACGCTCGAATCAATGAAGGCCAATGGTTTCAAGTTGTACGGACCGCTCAAAGTGCTCTCAGAAAAGGAGGCGGAGAAATGGTTTCCAGGAAAAACGCTCATCATCCGGCCTGGATTAATCGTTGGTCCACGGGACGAGAGCGACCGCTTTACCTATTGGCCGGTTCGGATCGATCGCGGCGGCGACGTGCTTGCGCCGGGTAAGCCAGAGGATTCGGTTCAATACATCGACGGACGCGATTTGGCGGAATGGACGATCCGCATGACAGAAAATGGCGAGACTGGAATTTACAATGCGACCGGCCCGGCCAGGCCGATCGGCATTGGTGGAATGCTTGATGAAATCAAAACCGCCCTGAAATCCAACGCCAAGTTTATCTGGGCGGATGAGAAATTTTTGACAAATCAAAAGGTGCAGGCTTGGTCTGATATGCCCGTTTGGGCCGGTGCGGAGGACGGGATCACCCGCACCAACATCAGTCGTGCGCTTTCCAAAGGGCTAACCTTTCGCTCGCTTAATGAAACCGCGCGTGACACGCTTGCCTGGTTCAAATCCCGGCCGCAAGATCGACAGGCGCACATGAAAGCCGGCTTTACACCCGAGCGCGAAGCGGAAGTGCTTGCCGCGTGGAAGAAACAAAAATTGTAGCCGTCGCTGTGCGACGCGCGCGTGCGGCCCACAGGGCCGCGGCTACAGAATGAAAAAACTCTTCACGAAAATCGTTGACGCAAAGCCCGACGAAATCCGCGCGCTTTGGCTTGCCTTCGTTTTCAACTTCGTCGTCCTTGCCGGCTACTACATTTTGCGGCCGATTCGTGAAGAAATCGGTGCGACCAGCGGCGTGGAAAATTTGCCCTGGATGTACACGGCCACGCTCATCGGCATGCTCATCGCGAACGCGCTCTTCGCCGCCATCGTATCACGTATGTCGCGCCGCAAATTTCTGCCGCTCGCCTACCGGTTTGCGATCGCTAATCTTTTCATCTTTTTCGTTCTCATGCGCTTCGTGCCGGCGAACTGGCAATGGCTACTGGCGCGGTCGTTTTTCGTCTGGGTTAGCGTCTTCAATCTTATCGCCACCACGCTTTTTTGGGCCTTCATGACAGACTTATTTACTGCCGAACAAGGCAAGCGCCTCTTTGGTTTTATCGCGGTGGGCGGTTCGTTGGGCGCGATTCTCGGTCCGCTCGTCCCGACGTTTCTGGTCGATCGACTCAGCACCGGCATTTTCTGCCTCATGTCAGCGGCGATGTTCGAAATCGCGGCGCAATGCATCCGTTTTTTCCCGACGGAATTTCGGGAGCACGCTGAAGCTGCGACAGCCGAAAAACCAATCGGCGGAAATATTTGGGACAGCGTCACACATATCGTGCGTTCGCCTTACTTGTTCGCGCTCGTCCTTTTCATCTTCATTTACACGCTGACAAATACATGGGCCTATTTTCAACAGGCGGACCTCACCGGGCATGAGTTGGCGGATAAGTCGGCCCGCACTGCATTCTTCGGCAAAATGGATTTCTCGGTCAACACGCTCACTGTATTGATTCAACTTTGCTTAACGAGTCGTTTGCTAAAATGGTTCGGCGTGGGCTTTACCCTCGTG
>DATHHK010000098.1:0-6397 GCA_035317225.1 Candidatus Udaeobacter sp. | reverse complement strand
CGAGCGCGCGCAAGTAACCGAGTGAGGCTATTTCCAAAGAAGCCACGCCTTCGGCTGCGGTGTGTATGACGGTGGGTCAACTCGATCACTTTGCGGCGCTCGCATCGGAGCAACTCGGCCAGGAGTCCGCTTTGCGTAAGGGTGAGAGTGGATCTCGCAATGTAATTTCTTTTGTTTTTCATACGCATCTTTAATTGGGGTTGGCTGTCTTAAATCCGATGGATCTGACTGCCCGGCTTGCCCTGTCTCAAATGAGCTGGTTGCGTTCATTTCAATGACGTAGCCATCGCGTCAGCCAACGAGAGAGCTACAGTGATGACGATTATTCCGAAGGCGACGAGCTCGACCAAATAATCTGGCCGTTCTCTGTAGGCGTATCGATCGCTGAAGAAACGAGAAGCGCGAACGCGCAGTGAGTTGGTAGTTTTCATGTTTACAGTAGTCCTTTCACTAATGAGATGACGATTTTCATGCAGTAAAATGGACAACTATTTGGGTCGGCGCGCTGGTTTGAAAAAGTAACGCCGCTGTCACCTTGGCAGACGTACGACCGATTTCGGTGCCCCGTTTTGAGAATTTAAGCTAATCACATAAGGTCACCGTATGCGCACCGTTCCACTTCCGATTTTTCTTTTCGTATCCCTGACATGCATTGCAAACAGCGCGCCGGTTTCGGATGCCGATCTCAAGAATCTTCTGGCCTCAATTCGCCAGAATCGAATCACCCAGGCCGATTTTCAGGAACAACGAGTGATCCGGTTGATGAGGAACCCAATCCTTAGCTCGGGCAAAGTTTGGTTCCAGCCGCCTAACAAATTCCGGCGCGAAGTGAAAGGCAACTCGCCCAGCCTGACCGTGAGCGATGGTCGTCAGCTCTGGATTTATTACCCCAACTTTAAATCGGCAGAACGTTATCCGCTGGGCAAAGGGTCGCCGCTCGATTCCACGGTGGCAGCGATCAATTCGTCATTGAACCTGGAGGACGTCGAAAACAATTTCCAGATCAGCGCGGCAAAGGTCGAGAACGGATATGAACTTCGACTGATGCCACGCGCGGCGTCAATGAAACGCGTATTTCAGAAGCTCGTTCTACGAATCAACGATCAGTTGCGGGTGGAACGTACCGACATGCTGTTACCGAACGGCGACCGGATCGTAACCACGTATTCGGATCAAACACACGGGCCCGTTCCGGCGTCAATGTTCGAATTTACACCACCAGCCGGCACGGACATCACGACGCCGCTTGGGAAATGACGACGAGCGAATTGCGAATGAAATGCCGCAAAGTCGGCTTTGGCTTAAGCCGGGAATAAGCCGTCCAGCTGTTCGTTGATCACGTTCCGGATTTGATCTTCGGAAACAAACGCGGTGACCAGTCCTGGCAAGTCGGAGTCCATCACTACAGAGTCCTGGGTTACGCGGAGGACGCCGGAAATCGTGGCGCCCAAAAACCCCTTCTTAGCCTTGAAAGAGAAGCTCATGGCGTCGTTGGACCAACTCTTGGAGGCTTCTTTAATTGCGACGTTGCCCGGAAACTGGCCGTGCATTAGATCGTCAAGAAACGTGTCGATCTTTTGGATTGCCTCTTCTTTGCCGACGTTATGTCTTCGCTCGATATGCATGGCTGCGTCGCCTGATTAGATGTCATTCGCATCAGAAGCAAACTGAGACGCGTGGATGCACGGTGTCATGCGATTGATGGTTGGGTTGAATAAACCGCGGACAGGACACGTCGCAAACAAGCAGACGGAAAAATGTCCGTTTAACCAAAGTAACGCACAAATATGAAACAAACTAGATTAGTGAAATTGTTGGCCGCGGGCGCGGCCGGCGCGGTCGCATTGAGTACAGCTTTCGCGCAGGAAACCTCAACTACAACCACAACCACGGCAGGGGCAACGGGCGCGAGCGAGAGCACCACAAGCACGAGCACGCTTAACGGCACAGGCACAATTACGGCTTATACGCCGGGCTCGGACTACATCATGTTCCGCACAGAATCGAGCACGACTCCGGTGAAGTATTACTACACCAAGAAGACCGTACTCGTTGACCCGGAAGGCCGCGCAGTAGAGTGGAGGGCGCTCAGGCCAGACATGCCGGTGACATACACCTACAGCAAAGAAGGCGACCGCATGGTCGTGACCAAAGTAACGCTAGCGAAACCGCTATCGACCTACGAGACGAAAGAAACTACCACAACGACGGTCAAGCCTTAATTGCAGCGGCTCGCATCGTTTAGTTAAAACTGAAACGCCCGCGGCGAGAGCCGCGGGCGCTTCATTGTCGCGCACACCCCTTGGAGGATTTCGCAATCACGTGATGTAATTTCCCATGGAAAAATTCGAAGTAATGGCCTTCGCGCTGGGCTGCATCGGAACACTTTGCTGGGCTGTGTGCTTCTGGTGGATGCATCGCATCTCATCGCGTCAGGATGCGATGTTGGAAGAGGTGCATGAAATGACCAAGCGCATTGAAAAGCTTTCCCAAGCCGAGCACGATTTGATGAGTGACGTGCATCCGCAAGTTAGCGAGATTAAGGAACACGTCCAAAACGTTAAAGAAGCTGTTTCGCCCGAAAAGAGCTGATTTCCCGTCGACCGGAACTATCGAAAGCACCATAGGATACGGCGAAAAACGTCTAACGAAAACAAGATCAGCTGCCCCGGGCGAGCGCGCGCATAATCTGGAAGTGTTGAAGTCCTATTAAAGCTACGTATCGGAGCGGCCAGCGGTTGATTGCATCGCCTAGTTAGACCTTGGGTGCGATCGAGAGGAAGTTACGTGTTAGGATTTGGGCCCTGGACGTGGTTCCTCATTTGAAATGTCGACCACACAGCGCCACTGCCCGTCGGGCTCCATGCGCCAGACTGCAACTCCTCGAAGATGCGTCGTGATCGGCGTCCCGTTCGGACCTGGCATGGTGAGGTCGTCAGTGCCGCGGACGTAGGCGAGCTTGCCGTCGGGCGAGAATACCGGCTTTTCCGATACCCAGTGGATTTTGAAACCAGGCATCTTTAGACTCGCTTCGACATAGGCGCGAATTGCCTGCTTGCCCTCGATCACTGGCTGTCCTGGAAAGATCACCACGGCATCATCGGTCCAATAGGAGACAATCTTGTCGACATCTTTTCCCGCGGTCGCAAGGTCCGCCCACTCCGCATCCCGACGCAACAACTTCTGCCCTTCAGCCACAGAATCGAAATCTCGCTGTGAACAGCTAACAACGAGGAAGGGCAAAACCATTAATGCTAAAAAGCGTAATATTGACATATAACAATTTTCCAGTGGTCTAACGGTAACAAAATCAGCCACCGCTGGCGAGGGTGAGCTGTTCCGCGAATTCTAGTTTTGAAGCTGTCATGCACAAATTACTGCGGCGGGCCAGCCGTCAGCTGCATCGATTGGCTAGACCTTTGTTGGGCCGACTCTATTTGTCCTTCGAGCGCCCGCGCGTTTGCGTCACAGGCTTCGCCGCGTGAGCCGCACGGCGCACGTCGTCGTTTGTAAACACCGCGAAAAAGAACGGCTGTGATTCCAGGAAGTGAGCCAGGTCGCGCAGCGTTAAACCAAGATACTGCAGCCGGTCTTCATCGACGAAGATCTGGAGGTTTTCCGGTTCGAAGGACGTAATCAACTGCTTCGCCTCAGGATCAAACTTTTCGTGCAACAGGTCGATGATCGCCGGCGCAAAGTGCCGGCGGTCCGGCGACAATGGTTTCGACGGCATGCCATGATCCGCGGTCACCGCAAGGAGATAATTAACCCCAACCTTTGCCTCTAGCGCACTTAGCATCCGCGCCAAGTGTCGGTCCATCTCGCCGAGCGTGACGCGGAGCTCGTCCGAATCTGGACCATACTTGTGGCCCACGAAATCCGCGCATTTGTAGTTCAACAAAATGAGATCCGTGACATCATCTTCACCTACGGGCTCGTGCTCGATCATCGCGATCAGGGCATCGGCTTCGAATGCCGGAAACAAAGCCGAATAGCGCACCGCGGAGGCGGAATCGATTCTGTGACCCATCCACTCCGCGCTGGCCTGCCATAGTGTTTTCGCATTGCGATCCTTCAGATATGCGGGGAGCAGGAAGCAGTCAGGGTTCGTGGCCCAAGCGCCCGTCTGCCGATCGTAGCTGGCAAGCACGACGGGCGTCCCATTCAACTGACACGCTCCATGTCCCGCGAGCGGGGTCGCCGCTCGATCGATGCTGCCCTGAGCCAGGATGAGCGCACGGCCAGCAGTCTCGAGCTGCCAGATGTCTGCCAGCGTCAATGCCATTAAATCTTGCGGCATTCTCCCAGCAAATAGCTCGTGAACCCGGCGGTGCGTGCGATCGTACACGCTGACGCCTGTGATTCCGTGCACGGCGGGATCGGTTCCTGTCGAGATCGTGGAATGCCCGGCAGGAGTGTTCGTCGGGAGAAAGTTAACCTGTGCCTGGGTGAACCAGGCGCTGCGTTGGCGCAAAGCAGTGAGCGTTGGCATCGACGCGGCATAGCGATCGAAGTAATCCCGACGCATGCCGTCCAGAACGACCAGCATGATAACCCGCGGTCGAGCAAAATCGGTCCGCAAGACCGGCAATATGCGGCCTGTCGCGGTCGGGGGCATCCGCACGCCGAGCGCAGCCGCAAGCGTTGGCGCAACATCCTGCTGCACGGCCGGCATCGAGTACAGTCCGGTCCGCACCGCAGGTCCTGCAAACATCAGCGGAATCGAGACGTCATAGTCCCACGGCGAACCGTGCATGTAGGCCACGTCGGGGTCGGGTCGCGTGATGAAATCGCCTTCACGCGGCACGACCAGGAGTTGGCCGGTTCGTCCTGGGAAGTACGCGCGAGCGAACATCTCCAGGAAGCGCTGTCGCGCCGGAAGAGCGGCGGCTCCGGCGGACGCCGTAGCCCGGATTCGAGGCGCGTCGTTGGGAGAAGATCGCTTGACCTGCTGGCCAGAAGCCGTCCAAGCCACCGTGACTAGGGCCAGGGCGAGGAGGACGGCACCGTAACGGGTCAACTTTGAGGAGAAAACGAAGGTTCGCACGAGGCCTAACGAGAACTATGCCCAATCATTGCGTCTTTAAAGACGTAAATTTCGGGTCTAATCCGTTTGCTCACCTGGGGAGAACCCGATAAAGGCGGAGTCATGGTGGAATTGTGCCGAACGATCTAGGGCGGAGACGCGCCAGTGAAACTAAAAACCGACGCGCCCCCAGCGGCATCCAGGCTACCCAACTCGCAGCCCGGCAGTCAATCACAGAACATCAATAAAGCGCATTACCGTTCCGCACTCACAGCATTCGATCTGCCTCGTTGAAGGCAATAGTGTGTCCGAGCCTGCCATTCGAGAATACGAATTTCACTAGCTTGGCAGTGCATGATACTGGTGTGCCGCTACCGCAAAATGGCAATAACAGTGTTGACTTTTTCTGCCTCAACGCCAGTCAGAATGATGAGCCGCTTTCTTGTTGATTTTCGCCAAGCTGGCTAGCCTGATGACGTTTTGCTTCAAAATGAGATTGCCTTCTGCAATCGTCGCACACAGTTACGATCGTCTCCGAACAACCTTTCTTCCCACGTTGGATGAAACGCTCGCACACTGCGCAAATGATGCGGAGATGCTCTTCGTATGCGCGCATATAAATGTTTCGTTCGCCGCTCGCTGTTTGGATTGCGATTGTCGGAAAATCTTACGGCCCGTCGAAAATATCTTTAAGATTTCAACGGCGAACACATGTGCATTGCCTCAGCCGAAGTTCTCAGCCGTTGCTAGATCGCCGATGGGGGCCGATCTTGCTCTTTGAGAACTTGGGCCGACAAATCTCGGAGAAGAATGATGAAAGGCGATTGATTACGATACAATCGACGAGCAGGAAACTTGCAGCAGTGTTTATGTTCATTTCCCTTGCGCTTGGATCGCAGACAGTCGCGGTCGGACGGTAAGAACGAGCGTTTGGTCGTCAGATTGCCTGAACCTAACCAGCTTGCCTAAACGGCCAAACCGGGGAGAAATCACGGAATGCACATTTTCAGTCGAAAGACCGAACCCGCGGCGCCCGCAAACGAATCGGCCGGACCATCTGTCGTCCCAGGACCATCCCACCGCACTTTCATGCCGACGCAATCCGGCGCTCATCTCTCTCGAGGAGTTTCGATTAAAGGCTCGATCAGATTCCTGAACGAGCTATTCATCGACGGCGAGGTGGAGGGCACAATCGATTCCACCGGAACGCTCACGATCGGGGAGAACGCACGGATACGCGCCGAGATCAGGGCGAAATCGGTGAAGGTGCGAGGGACGGTGGAGAGCAATATTTTCGTGACTGAATGCTGCGAGCTCCAGGCAGATTGCACGGTGCGTGGCGACATCGAAGCGCCGCGGCTGGTGATTAAT
>DATHHK010000097.1:0-11486 GCA_035317225.1 Candidatus Udaeobacter sp. | reverse complement strand
GATGATGCCTCGACGGATGCGACGCCAGAAATCGCCGAGCAAGCCGGCGCCCGAGTCGTTTCGATCAATCGACGCCAAATCGCGGCCGCCCGAAACGCCGGAGCTCGCGCTGCACGCGGTGAATACCTGTTCTTCGTTGATGCCGATACGCGGATTAACCGGACTCACGTTACCGAAGCGATGTATGTTCTCGGAGCGGGTTACGCTGGCGGCAGCGCGCGCGGAGTGATGGACGGATTCATCCCCCTCTGGAGCCGCATTTTCTTACGCGCGTTTTGCACCCTTTATTTTGGCCTCAATCTCGGCGCAGGCGCATTTCTTTTCACCACCCGACGCAACTTCCAGGCAACTGGCGGTTTCGATGAGCAATACTTTGCCGGAGAAGAAGTTTATTTTAGCCTCGCACTAAGAAAACTTGGCCGTTTCAAGGTGCTGCGGGAACCTGTTGTCACATCTGGCCGGAAGTTGCGCATGTATTCAGCCAAGGAAATTCTTGGCACACTCTTTATTATGATCTTCGGCGGGCCCCGCATGGCTCGGTCGCGCGCGAGACTGCATCTTTGGTACGATGGTAAACGCGAAACAGAAGCGTTGTGCGAATGACACAGATGCCGCCGCGCGGACGCTTCAGAGCATGGGTTGCCAAAACGCGGTCTTCGTCTAGATTAGCGCCTTCGTTATGGCAGAGAGCAACCAAACGTCGAGTCTGAAGGACTTCCAGTTGCATGAAAAAGATACCGGCAGCGCGGATGTGCAGGTCGCACTTCTGACCCGCCGGATCGAGCATTTAACTGAGCACCTTAAGACTTACCGGAAAGATCATTCTTCGCGGCGCGGCTTGCTTAAGATGGTCGCGCAACGCCGGAGTCTGCTCGATTATTTGAGCAAAACAAAAGCCGATCGTTATAAAAAACTGCTCGACAAACTGAACTTGCGCAAATAACGCGGACCCCACGTTCGCGTCCAACTGTTTGAACTGCTCGAAGCCGTAATTAAATTAAGAACAAAAGATAACCAGCAGTTCCAGGTGCGGTAATCACCTCGGATTTTAGGTTTTAGTTTCGGATCGTGGAGCTCGTCGTGGCGAGCGATCATCGTGCGGATTTAAAACCTACAGTCAGGGTGACCGGCCTGGAATCGCACATCCAGGAAAAGTAAAATGCAACAGAAGGTCACGGCCCAAATTGGGGCCACTCCAATTTCAATCGAAACCGGCAAAATCGCCAGACTCGCCGACGGCGCAGTCGTGGTCACGTGCGGCGACACCATGGTGCTTGCCAGTGCCGTCTCGTCCACAAGAATCAAAGAAGGCCAGGATTATTTCCCGCTCACGGTTGATTATCGCGAAAAAGCCGCAGCAGTTGGAAAATTTCCGGGCGGCTACTTCAAGCGCGAAGGTCGTCCCACGGAAAAAGAAACGCTCACGTCGCGTATGATCGATCGGCCGCTACGGCCGCTCTTTCAACAGGGATACTTTTACGATACGCAAATCATCTCAATTTTGCTCAGCGCCGACGGCGAGAATGATCCGGATATTCTGGCGATGAATGGCGCATCGGCCGCGCTGTCCGTTTCGGATATTCCGTTTACCGGCCCAATCGGTGCCGTGCGCGTTGGCCGCGTCAAAGGAGAGTTCGTTGCGAACCCTACGCACACGCAACGCGCAGAGAGCGATCTCGATCTTGTTTACGTCGGCACCGAAAACGATGTAATCATGATCGAGGGTTCGGCCGCCGAACTGCCGGAAGCCGATTTTATCAAAGCGCTCGAGTTTGCGCACGAGCATGCTCGCGAGATGATTCGCGTTCAAAAGGAATTGGCGACGATGGTGGGCAAGCCCAAACGCGAGCCGCAGTTGCTTCAGGTGACTCAGGAGCTGCTTGATATCGCTTACAGTGTTGCCGGCGACAGGATCGTAGGGGCGCTTTACACGGAAGGCAAAGTGGCGCGTGCTAAGGCGGTGGATGCGTTGCGCGAGGAAGTGAAGACGGCGATCATGGAAAAACATCCTGAAGCCGATGCTTTTGCGATCTCTCAAGCATTCGATTACGTCCAAAAAAAGGCGTTTCGCGTCAGCATTCTGGAAAAACAGAAACGCGTCGATGGTCGCGGCTATCAAGATTTGCGACCGATCAGTTGCGAAGTAAGCGTTCTGCCGCGCGCGCACGGTTCGGCCATATTTCAGCGCGGGGAAACCCAAGCGATGGCTCTCGCTACGCTGGCGCCGATCGAGGAGGCGCAGATGATTGATGCTTACGGCGGCGGCGAACAATCGAAGCGGTTCATTCTGCACTACAATTTTCCGCCATTTAGCGTGGGCGAAACGGGGCGGACAGGCGGGCCCGGTCGACGCGAGATCGGCCATGGCGCGCTGGCGGAGCGCTCGTTGGAACCAGTTGTGCCGAAAGAAAATGATTTTCGTTACGCGATTCGGATCTCGAGCGAGATCATGGAATCAAATGGCTCGACCTCCATGGCAAGCGTGTGCGCCGGAACGCTTGCGCTCATGGATGCTGGCGTGCCGGTCAAGACGCCGGTTGCTGGAATCTCGATCGGGCTCGTGACTGGCGATGGCGGCTCGGATTCAGGAGAAAAACCCTATGAATTGCTGACCGACATCATTGGCTCCGAGGATCATTTTGGCGATATGGACTTCAAGCTCTGCGGAACCGATGCGGGCGTCACCGGTTTTCAACTCGATCTGAAACTCCCTGGTATCAGCCACAAGGTGATAGCAGAGGCTATTCAACGCGCAAAAGAAGCGCGCACCAAAATTCTGGGATTCATGGCCAGCGCGCTGGAGAAACCGCGGGCGGAATTGTCCAAGTACGCACCACGGATCGAGACGATCAAAATTAATCCGGAGAAGATCGGTGCGCTCATTGGGCCCGGTGGTAAGACCATCAAGGGAATTGTCGCCGAGACCGGCGCTGAAATTAATATTGAAGATGACGGCTCGGTGCACATTTACGCGACCAGTGGCGAAAGCATGGCGCGAGCAAAGGAAATTATCGGCGGCATGACGCGCGAAATCGAGGTCGGACAGACATATCAGGGACGCGTCGTCTCGACGAAAGAATTCGGCGCGTTCGTCGAAGTTTTCCCGGGTAGAGATGGGCTCGTGCATATTTCCGAGCTCGCGGATTTTCGCGTGAACCGCACCGAAGACGTCGCCAAAGTTGGCGACATTATTTGGGTCAAGTGCATTGGCATTGACGACAAAGGTCGCGTAAAACTTTCGCGCAAAGCCGCGCTGAAAGAACGCGCTGAAAAAGAAACCGGACAGGCCGCGTAGCTGTAGCCCCGCCTGAGGCGGCTCGGCGACCCCGGCTGATCGATGACGCGGTTAGCCTCGCGATTTTCCAGTGCGAGTTCCGCCCCGGCGGATTCGTCCTATGGCGAACCGGACGGTTGCGCTACATTTAGGAAACCACGTCATCCATGATCACCCCCACGCGGCTTTCCTACGTCGTCCTCGCTGCCACAGTCATTCTTGCAGGGCTTCTCCATCTTGGTGTGCCGCTGCTCGTCGTTCTGTTTGCCTACTTTGCATTGCGCCAGCTTTATTTTCTCACGAAAAGAAAGTGGCTGGCTTTGATCTTGTTTGGCGTTGTTGTGGCCGGGATTGCCGCGGCAGCCGTCTTTCTCACTCGTGCGGCCGTTCTGGCGTTGCCGGACGTTGCTGACACCTCGATTCCTTCAGCCAGCGCCTGGGCTCAGAAGCGCCAGATTGAGCTACCATTCACCGATTTTGAAAGTCTCAGGCAAGTCGTTATCGACGCGCTTGGACAGGAAGCGAATTACCTGCGAAACGTCGCTAATTTTGCCAGAAGCATGACGGCGGTGCTGGCTTTCTGCATACTCGGAGTCGTCGCAGCTGGGAGCCTCTTTATTAAAACTGGCCTCGACCCTTACCGCGGCACTCATCGCGTTAAGAACAATCTTTATTCCATCTGCTGCGATGAGGTTTCAACGCGATTCCGCGATTTCTATCGCAGCTTTGCCACGGTCATGGGCGCGCAGATCACGATATCATTAGTTAACACGGGATTGACAGCGATCTTCCTCATCGCAGCTGGAATGCCACACGCGCCATTACTCATTGCAGTCACATTTCTGTGCGGGCTGGTTCCGATCGTCGGCAACTTGGTAAGCAATACAATTATTGTCTTTGTCGCTTTGACGGTATCCCCGAAGTTGGCGATTTTCGCGCTCGTCTTTCTGGTTCTGATTCACAAGCTCGAATATTTTCTGAACAGCAAAATCATTGGAGACCGGATTCGGAACCCGGTTTGGCTTACGTTGATCGCGCTGATCATTGGCGAGCGTCTGATGGGTATCCCTGGCTTGATCCTTGCGCCGGTTGTACTCAATTATTTGCGCGTGGAAATGCTGACAGTGGAAGTGCGTCCGATGCAGGAAAAAGTTGAATACGTTGAATCACCTGCTCACGAACGCTTTTGAAGTTAAATCGACGACGAACTTTTCGGTAGTGTCGGTCTAACCTTTTTAACTATTTGGCGCTGTGCGTGCATTATGAAGGCCGGTTTTCTTGAGAAACTGATCGAGCGACTCGGGCGCATTGGGCCGGAAGAAGTTCAAAATTACTTCCTGCGCCTCGCCCAGGAAAAAGGTTTTCTGGAAACAGTTTTCAATGCGATCCATGAAGGCATCATTGTGACCGATTCAATGGGTCGGGTCAGTTATTTGAACGATGCGGCCTGCAAATTGTTTGGACTGGAGGCAGCAGGCGCCATCGGGAAACGGCTCGACGAACGTGTTCGTGGCCTCGATTGGGGATCGCTTACCCGAAGCGGCGGACCGTTGAGTCGTGATATGGAGATTTTTTATCCGGAAAATCGTTTTATCAATTTTTATATTGTGCCGTTGATGATCGAATCACGGGATTCTGTAGGCGGAATCGGTGACTTTGCTCGGCCGGGATTGACGATCCCAGCTTCGGGGCAACAGGTCGGACACGTCATGATTCTGCGCGACATCACAGAGAGCCGGCGCACAGCACAGCAAACTATTGAGTCGGAGCGCTTGAATGCGCTTACGTTGCTGGCGGCAGGCGTGGCGCACGAAATTGGCAATCCCCTTAATTCGCTGCACATCCATTTACAATTGATGGAGCGCAAGGCACAAGGACTGGACCACGATGCGAAGTCAGAACTTCAGCAATCGATTGACGTGGCCCGTTCCGAAGTCCGCCGGCTCGATTCCATTGTCACGCAATTCCTGCGGGCGATCCGGCCGTCGCATCCACGGCTTCATCCGGAAAATGTGAACACAATTGTTGAGGAAGCGGTGCGTTTTTTCACTCCTGAAGTTCAAGACCGCGACATGGTCGTCGAACAGGAGCTACGCGCAGATCTGCCTCTGCTACAACTGGATCGTGAACAGATGAAGCAGGCCTTTTACAACGTGATCAAAAACAGCCTTGAAGCCATGAGGCGCCATGGCACCCTGCGCATCCGTACCGATCTGGACGACACATACGTAATGGTCAGTTTTGTTGATACCGGCAGTGGCATGTCGGCAGAAAACTTGAGCCACGTATTCGAACCCTATTTCACCACCAAACCGTCCGGTACTGGTCTAGGATTGTTAATAGTTCGTCGCATTGTGCGCGAACACGGTGGAGAACTCTCCATTGAGAGCAGCCAGGGCAAAGGGCTCACCCTTACGGTTCGATTACCCTACGTTGACAAGCGCATTCGAATGTTGGAGGCGGGAGAAACCCAAATGCCACTTCAAGAAGCCCCTACTTATTGAATGCGCGCAAGACGCTATCATTCGCCGCCAAATCCCTTTTTCAACCACGCTTCGAACTGACGAAAGAGGAGCCGCAGATAGGCTCCGGGCGATTGCTTGAACAGTTCGATAATGCGCGGACTCAGGTCTTGCCCCGGGTCATCGATTGTTCCGGACAAACGCACATTAGTCCATAGGTAGTCGCCTTCCTTGCGACTAAAGACTTCTTCAGGATTCGGCAGCCAATCAAGATATTCGCGGGTAAGCCCAAGTCTGATCGTGCCGCGCAAACGACGCTGGTCGATCGACATTTCTCCTTCGATCCGGAATTTTCCCCTTTCTTCGATAGCAATGTTCTCGATGTCAATCTTCGGATATTTCCATCCAACCCTGAGCGAACAATCATTCAGCGCCAAATGTTCGAAGGATTTTTTCTGTGCCAGTTCGGCGAGTTTTTCCAGAACGGGAAGGTCATCGATTCGTCCGTCACTGACACGCAGCGAACCTTCGCCAGACGAACTTTCCAACTTCGGATCTTTTCCGGCCCAATGAAGATCGCCGAATGCGTTGCCGGCCAAATGTTCTTTCCATTCAGCAGGCAGCCAGGAGCGAATTGGGACCTGACTAAAGTTCGCTCTTAAATCGATGCTCTTATCCTTGCCGACGCCGGCGTTCGCCTGCGCGTGAATGTTTTCGCTGCCACCCGAATCTGATGTCAGATCGATATTGTAAATCGTCAGGAGCGTCTTGCTGATGAGAAGATGCGCCCGCCGAAGATCCAGATCGGGAAGCAAGGCCATCTTCAGTTTGCCGCCTGTGGCAAGGTATTCAAAATCGAGACCGTGAGGCGTAATCATAAGTTGTGTGCCGAAAAATCCGGCCTGCTCGCCGCGGAATCGCCACGTTATGTTCGCCTGTGGCGTTTCAATCCTTTTCAAATACACCCTGTTTGGCAAAAAAATGGCGAACCATGGTTTGGGCGATACTGCTTCAGGACGGGCCTTGTAAATCTGGATCTCAACGTCGCCTGATTGCACGCGCACTTCGGTGAATCTCCACTGCCGCAGGAACACGCCTAACGGATCAAACGTTGCCGTGATCCCGTGAGCATTCAGGGACTTCATCGCTTTTTCTCCATCCCGCGCCTCGAATCTCTCGGCTTGCGCGGTCAACGCGTTAGTGCGTCGGATCGGCGAATACTGGCACTGAGGGAAATGCAAGCCTTTCGCCGTTTCATTTTCCATGGCAGCGCGGAATGTGTCGCTCTCGATGTAGTGCGTCAGCAGCGGGCTAAGAAAGACGGCTACGCCTGTTCCGGCTACGATCAGAAACAGGATGGCAACTGCCGCAAAATAAATCAGCAGTCTTCTTCGCACGATGGCGAGGTTACAAGGTTAAATCGTTAGATCGCGACTCAGTTTTGACCCGCCTGAGGCGGTGACGGATCACGAATCACCGGGCCTTGCTCGTCATTCCCAGTTGCGCAAACAAAAACGCGTAAATGTCGGCTAATTGTTTGATGCGCTCGTTCAGGGAGGTGCCGATACCGTGACCAGCACTGGAGCTCGTGCGCAATAGAATCGGATTCTGAGATTTGTTTGCTGCATCCAGGCGAGCGACCATTTTACGCGAATGATATGGTGCAACTCGGCCGTCGTTCGCGCCGGTCATCATCAGAATGGAAGGATATTTCGTTCCATCGACAACGTGATGGTATGGTGAGTACGCATAAAGCGCTTTGAACTGCTCCGGGTCTTTTACTGTGCCAAATTCGGTAACGTTGAAGGCGCCGTTTGGCGCGAGCTCCACGCGGAGCATATCGTAAATTCCTACCTGGGACACGACCGCCCTCATCAAATCGGGGTGCTGGGTAATCATTGCGCCCATCAGGAGGCCGCCATTGCTTCCTCCCTGGATCGCAAGTTTTTCCGGGCGCGTGTACTTTTCTTTAATCAAATATTCCGCCGCAGCGGCGAAGTCGTCGAACACGTTTTGTTTTTTCGTGAGATTGCCGGCCTGGTGCCAGTCTTCACCGAACTCGCCACCGCCTCGAATATTCGCCACCACATACACGCCGCCGTGATCGAACCAAAGCCGGCGGGTAAACTCAAAATTCGGGGACATGCTGATTCCGTAACCACCGTAGCCGTAAAGCAATGTCGGGTTCTGCCCGTCACGTTTCATTCCTTTGCGGAAAATGATATTGACCGGAATTTTCGCGCCGTCCTTTGAGGTTGCGAATTCGCGCGCCACTTCGATATCGGCAAATGAGACCGGCGATGTGCTGCGCAGCGCCGTGTTCACAGGCTCGGTTTTTTCCTTCGGACAATGGAACCAGGTTGCCGGCTCGGTGTAGCTTTGGTCGCGAAAGAGAAGAGAGCCGTCCTCGAGAGCGACCATTTCCTGCACGGCAGATATTTTTGGAATCGGGATAATCGTTTCGCCTTTGCCGTCCAGGCCAAAGCGGCGAATTTGAGATGGGCCACCAAGCAAATCGCCAATGAACAACGCGTCGGCCGTAGGCACGATTTGTTGGATAACCGGCTCGCCAGTTGGAACGATCTCAACGGCTTTATTTAGTTCGGGCGTCTCGAGCGGAAGACGGAGAACTTTTCCGCGTGGCGCGGCGTTGCGCGAAAGAAGATATAGGGCGTTATCGCGTCCAAGATGGGCGGCCTTGATTTGATCGCTGAATTTTGTGATCTGCTTCCATTCGCCTGCGGCGGATCCTTCCGGCACGAGCAGGTAATGCGCAAAATCGCCGCCATCGCCATTCGCGACGGAGGCGAGAATGTATCGGCCGTCGCGCGAACCTTCCAAAACGATCTCTGCGATTCGCGGAAAGTCTTTTCCGATGGAGTACGTATCCTTTGTGTCGGGCGTGCCGAGCTTGTGAAAATAAACCTGCTGATAAAAGTTCAGGTCCGCTTCGGGCCGCTCACCTTTTCTGGGAAACCGTGTGTAATAGATCCCAGTGCCGTCGGCGTTCCATGCTGCGCTGCCACCCGCAGTCGGATACTGCACATGGGCAATCGCGTCCGGCAGCGCTTTGCCGGTGGCGGTCTGGTAAAAGTGAAGCGTGCCGTCTTCACTTCCACCTTTGGAAAGCGACATCGCGACATATTTGCCATCCAATGACGGAACAAACCAATCGATCGCGGTCGTGCCTTTGGCGTCCAGCACGCTGGGGTCAAGCACGACTTTCTCAGATTTGAGGTCGTCAGCCGACGTGAGCGTGACCAGTAGAGGCTGTTGCTTCGGTGGCTGGAATTTCATCACGAACAACAGTCCGGGTCGGGAGACAAGCGACGAATAACTGGGCGAAGTTTTTGCGTACCATTCCGTCAATTGCTTTTCGATTGCTCTCCGGTCCGGCAATTGATCGAGATATTGCCTGGTCCGCTGATTTTGTATGTCCGACCAGGCTTTCACGTCCGGCTCATCATCTTTTTCGAGCCATTGATACAGATCGTCTACAGTCACTCCCTGATAATTGGTTGAAACAGGTTTCTTCGGCGTTTCAGTTGCAGGTTCGGCGGCGGACAGAACGAAAAACGCCAGCGTGGTAATAGCGCAAATTACAAACAGGAAACGATTGGTTTTCATCGCGCGAAACTTAACAGAAATGGCGAAAAGCGAATCACCGAAGTGATCGGTTAAATCGTTGAATCCTTACACCGTGACATCGAATCACGAATCTTGCCGGGTTTCCGCCATTGGTCACTCGGGTTTCTTGTTTTTTTCATCAGCCGCGATTCGTGCCTGCTCATTTTTTCCACCACTTGTTTCTTTAGCTGTCGGTGGTGCACCATCAGGCGCCGAAACCGCGTACTTTGGATCTTTAACTTGCTTGCGGACCGCCGCGAATAGCTTGGTGATTCCCGTCATGCTAACACGGTTTGCAATGAAAGATGGGATAAAACCACCAGTGTCGGTATAAATGAAATAGGTGGCGCGAGTTTTGGTTGCGCCGTCTGGTTCGAGCAGCCATTTACCCTCGCAAATTTTCACGCGCACGACGCCTTTCTTTTCTGGCGGCCCCAGTTCATTCGCAGGCGACCAATGACTGGCGAAAACTAAACCATCAGGGGTGGTCCATGATTTTTTCCAGACGCGCAATGTGTAATCGCGGTCCGCACAAATTTTTGGCGAAAGCCTTTGATATCCAACGATTGAATCGCCATCCCGTCTGATTAGCCGGCACTCGGTCGTGAACGGCATGAACTTCGGATAGTTTTGGAAATCGTCGATGACCGCGCCGACGGTATTGGTAGGCGCGTCAATCGGGCCTATAGCTTTGAATTCCTTTACCTGCGAACCCGAGCGCAGGCGGCTGTAGATCGAAACCTCTTTTTCTCGAGCGGACAGGTTCCAGTCATTGCCCGTGTTCGTGGACTCTTCAGCAGCAAAAGTGGTTGAGCCACCAGCGATGAAAATGGACATCAGCCCATGTAGAATCCGCTGCTGCATCGGCCGCGAGGATACATCATTTCCACCGCATGACCATATTTCTTTGACCGTGGTACTTGGTCGCATCCCGAAGTGTCGCGGATTCAGATGACCAAATCCGAAGCCCCCCCGACTTGTTAAAAGTAATTAGAAACGCTACAAAAGTTACAAATGGAGAGCTGCCCGACGTACGGTTGTAACGGTGTAACTGTTTAACCGTTTAACGTGGTGAAGCCAATGAATCTACAGCCCACGGTTCTCATTGTTGATGATGAGAAGCACACTCGTGACGGATTGCGAAGTTTGCTTGAGAATGATTACGATGTGTACGTCGCTCCGGATATTGCAGGCGCGATCAATGTAATGGATCGCGAACAGATCGATGTGCTTCTCACGGACCTGCGGCTCGGCAGCGAAGATGGAATGACCTTGATCGATCGCGCGTTGAAAATGCCGCGGCCGCCTGCCTGCATCATGATGACGGCCTACGGGTCGGTGGATGTCGCGGTGGAAGCAATGAAACGCGGCGCCTACGATTTTGTGACCAAGCCGCTCAACCTCGACAAGGTAGAGTTGCTGATTGCACGCGCCCTGAAAGGCCGCAAGCTCGAGCAGGAAAATCGCGCCCTGCGGGAACAAGTGGATGAACGGTACGGTCTGGAAAACATCTGGGGCGACTCGGCCGCGTTGCATGACGTGCTCGACACGATTCGGCAGGTTGCGCCGTCGTCAGCCAATGTGTTGATCGAAGGGGAAAGCGGGACAGGCAAAGAATTGGCTGCACACGCCATTCATAATTTGAGCCGGCGCAATAAAGCGAAATTTGTGGCAGTGCACTGCGCGGCGCTTTCTCCGCAACTTCTGGAGAGCGAGTTATTCGGTCACGAGAAAGGCGCGTTCACAGGCGCATACGAACGGCGCATCGGCCGGTTCGAGCAGGCCAACGGCGGCACGATTTTTCTCGACGAAGTGGCCGAGATCGACGCGAGCACCCAGGTCAAATTGCTGCGCATCATGAGCGAGGGCCGCGCGTTTGAGCGCGTTGGCGGCAATCAAACCTTGCACGCAGACGTGCGGATCATTGCGGCTACGAACAAAAATCTCGAACAGTTGGTGCGCGAAGGAAAATTCCGCGATGATCTTTATTTCCGCCTCAACGTAGTGCGCATCACGATGCCGCCGTTGCGCGAACGAAAGGAAGATATCCCGATTCTGGTCCGCGGATTCTTGCGGCACTTCTGCAAGGTAAACGACAAGCCTCTTCTCGATCTGACATCCGA
>DATHHK010000096.1:0-15938 GCA_035317225.1 Candidatus Udaeobacter sp. | reverse complement strand
ATGCCGCCCGTCCTCGAACCACCTCAGGTTCGGCCGCGCCGACGACGCCGGAAATCAACCTGGGGACGTCGAATCGCCGTCAGCCTCATGCGCTTGGTGATCCTTGCCATGATTCTCGGGATTGGCGGTGGCGGATATTACCTCGCAAAGAGAGGATTTGGCCGTCAATGGCGTTACCGCGTAGTGGAGGAATTGCGCAAGCACGGAGTCGAAGCGAGCATCGGGCGTCTGACGCTGGACCCGTTTCGGGGGCTTGTGGCGAAGAATGTGCGGATTTTTGATTACAAGAATCGCGAGAATACGCTGGCCCTGATCAGCGAAGTTTCGCTCGATATCAATTACGCTGCGCTCATCCATCATGAACCGTTTCTCAACGCGCTCGATGTGCGCGATGCGCAAATCAGTCTCCCATTTAAGGCCGCTGACGAGACAGGGAACAGAGCCGTGCTCACCAACTTGCGCGCCCATGTTTATTTTCCACCAGAACAAATTTATGTGAGTCAGGCGGAGGGAATCTTTTGCGGGATTCGGATCTCTGCGACTGGGCAACTAATCAAGCGCGAGAATTATCAACCGTCGCCTGCGCTTTCCGCTGAAGAATGGCAAAGGCGATTGTTGATTGCGCAGCGCGGTGTGAACGAACTGCAAAAATTCAGGTTCCCTAGCACCCTGCCGTCATTACAGATAAAATTTAGCGGTGACGTCGCCGAGATCGAGAAGGCGCGCGTTGAGGCGACCCTCCGCGGCGATCGACTGCAACGGGGCAGCTACGAAATGAGGGACCTCTCCGCCGCGGCGGAATGGAACAACCAGCAACTGAATATTGCACATTGCGAATGGAGTGATGGCATGGGCAGTTTTGCAGGGCGCGCGAATTGGAATGTGCAAGGCAGCAGCGCGAGTTTGCAAGCGCGCAGTAGTCTGGATCTGAAAGCGTTTCTTGATGCATTCGGACTGAGCGAGCCGGTTGCGAGCATCGACTTTCAAGCGCCGCCGCTCGTCGAGGTTTCCGGCTCGGTAAATTTTGGGGCCGACCGCTTCAAGCCGGACATCATTGGACACCTCGCCTTTGGCCGATTCGCTTACAAAAAAGTTCCATTTTCCGATCTCACGGCTGACTTTTCATGGGACGGAGAGCGCACACTGGTCAGGGACCTGCGCCTCCGACATCAAGCGGGCCAGGTCCGGGCTGACCTTTTGGACGCGCCGTCGGATTTTCGTTTAAATATAGAAAGCACAATAGTCCCGGACGCGGTGCGTGGGATCGCACCGCCGGAACTGAATGAATTTCTCCGGCAGTGGGAATGGCAACGTTCCCCTACCATTCGCCTCGCGGTCCGGGGTCAGGATCACAATCCGGGAACTTGGAAGGGTGATGGGAGCGTCATTTTGGGACGGAGCCGGTTCCGCGGCACGTGGATGAACAGCGCGGATACTAAAATCCATTTCTCCGACGGCGCGCTGACTTGTGAGGATTTGCATGTAACGCGCAACGAGGGTTCCGGCACGGGCAGTTTTACCTACGATTTTAAGAAACACGAGGTACGTGTCTCCAATATTAAAAGCTCACTGAATCCGGGCGAAATAATTTTTTGGATTGATCCAAAAGTTTCGAACACTGTGGCGCCATATAAATTTCGGCGGTCGCCCTCCGTCACAGCGAACGGTCTATATCAATTTCGAGGCGGCAAGAACACGCGTCTGGAGATCAAGGTAGAGGCCGCGAACGGGATGGATTATGTCTTTCTTGGAAAGACCTTGCACTTCGATCGCATCTCTGCGCGATTGCTATTCACTAACGACCGGTTGCAAATCATCGATCTTCGTGGCGCGCTTCTCTCAGGCACGTTGGGTGGGAACGCCGACATCTCACTGGCGAAAAACGATCCGCATTACCAGGCAAATATTTCGATGAGCGAAATCAATTTCCCGCTGCTGACTAATTTGTACTTCAACTATAAGACAGCGCTCGGCGTATTAAACGGCACGTACGATTTCACCGGCCTCGGCAGCGATTCCGGGGCGATGCGGGGCCGTGGAAAAGTAGAAGTAACCAACGGCGATGTTTTCGCCATCCCGATTTTCGGGCCGCTCTCAGGGATTTTGAACCGGATTGTTCCCCGCAGCGGATACAGCATCGCGCACAGAGCGACAGCGAACTTCAAGATCGATGAGGGGATTATTCATACCGAGGACTTCGAGGCAGACGGCACGCTCTTTAGCATGTTAGGTCATGGCGATATCGATTTTCTCGATGATAAGCTCGATTTCAATGTGCGACTCAACATGAAGGGACCCGGCGTACTGCTTACACCGATGTACAAACTTTTCGAATACGCCGGCACAGGGAGCTTGAAGAAGCCGGATTGGCGCCCGGCTGTTTTGAAGGGCCAATAGCGACGAGAAACGAAATGAAGAAACGCCGAGACGGAGAAACGGAGCACGCACCGGTTCGCCGACTCGCCAATTCGCCAATTGGTCCAATTCTTCTTGGCGCGCACATGTCGATTGCCGGTGGCGTCAACATGGCGATCGAGCGTGCGCGTTCGATCAACTGCACTGCCATGCAAATGTTCGTGAAAAACAACATGCAGTGGTTCGCTCGTCCGCTTACTCGCGATGAAATCGCGCTTTTCACCCAACATCGGCAACGCAGCGAATTATCTATATTCGCGCATGCAAATTATCTTATCAATCTCGCCGCCACGAACGGGCAGTTTCACACAAACTCGATGCGCTCGCTGTCGGAGGAATTGGTTCGCGCCGATCAGCTGGACCTACCGTTTTTGGTGTTGCATCCCGGCGCGCACTTGGGCGCGGGCGAAGAAGCTGGCCTCGAAAAAATTGTAGAATCCATTGACCGCGTTCTTTCTGGTCTTCCGAAAGTCAAAACGCGGATTGCGCTGGAGACGACTGCTGGTCAGGGCTCATGTCTGGGAAGTAAATTCGAGCATCTTGCCTACATTTTTAGCCGCGTGCGCGAGCCTGAGCGATTATGTGTCTGCCTCGATACCGCGCATATTTTCGCAGCGGGCTATGACATCAACAGCGAAGGCTCAGTTCGGAAGACATTCCGCGAATTTGATCGTGTGGTTGGCTTGGATCGCCTGGTGGCGATTCACCTAAACGATTCCAAAACTGCAGGCGGCTCGCGAGTGGATCGACATGAACATATCGGCAAGGGCAAAATCGGGCTCCCTGCTTTTTGCTTCATTATGCGCCACCGCCGATTCCGCAAGATCCCAAAGGTACTCGAAACCCCGAAAGGCAAGGACTTAAGAGAAGATGTGGTCAATCTAAAGACATTGCGCCGATTGATCACCACGGCGCGCTAAACCCAACACCATTTTGGCGAAGCGAAGCGCAGTCGAAGAATTCCGCAAGATATCTCGAGGGACGCAACGGAATCTCCCGGTTTCGATGGGGATTAGGGCGCTGAATTAATTGATCAGCCGAATCGTAAAAGGATAGCGATAGAACTCTCCCTGCCCGGCTTTCACTGATGCGATGATGACAAGAACCGTGTTTAACACCCAAAGAGCGATCAAAATTGGAATGCCTATAAGGAACACACAGAGAATCGCGGCGATGGCATCATAAATCAGCATCGAGATTTGGAAATTGAGCGATTCTTTTCCGTAAGCATCGATTTCAGGCGAGTCGCCACGTTTCAGAAGCCAAACGATAAGCGGCCCCAAGATGTGGCCCAGGAAATGAAAAAACAATCCGAGTAATGCGCTGGCATGGCACAGGACGCACCATGTCCGGACATCGGATGAAGTTGGTGGAGTAGCCGGCGGTGTTTGATCCATATTTATCCTTTCTCTTGCGTACTTAACGACTGCCCGCTGGCCGCAAGAAGCGCAAGGAAAAAGATTGAGCTACGCTGCTTTTACCCGCTCGATGTGTGCGCCGAGTTCGCTCAATTTTTCATCTAGATGTTCGTAGCCGCGGTCGATGTGGTAAACGCGGCTTACTTCGGTAATTCCATCCGCCTTTAGTCCCGCAAGCACCAATGCGGCGGACGCTCGCAAGTCGCTCGCCATCACTGGCGCGCCGAGGAGACCATCCACTCCATCAATCACCGCGGTCGCACCCGCCATTTCCACTTGCGCGCCCATGCGTTTTAGCTCCGCCACATGCATATAGCGCTGCGGAAAAATATTTTCTGTCACAGAACTGGTGCCTTTGCTGGTGGAGAGAAGCGCGCACATCTGCGCCTGCATGTCGGTCGGGAAACCGGGATACGGTTCGGTCGTTAGCTCCAGCGCACTAGCAACTCCATTCGGCAAGATGGAAATCGCATCATTATTGATCTCGATTGGAAACCCGCATCTGGCCAGCACATCAGTGACGGCGCGAATATGCTCCGGTTCCACTCGCTTGACGGTGACTCCCTTTCCGCCAATTGCGCCCGCAACCAGAAATGTTCCAGCTTCAATTCGGTCGGGGATCACCCGGTGTTCCGCGCCGTGCAACTCAGGCACACCTTCGATAATGATCCGGCGCGTCCCAGCGCCTTCGATCTTCGCCCCCATTTTATTCAAGAACATAGCCAGGTCGACCACTTCGGGTTCCTGTGCCGCCCCTTCGATAACTGTCACACCATCGGCCAGAACGGCTGCCATCATCACGTTATCGGTTCCGAGCACAGTCGGGCCGAATTTGCTCCGCATGTTGATAACCGCTCCGGTCAGCTTCGGCGCAAAAACCTTGATGTCACCGCCCTCCACACGCACTGCCGCGCCAAGCGCTTCGAACCCCGTGAGATGCAGATCAATAGGCCGGTCTCCGATGACGCAACCACCGGGCAAAGCGACAGTTGCTTCTTTGCAACGGCCCAGCGACGGCCCAAGCACACAAACAGAAGCGCGCATCTTGCGCACGACGTCGTACGGCGCGACGGAGTGCATCTTTTCCGCAGTGACGCTGACCGTTCCACTGGCCCGTTCCACCTGCGCGCCCAGATGAGTTAAAATCTGCAGCATGTAATGGGTGTCGCTCAGATCGGGCACGCCGTGAACAATACAAGTCTCTCGAGTGAGCAACGTCGCGGCCAGGATCGGCAGCGAAGAATTTTTCGAGCCGCTGACCTTGATAGAACCGGAAAGCGGATAACCGCCGTGGACGAGGATCTTATCCATACCTGGCAAAAAGGAACCGTGTCACGCCGTTATAATCGTTCTTTGAACAAATGTCGCGGTAATTTTTTTCCGCCAGAGCCGAAAGAAACGCATCTCTCTGGCCGAGTCCTATTTCCAAGGCCAGCATCCCGCCGGGTCGAAGCCGTGATGGAGCGTCGGCGATCAGTTCGTGCACCAGCTCATCGCCTCGCGCGCCGGCGAATAACGCAATTTCCGGATCACGCAACACTTCTCGCGAAAGAGTGTGCCGGTCCTGCGTCGAGATGTAGGGAAGGTTCGCGACAATTAGATCGAAAGCTCCCTCGACGTTTTCGAGCAGACGGCTTTTCAGAAACCGGACCCTGCCGGTCAAGTTTAGCCTAGACGCATTTTCTTGCGCTAGCGCGAGTGCATCATCCGAAACATCAGCGGCAAGAATCTTCGCCTCTGGAAATTTCGCTGCCAAGCTGAGCGCGATTACACCGCTGCCAGTACCAACATCCACAATTCTCGATTTTCGATTCTCGATTTTCGATTCAACGAACTCCACAAGTTGCTCCGTTTCCGGCCGCGGAACCAGTGCGCGTTTGTCACATAGAAAAGTTAGCCCGCAAAATTCTACGGTGCCTAACAAGTGCTGGAGCGGCTCGCCTTCACTGCGACGCTTTACCAATTCGCGCAACGGCCCCAGTTCTGTTTCAGCCAGCTTCCGCTCGAAATCCAGATAAAGCTCGATCCGTTTCCGCCCCAGAGCATGCGCCATTAGGTGCTCTGCGTTGAGACGCGGGTTCTCGACATTGTGCTTCTTCAAGTACTCAGTTGTCGCTTGCAGCACTTCGAGAACGGTCATGCGTCGTAATTAAGCGAAAACGTCAACGATTGCTCCTTTTCAGTCGAAGCGGCAGAATGCGAATTCTTTTGGAGTCGGTTTACGGTGAGGTCTTGCCTTTTTTTTGCCGTACACCAATAAACTCGCCTGCGCCCTGCTTCGCACCGCCAGTTCCCCAAGTGCCGCGAAGCGTGTCGCCCTGACTGTCCGCGACGCCGTGACCATTGAGGCCACCCTCGCGCCACGTGAAATCTAACATGCCATCCTTAATATTCCCTTCGATGGGCATGATCACGCGCCGCCCACTACCGCCGATTCTTTCAACCGCTCAGCCACACCCGCGGCTTGTAACGCGTTGATCAGTTCGTTGAGATCGCCCTCGATCATGCGATCCAAATTATGAAGCGTCAGGCCGACGCGATGATCCGTCACGCGGTTCTGAGGAAAATTGTAGGTGCGAATTTTCTCTTCACGTCCACCGGTTCCGATCTGACCGCGGCGTTGCGCGCTGTACTTTTCAGCTTCCTCGCGCTGTTTTCGCTCCAGTAAGCGTGCACGCAAGATCGATAATGCTCGCTCTTTGTTCTTGAGCTGACTGCGACCGTCCTGACAACGCACAATTGTGCCTGTCGGAATGTGCAACACCTGCACGGCCGAATCGGTTGTGTTTACGCCTTGCCCGCCGGGACCGCCGGAGCGCGAGACTTCAATTCGCAAATCGTCCGGCTTCAGTTCAAGATCGACGTCTTCCGCTTCGGGCAACACCGCGACTGTCGCGGTCGATGTATGAATGCGACCCTGTGCCTCTGTCGCAGGCACGCGCTGCACGCGGTGAACCCCGCTTTCGTAACGGAGCTTACGAAAAACAGATTCGCCAGAAACCCGGAAGATCGCTTCCTTAAACCCGCCTAGTTCCGACGGACTCGATTCGAGGTCCTCGGTCTTCAGGCCAGCAGATTCTGCATAGCGATGATACATGCGGTATAGATCGGCGGCGAACATGGCCGCTTCGCTTCCGCCTGTTCCGGCTCGGATTTCCACGATGGCGTCGCGGTCTTCATTTTCGTCCGGCGGCAGCAGCGCGATCTGAACTTCGCGTTCGAAATCGGCCACCCGCTTTTCGAGGTCCGGAATTTCGTCGTCAGCAATCGCCGCAATCTCAACGTCGCCTGACATGGCCAATTCGCGGTTGTCGTCCAATTGCTTTCGCGCAGCTTCGAGCTCATCCCATTTCGCCAGCAATTGCTTGATGCTCGCATGATCGCGCATGATGGCCTTGGCGCGTTGGCGATTGGAAAAAAGCGCCGGATCGGCAATATCGCGCTCGAGTTGATCGAAGCGCTCGCGTTTGAGTTGAATTAGGGAGTTAAAATCCATTGGTCGCTCCTGCTCCGCGGCATTGCGTCGCAGGGAGATAGCGCCTCGGCAAAGAGGCGGCTACAGGTCAGCTAAGCTTTCTTTTCAGCGCGCGCGGCTTTGGTGCTGCCGTAGCGCCGGGCAAATTTCTCGACGCGCCCTGCCGTATCCACGAACTTCTGTTCGCCGGTAAAAAAGGGATGACAAGCAGCGCAAATACCGATCTTAATATCGCGGCGCGTGGAGCGGGTATGATACACCGCACCGCATGCGCACACCATGTCTGTCTCGTAATAATCTGGATGAATATCGGCCTTCATCTTTGGAAAGGAGCGCGAAATCTACTCGCGCAACGGGCTCCGCGCAAGCGATGAAATCCTCAGATCCATTGCTGAAAGCTTGGGAGAAAACGCTGGCACGAAAACGCGACACGCCCGCGATTTTCGCGCCCAGCGGCGAAGTAATAAGAACATTTCTCGGCATCGAGGAACACGCGCTGGCAGTGGAGGCGAAGATGCCTGCATCCAAGCCTTTCAACGTCAATGCAGTTCAGATTGGGAATCATTCTGATTGGCCTTCTCTTTTTCTGGCGTGTTTACGGACGCAGCGTGTTGTTCTTCCGCTCGATGAATCCATCAGCAAGCAGCAAGCGGAGGCAGCCTGCTCGATTGCTGCGAGAAGCGGAATCAACGATTGGGGGGACAGGCCGCCAACGCTTTTCAAATTGACGTCGGGAACGACGGCCGTGCCGCGGCTCATTCGCTTTCGCAGCGAACAACTTCTGGCCGATTGCAATCAGATCTGCGAGACGATGGGAATTAGCGATGCCGATCTGAATTTCGGCGTCATTCCGATCTCGCATTCCTATGGTTTCAGCAATCTTCTTACACCATTGATTGTGCGCGGTGTGCCAATGGTCATCAGCCGCGACAGAACGCCACGCGCCATCCTCGGTGATCTCGCCCGCAGTCATGCAACAGTTTTTCCGGGGACGCCCGTTTTCTATCAAGCGTTCTGTGAAATGGAAAATATTCCCATGCTGCCAAAGCTTCGGCTCTGCATTTCCGCAGGCGCGCCGCTCCCGATTCCAGTCGCGAAGAAATTTCTGGAGAAGTTTCACCTGCCGATCCACTCGTTTTACGGCTCATCGGAATGCGGCGGGATTTGCTACGATCGCGAAGCGACTAACCCGAGCGAAGGGTTTGTTGGCGAAGCGATGAAAGGCGTGAAGATCGAAATTGTCGATCCAAATGGGTCGGCGGCCCAGGTTCGCGTGCACAGCACCGCTGTGGGCGATGGCTATTTCCCGGAACCTGACAACGAAAAGTTGGGCGATGGAATTTTCGTTCCAGACGATCTACTGGCGCGAGAGGGTTCTGGATTCAAAATCGTCGGCAGGATTTCGGACGTAATCAACGTCGCAGGTAAGAAGGTGAACCCCGCAGAAGTGGAAGCGTATTTGCTGCGCTTCCGCGGCGTGCGGCAAGCAGTCGTCTTTGGCCGTCCCGCAGGCGCGGGAGCATTGCGCAATGAAGAAGTATCGGCTTGCGTGGTGGCAGCACCGAATGTCAGCGAAACCGACCTCCTGCAGTTTTGCCGTGGCGGGCTAAGCGCCTGGCAGGTGCCGAAGCAGATTTTCATTGTGGACGCAATCCCGGCGACCGAGCGGGGAAAAATCAGCCGGCGCGAGCTTTCGCGACGGTTCTCAACAGACCGCCACAGGTCATCATTGCCATGATTGGGTTCTTGATAAAGCCGTTATATGGGATTTGCTTACAGGTAGAGGAACATTATGCGGAAATCATCCGGCGAACCCAAGTCAATAGAAGCTGAAATCGAATCTTCGAATAGCGAAGAGCAAGAGCAGGAACAGGAGCAGGAGCGAGGGCGAGAACAAACGGAAGGTGCGGACGTTCCACAGGCGGACGAACCGCTCCAAGACGCCGCTGCCAATGCGGAAGCTGCCCAGTCCGACGATTGGTGGAGCGCTTCGCCCCAGGCTAGCGATTGGGCCAACCCTGCCAGCAGCGATCCGACTGACGAGGTCACTCCTTCAAAGGAACCGCGCACAGCCGATGTCTATTTCTGCGGTCACACGACCTTCTTTCCATTAAACCGCGCCCTGCAGGCAATCTCAAGAGAGAAGCTAACCGGTTTACTGCGATCATTTTGGGATCAGGAGCCAATCGATCTTTTGGCGCGCGATGGCGAGATCATCTTTGTCACTACACGGGATCCGGAGCTGTACTGCCCGGAAACGCCCGCATTCCTCGCTGGCGTTGATGAGGGGAGTGCGGCCACTGCGCGCGATGAACAGAGACAAACGGGAACCCCATTCTTTCTTGCTCTCGTTCGCCAGGAATTAATGGCCCGCGAGTCAGCATTGGACCTGATGCGGCAATATGGGCAAAAGCTGTTCTCGCAACTTTGGGCGGCGCCGCGGGTATGGATCATGTTTGAAAAAAATGCCGACCTGTTAACGAATTCTGCGGATCTACCTGGGGAGCCGAATGTCCGCGACTGGGCCCTGGAAACCTTACGCCTTGTTGAGAATATCGATGAGACCGCTCATTTCGAGCCGGCGTCGATTCCGGCTTATACAAAAGACGGCTTCGAGCGTGTCCAAAAGCTGAAGCTGACTCCAGATGAGGCGCAGTTCGCATCGCAATTCAATGGCAGTCGCTCGGTGCAGCAAATTGCGAAGAACCTGCGACTCGATCTGAAATCTGCGAAACAGATGCTCTTCCGGTTTGTTGCCTTTGAAATAGTGGAATGCTGGCCAGCCAGCACGGCGGCAAAATCAGAACAGCAGGGCATCTTCCAGCGTTTTGGGCGAATGGCGCGACGCGACCGCTAGTGCTCCCAACGCGTCGGGACCGTCGCTCATGAAGAGGAACGTTTTGGTCGTCGACGTAGGCGGCACATATGTAAAACTGCTGCGGTCGTCTCGTGATGAGCGTGAATTTCCTTCCGGCTCGCGACTCAAACCGCAACAACTAGTCGCAAAACTCAAGGAAACCGCGCGCGGATGGAAATTTGACCGGGCTTCCATCGGGTTCCCCGCGCCGGTGCGCAAGGGACGAATTGCAAAAGACCCGAAGCACTTGGGCAAAGGATGGATTGGTTTCAATTTTGCGAAAGCGCTGAGCATTCCGGTGCGTCTTGTCAACGATGCTGCCTTGCAGGCGCTCGGGAGTTACCGAGGCGGACGGATGCTCTTTTTGGGGCTCGGCACTGGACTGGGATCCGCATTGGTTTGGGACGAAACTCTGATGCCGCTTGAACTGGGTGATCTGCCATATCGCGAGAAATACATCATTGAAAACTATCTAGGCATTCCGGGACTGGCGCTGTTGGGCGAGAAAAAATGGAAGCGAGAAGTAGCCTACGCGGTCACGCAGTTGAGAAAATCCTTCGTTGCTGATTATGTCGTTCTTGGCGGCGGTCTTGTACACCGTTTCGTTCGCTTGCCGGGAGGAACCGAACGCGGGCAAAATGAGAATGCTTTCCTCGGTGGCGTTCGTTTGTGGGAAACCAGGAAGCATTCGCGCGAATTGAAGTGGCTTGTCTTATGACACGCGATTCCGATGTCGACCGTTTGCTGAACCAATCAAACGCTGCGTAGACGGCTCCTAACGAAGGCCTCCGGCGATTAACAGTGTTTCGCCGCTAATCCACGCGGAATCCGGTGAAGCGAAGAAGACGGCAGCGGGCGCGATGTCTTGCGTCTGTCCGATGCGACCGAGCGGCGTTTGCGTTTCCAACATTTTCCGAATGTCGCCTTCTGTGAAACCACCGGCTACAGCTCCTTCAGTTACCACCATGCCCGGATTGATAGAATTGACTCGGATCTTTTGAGGACCGAGTTCCTTTGCCAGTGTGCGCGTGATCGCATCGACTGCGCCTTTCGTCGCATTGTAGACTACCGCAGTGGGCGGAGTCAGAGAACTGGCCAGCGAGCCAATATTGATAATGCTTCCGCCTTCGGAGTTGAAATGCTTGAGCCCTTCCTGAGTTACGAGCAGCATCCCGAGCACATTCGTATCAAACATTCTGTGGAATTGCTGCTCGGTCACGGCCTCGAGTGGCACCCATTCGTAAACGCCGGCGTTGTTGACCAAAATGTCGATCTTGCCAAAAGCTTTTTCTGTTTCGGCAAAGAGCCGCTCGACTTCTGACTTTTTTGTTACGTTGCCTTGGATGGCGATCGCTTTCCCTCCACTCTTACTAATTTCGTCCACCACGCGATCCGCGTCTTGTTTTGCGGACGCGTAATTAACAACTACGGATGCGCCCTGGGTTGCGAACTCTTTCGCGATTCCCGCGCCGATTCCTTTCGACGCTCCTGTCACTACTGCAACTTTTCCATTAAGTTTTCCATTGTTCATTTGTGTTCCTTTCACTCCTAATTTTCTCTTCTCCTCTAGAAATTTCGGTTTAAAACCGGCCTTGAGGCCTAAGCTGCCACAATCTCTCGTGAGTCAGCTTATGTAGCTTTTTCCGAACTCGATTTCCCATTGGAGGGCAGGATCACTGTTATCTTCGTCCCCTTTTTTCGTGAACTCGCGACTATCAATTTCCCTCCCATCTGTTCAGTCCGCTCGCGCATACCCGTCAGTCCCAAGCCGTCATGCCGATCTTGTAGTTTAAACCCGTCGCCATCATCCGAAAATTCCAAGCGCACTTCCTTAGATTTGCACACCAGATGAGTTTCAAAGTGGTGAGCGTGAGCATACTTGAGAGTATTGGTCAAAGCCTCCTGACCGATGTGCATCAGATTCTCCTGCCAGGAAGGAGGAAAATCGGGTGTTGCGCCTCGCACGGCGAAGGTTGTACGCACTGGTGTTCCCACGGTTGTGTTCTTGATAATACCCTTTAGCGCATCCCAAAAATTAACCCGCTGCAAAGCTTCCGGCCGCAAGGCATGCACAGAGCGGCGCGCTTCAATTAGGCTTTGTCGGGCCAACTCGCCCGCGCGGTGCAAGTGACCGACTGCTTCACCTTCCAGATCTTCCGGCATCACATCTTGGGCTGCCTCCAATTGCATGATCACTCCGGTGAAACCTTGGGCCAGTGTGTCATGAATGTCGCGCGCCATCCGGTTTCGCTCCGCCAGCACTGCGGCCTCGCGGCCTTGTTCGGCAAACTGGTTAAGCTGAATTGCGAACATTGCCTGGTGCGCGAGCGCTTGCGCCAATTCGATCTCTTGTACCTGATAAGGCGGCCGGTCTTGATGGCGGATGCCAACAAAGCCTTTTACCTGGCCGGCGACGAGCGTTGGAATCGTTAGGTATTTCCTGGTACCCTTTTCTCTAAAGTAGTCGCGAATGCTGCTGGAAACACGCGGATCCGTTTCTACATCTTCGCACACGACCGGAGCTCCCGTAAAAACCGCTTCCTGAAGAATTTTGTCCCCTTTCCAAGCCAGGGGATTTTTGAGGAATGGATGTCCCGGGTCCGCGGCTGCGAAATTTGCGCCTTGGGCTCCAGCGCGTAAAACCAGAGAATCGATTGAGTCGTCAAGCAGCCACAGAATCACGCTTTGCGCGTTCAAAAGACGACCAATCGTGCTCAGCATCTGTCCAATAAACTTTTCCGGCTCCGGCGCAGTCGCCAGAACATCCAAACTCTGTGCCAATGCCTCGACCTGGCCGCGCGCCACCTGCTCGGAAGCTCGCAATGCTTCTTCCGCTCTTTTGCGTTCACTGATATCTCTTACAACGGCTTGATAATGACCGCGGCCCAGCGCTGACACGGAGAATTCCACAGGAACCACCTCGCCATTTCTGCGCAAGAATCTTCTCTCGAAACGCAACGCGCCGTCTGCTTTCAATAGCTCGCGGCGTTGGCGAACAAGATGCCGATCTTCTGGAAGATAGGTGTCTGCAAGTGAGGAACCGATCAATTCTTCCAACGGACGACCGGCCAGTTCGGCTCCGGCGGCGTTGGACAAAACACATTTGGCATCCTCATCAGAGACAAAGATCGGGTCTGGCGAGGTGTTGATCAAATCGCGATACTTCGCCTCGCTGGTCCGCAGCGCTTCCTCAGCTCGATCGCGTTCAATGGCAACTCGAGCCAGGTGCGTGGCCATTTCGATGATCCCTAGATCACGCGCGTCCGGGCTTCGCGCTCCACGATAGTACATGCAGAAAGTGCCCAGCACCTTTCCGTCTGAAGAAAGTATCGGATTGGACCAGGAAGCTCGGAGACCGTGCCGTAAGGCTGAAGCGCGATGCTCTGGTACTTCCCAAAGTGGATCGGTCGCAATGTCCGAGGCTATGACCGGCGAGCCGCGATAGGCCGCCGTTCCGCAAGACCCGGCACGCGGCCCGATTGGCAGACTTTCCATTTGTTGGATCCAGCCTTTCGGGAGACTTGGTCCCGCGGCGGAAGTGAGATGAAGACCATCGGAATCAAGTAACAAAACCGAAGCGAGCATGCCCTTATGGTACTCCTCGATGGTCAGACATAAGACATTCAGGATGTCCTTGAGGCCGGCGCCAGTGGCGATCATCTCGAGGAGTCGTTTCTCTCCACCCAGCAGCGATTCGGTACGTTTCCGCTGGTCGATGTCAACATTGGTACCATACCAACGAATTATCTTCCCTTGTTCGTCTCGCAGCGGCACACCTTTCGTCAGGAACCATCGATACACACCATCAACGCCGCGTATCCGCCCTTCACTTTCAAACAGTTCGCCAGTTTCCGTTGCCGCGCGCCATTTCGCCATGTGCACGGCCCTGTCGTCGGGATGGAATGCGTCGAGCCAGCCATACCTGAACCCGGTACCTGCTTTCATACCCGTGTATTCCAACCAACCCTTGCTGCAGTAATCATTCGCGCCATCGGGTAGGGTGGACCACGACATCGCGGGAATGGTATCGATCACGAGCCGAAGTTCTTTTTCCGTTCGCCTTCGGTCAGTGATGTTGTAGGTGACACCGGTCACGCCGGCGACGCCTTCGCTGTTATTGAAGAGCGGAATAAGGTGGATCTCGAAGAACTGATTCTTGGCTTCCGTCACAAAGGTCACCGCCTCGCCGGCCAGAGCGCGCCGGGCATTGGCGTGAAGATCAGGTGAGTCGTGATACAGATCGAAGATCGATTGGCCGACGAGTTTTCCGGGCTCAAGTCCAAAGGCGTCGAGGCCTTTGCCTTCGGAGAGGGTAAGTACGCCCGAAGGATCCAAGGCAAATAGAATCACTGGGGTGTTGCCGATGACACTACGTAAACGCTCCTCTGCCTTCGCCAGTTGTTCTTCGGCCAGCTTGCGCTTGGTGATATTGACCATTACGCCCCGCAATTTGGAAGGACGCCCATTCTCCACGATGACAGTCACCAGATCTCTCAGCCAGATTGTTCTCCCATCGGCTGCAACCATGCGATATTCAAAGTCGTGGTCCTGTTTTTGGGCGGTCGCGTTTAAGCAAAATTTAACAGCCCAGTCCCGGTCATCAGGGTGAAGGTGATCTCTCCAGAAGGCTGGCTCGCCCAACCACTGCTCAACTGGAAAACCAAGGATGCGCTCAGCCTCGTCGCTGACGAATGAGAACTTGAATGTTTCAGCGTCAGCCTCCCAGACGACCCCACCGACGGTATTAACCAAATTACGGAATCGGTCGTTGCTCCACGTCAGCTCTGCCGTCCGTTCTTTAACCTTGCCCTCCAGCTCATCACGGGCTTGCTCCAAGGAATGCTCTGCACGTCTGCGCGCGGCACTCCACGAGCTGATGAGTAGCGCTGAAAAGAGAAAGACAGAAAGGTGCACAGCATCGTGAAAACTGAATGAAAAAACGAATCTCGGCTCCAGGATGAAGAAATTGATGGACAAAGTTGCCAGCACCACAGCCAGGAGGCCGGGGCCGGTGCCGCCAAACCAGGTGCTCAAAATGATTGCCGGGAAAAAAAGCGGCGTGCGGAACGTGTAACTTCGGAATAAAAGGGTCGTCGACAATGAAATGGCGACCAGTATTACGGACAGTCCATACCTTAAAACAGCGGGGGTTGCCGACCGTGAATTGCGATCAGCCTTCGGCATTCTCTTGCCTCCAATTCGAAACGCCATAATACGCCTTTGCGTTTGATGCGGAAGCCCACGTAAGGCCATCAAGCCTGTAATCACGCGGCGCAACGAAAGTCTAATAAGTCTGCGCTCGCACGCTACTTTTGTTTCATCCCTCGAAAGAGGGACTGAAAAATCCTGCGTGTTCTCTGTGGTTTGGCGGTGCCAGGCGGATGATCCTGTGATTGGCGCGAATTATGAAAACCAAACAACAAAATTGGACGCGAAAATCACGAACTATCTCCCGGCATCGCTGCATGGAACGAATTAGTCGAAGCGATTTGTGAGCAGCGCGAATGGGAGGCGCATGCCAGGGCCACTTAGGATGAATACCGCGCAGGGATCGATTGGGGTAAAAGCGCCGATTGGCAGTGTCTACCGCCGATGGCTGCGATTTGAGGATTTCCCAAAATTCATGACCGCAGTGAAAGAAGTGGAAAGGCTGGACGCAAACCACTTTTTCATGGCAGCTGTCTGCAATGGTAAGCGGATCGAAGGCGTGCTTGAGATCATGTTGCGAGGTCCCGAGCGAAGGCTGGCCTGGCGATTGGTGGGCGGGAAATCA
>DATHHK010000095.1:0-25575 GCA_035317225.1 Candidatus Udaeobacter sp. | reverse complement strand
GACGGAAAATTGCGTCCGTGCCTCGGGAGTTATCTGGAGTTCGACATCATGACACCATTGCGGGCCGGGGCCAGCGATCAGGAGCTTAAGCAATTCCTCCTCGATGTTGTCGATCGAAAACCTGAGCAGCACGATTTTCGCCAGAACTACCAACCGAACCGCAAGATGATAGCCATCGGCGGCTGAATGGTGAAGCGTCTCACGCATGTTGGCACGGATGGTCGTGCGCAGATGGTCGATGTATCGGCCAAACCAATGATTACGAGAAAAGCTGTTGCGAGTGGAAACATTCAGCTTCAACGCGAGACGATCGAGTTGATTATGAAAGATCAGATCGCGAAGGGGAACGTCTTAGCCACTGCGCGGATTGCTGGAATTCAAGCTGCGAAACAGACCGCGCAACTGATTCCACTTTGCCACACTCTGCCGCTCGGGGACGTTAAAATAGACATTGTTACGTCTGACCAGGGCGCGCAGGTGACATGCACGGCCCAAACAGTTGCGCAGACCGGAGTGGAGATGGAAGCGCTCGTTGGCGTTACGATCGCGTTGCTCACAATTTACGACATGTGCAAAGCAGTAGACAAGGAGATGGAAATTTCAAACGTGCGTTTGGTCGAAAAAACGAAACGTGCTGTAACGGCAGTCTATGACCGCCGAAGCAAACACCGCGGGCATTCATAGAGACGGCTGCGCAGCAAAATGCAAATTCAGGTCGGCATCGTCACAATTTCGGATCGCGCCAGTTCAGGTGATTATGAGGACCTTGGCGGGCCAGCACTAAGAGAAGCGGTGCAAAAAGCAGGATGGCAAGTCCTGTCGGAAGCGATTGTTCCCGATGATGCGGAACGGATTCGGCAGACGATTCATTCGTTTTCACAGCAAGGGTGCGGCTTAATTCTAACAACTGGCGGCACGGGTGTCGGACCGCGGGATGTTACGCCAGAAGCGATTCGCGAAATCATGCGCGTCGAGCTACCCGGTTTCGGCGAAGTGATGCGCGCTGAATCGATGAAGATCACGGCCAATTCCATCTTGTCGCGCAGCCTGGCAGCAATCGTCGATCTTTCGCTGGTGATTGCTCTTCCGGGAAAGCCGAGCGGCGCTGTGGAATGTCTCGGGTTCGTACAAGGCGCAATTCCCCATGGGGTCGCTCTTGCCCAGCGCAAACCGACGTCGTGCTGAACGCTCGCACTATGCGTCAGTCAGGCCAGGTCAGTAATCGCATCAATTGCGTGCCGTAATCGGTGAGATGCGTATTTGTGCCGTGGCCGGAAATGATATCGCGGGTCAGATGAGAATAATCGACCGAACTCTTTTTGACGTAACTCAGCTCAGGATGCATCACGCTCTTATCGTTCGATTCTATGCGAAGCGGCACACCGGACTGTGCGAATGAGACTTCCCAAGAGGATTTTTCGTTTCGATCCCCCGTATTGAGCATCCACGGATAAAGTCTGGCCAACTCGAAATGCCGCGATTTAGGGACCGTCACTTTATAGAATGTCTCCTCGCGGCCGAGGAATTCCGGAATAGTCAGTGAGGGATTCTTGTGCAGTGCAAGGTACAGCCGTGCGATATCGAGCCCGGCGAGATTCATACCATTGTAAATACCGTTGTGATTGGGATCGTTCCTAAAGAATGCATTGTACCACGACTCGAATTCGCGACTAAGCATGAGATTCAATTCCAAGTGGAGATGCGCGCGTTCCCTGTCTAACCCTGTTCCCGTGTAGCCCATCACGGCGATGCGCTGGCCGCGTCTCACCGTGTTCCCGGGCTGGACCGCGAGCGAACTCAGATGTCCGTACAAGCTGTAGTAATTTGAGCCGCCCCAGCGATGCTCAATGACGATGTATTTTCCATAGTTTGAGTAGCCCGGAACGGAGTTAACGTGCACCACTTTGCCATCGGCAATAGCGCGTACTTCGTCGAGCGGCTCACAGTGCGCGTCGCGATGGAGCGGGCGGATATCGACCCCTTCGTGAAAACGGGTATAAACAACGCCACCCGCTGTGTCGGTTGGATCACGGACAAAACCGTATTGGCCTCCTTCCCACGGCGTTGATCTTACGCCCTTAAAGTTGCGTTCGATGTACTGGTAGAATGCGGCGCCGCCGCCTGAAAACAGGGCCTCATTGTCGGTTGGCAGAGCGAGATCAACAGTCTGATTCTGTCCCATTGCTGTGGTGCGTATCAAAGCGGACGTGAAAAGCATTACCGTTAAAAGATGATTCATTTGTTACAGCAGACTCTAGTGGCGCCCCAGTAGGGGTTACCGCTTCCGTTGTCCGATCATATGCCAGTCTTTTTTCATCACCTCAATATCTGCAGAGGTCAGCCCGGAAGGGATGTAGATTTTTCCGTCAGAAACGCGCTTGTCGATTTCTAGTTCGGTAATTGGTCGACCATTGATGAAAACGAAAAGCAAGGTGCCGCGACGCTCAACGCTTAAAGTATCAAGCACGACTCGCCCGTGCTCGTCGAGTTGAAACAGTGCTCCATACGTTCCGTTCGCAGCGGGATACGGAGAAAATGCTATGACGTCGCGCTCCGAAATCCACGGAGTCTTTTCGATTGCCACCGTTTTTCCGGACACTTGGGCGCGGACAGATGTCGCGAATACCTCTGTATCGCGAGGGTTTGCTTGTGCGTGCACTCGGAACGTGCAATGTCGTTGCTTTGCCACGCTTCCGGCCGCGGCGAAAACGAGGCAAAACGCGAATGCACAGAGAGTTTTCATGCCGATTGGATAAAGGGTTTGACAGGGTTTTTGCAACCTCGAAAGCTTTCGGGTCTGTTTTAACCCGCTCATGAAGCGAACAGTTCTGCACATTCTGATATTTTTCGTTGTCGGGAGCATGTTTGCTCAGGACGTCATGCCTACGTCCACACCCGCACGCAGACGCGGTTGGTTGAGCCGCGTCCTCCATCCATTTTCTCCCGACGCAGTTCCCCAATACAAGGATGCCAGACTTCGCGGGCTTACGGTCGACCTGCAAATTACACCGCAGACCGTCAAGCTGTCTGAAGTCCGGCAACTTGGCATCAAATTGACGCTGGCAAACATATCCAAACGCCCGGTGACGCTCGATTTTCCGACGAACCAGCGGATTGAAATTTATCTAACGAGTTCCGAAGGCAATATCCTCACAAAGTGGTCAGACAACCACGCGATCGCAGAGAAACCCGCCACGATTTTGATTAATTCGCAGGAGCGGATTGAGTATAACGAAACAATCGCAACGCGCGACCTTACGCCAAACAAAGTCTTTATCGCCGAGGTGTTTTTTCCTCAATATCCAGAGTTGCGTGTCCGGCAAAAATTCCTGGCTGTGCCTTGAACAAATCGATAGCTGATAGTTGATAGACAGCAGCGTCCATGCCCGGCAATCAGCCATCGACCGTTAGCTATCGGCTTTTTTCCGATTACCATACTCATCCGCAGGGACATCGGGTGCAGCGTTACACGCCAGCGTTGCTCCAGCCTTGGGTGGATTCGGCGAATAAGTTCGGGTTAACCGACATTGCTTTTACCGATCACGATCGTTATCACGCGGGAGTCGACTTCGATGAAATCGATCGTTTGCGGGAGAGAAATCCTCATCTGGGAATCCGTGCTGGCATTGAGCTCGATAACGATCCCGTTCACTCGGAAGCCGGCCGAAAATGGATTGAGAAGCATTGGGGCAGACTCGATTTTGTTCTCGGCTCGGTGCACTTCCTTGGTCGCGCCGATCGAATGTTCGACAGCGTGCCAGATGGCGCGGAGCAATTCGAAGGGCATGACGTCAATGCAATTTACGCCGATTATTTTCACCGTGTTCGCGAAATGGCGGCAACCGGGTTGGTCGATTGCCTCGCTCACCTTGATCTTGTTAAAATTCATGGTCATCGGCCCGGCTCGGAGATCGGCGCTATTGTCAACGAAACGCTTGATTTCATTCGAGCGCGGAATCTCGCGATCGAACTTTCCACCGCTGGATGGCGCAAGCCGGTGAACGAACTCTATCCGGGCGATCGGATCATTGAACTGGCGATCAAGAAGGGGATTCCGTTTACGATTGCCTCCGATGCGCACTCGCATGCGCAGCTTGGCGACAGTTACCCCGGGCTTGCGCAAAAGATGGCCGGCTTTGGGATTCGCCGCGTCTGCATTTTCGACAAGCATCAGCGCGTCATGCGCGCTGTTTGTGCCGAACCACTTCTATAGCTGAAGATCGAGCTGCGACCGGCTCTGCGCTGAGGTGGCTTGTTCCGTTTCCGAAGGCAGAATGACCTCAAGGTGCAAACGTTGGGCCAGGCGCTGGCAGGTTTCAGGCGCAAACCCTTCGAAGTGATTGCTCACGAATGCCCAGACATTGCGCACTTCGGAAAGATGCCGCTCAATCTTCAGCGACCAGCTTTCAAGTGCAGCTTCCCGTTTCCACAGCAACTTCTTGTAATGATGGACGTGCCCGCCATCGACAGCGTATTTGGTTGAGTAATCGCCAAGCAAACGCAGATAGAGAAAATCAGAAGTGCGCGGCAGGAATTCGAAGGGCGCAAGATTTCGTTCGTTAAGTGGAGTGGTGTCCGCCCAGACCCAGCAAATGCGATGCCTTTCCAAAAGCCGAATGAACTGTGGCCGATGCCATCCGGCGTGACGAAATTCAATCGCAAAGCGGAAATCCCTCGGCAGTTGACCAAGAAAATTGCGCAACGCCAGCTTGCCATCCTTCGGCGCGAACGAAGGCGGAAGCTGGATCAAGATGGCGCCAAGTTTTGCTCCGAGGGGTTCGATGGCGCGGAGGAACAGGTTTAGCTCGGCAGCGCAATCATGCAGCCGGGACGTGTGAGTGATCTGTCGGGGAAGTTTACAGGTGAAACGGAAGTCAGTGGGGGTCATCTGGACCCAACGCCGAACACTGTTTTCCGATGGAACGGCATGGAAAGTCGAATCCACTTCAACTGCCGTGAAATAGTTGGCATAAGATTCCAACCAGTGAGCTTCTGGCAAATCCGACGGGTAGAAAACGCCACGCCAGTCTTTAAAGCTCCACGCGCACGAGCCGATGCGTATCTTCTGCTGGTCGGTCAGATTCAAAACGAGGTTGCAACGTTAGCCAGTCTTCCCTGCTTGGAAAAGGGTTCACTTCTGGAAATGTGGTGAATATTCCACAGGTGCGCTGGCCGCCTCCGAAACTTGACTGGGCGCATAAGTTAACTACCCTGCCACACCCATGAAAATCGCTATTCGTGTGCTTCTGGTTTTCGCGGTTGCCGCATTTCTTTTGCCCGAATCCAGCAAGGCCTCTGTTGTCTTCAAACCCGGTAAGAAACCGGAATACGTAGGCCCAGGCGGCGTAGAAGAAGAACTGAGCGGCGATGCTGTCGACCTGTTCCAGATTGGCCAGGCTGCCGAAAACGAAGGCAATTACAAACGCGCGATCAGAGCGTACAAAAGTCTCGTCAAACGCCATCCCAAAGACAAGGTTGCCCCGGAAGCGCTTTATCGTGCCGCGAAATTACAGGAACAAGAGCACAATTTCTTTGGAGCCGCGGATTCATTTTCAGTGTTAGTCGAAAGATTTCCCGGCAATCCGCATTTCGAGGAAGCAATCGAGGCGCAGTTCCGAATTGGCGAAATTTATCTCAACGGGAAGAAGTTGAGGGTTCTTGGGATTCCCGTTGCCTCGGCGTTGGATCGTGCTGTGACTGTTTTCGCCAACGTGGTTCGGACCGCGCCGTACGGAAAATACACCGCGCGGGCGCAGTTTGATATAGGTCTTGCGCGCGAGAAACAGGGCGCGAACGATGCGGCGATTCAAGCTTACCAGGCCGTCGTGGACAAGTTTCCTTACGAGCCTGTTGCCGTGGATGCGCAATACCAAATCGGCTACATGTGGTTTACAGCTGCACAAAAAGGCACAAAGGACGCGGCCGCAGCAACAAACGCTAAGACTGCGTTTGAGGATTTCCTCTTCCATTATCCTAAGAGTGAGAAAGCAGCCCAGGCGCGCGCCAATCTCGAAATTCTCGAGCACAAGCAAACGGCTAACTCTTACAAGGTCGCCAAATTTTACGACAAGCAAAAATATTATCGCGCCGCGGTTGTCTATTACAATGAAGTGATTCGCCAGCAGCCGGGTTCTCAGGAAAGCAACGAGGCTAAGAAACGGATCGATCAACTGCGCGCAAAGTTTGGAGACGCGGCGCTTCAGCCGGCGCTTCCGATGGGACAGGCCAGCAAGAAAAAGGCTGACACGCACGGCGCGCGAACTGCCGAAAGCGGGTCGGCGAAACCGGGCCCGGCAAATAATGAAGCGCCGTTGCCTGCGTCGGAGAGCGATAGCTCGCTTCCGCCGCCTGCTTCGCTCGCGCCCGATACCACCACTGCGCCTGACCCCTTGCTGGCTCCGCCCGGCACAGGCGCAAGCTCCAATACGTTGCCGAGTTCTGACCCATCGGCCTCTCCCGGAGCATCCGCCTCACCGGCGCCTTGAAAGCCTTACTTACCACCCTATTCTGCTTTGCCCTGGGTGGTTGCCTTGGCTATCACGTCGGCCCAGTAAAGCCATATTATCTGCGCGACGTTCACACCATCGCAGTACCGACTTTTAAAAATCGCACCCTGGTTCCTCGGATCGAGGTGTTGGTTACCGATACTGTGATCAAGCAGGTACAACAAGATGGGACGTATCAAATTACCAATGGGGATAAAGCGGACGCTACTCTAACAGGTGAAATATCCCGGATCACCCGGGCACCGGCGCGCTCAGTGCGTGGCAACGTCCTGGCGACGACCGAATTTAGCCTCTGGCTCGTGGTAAAGTACTCCCTGACTGGACGGGACGGCAAACCACTGGTAACGCCTACCGACGCGATCGGGACAACCACCTTCTTTGTAAGCAGCGACGTGACTAGCGACGAGCGTCAGGCTTTGCCCCTAGCGACTGAGGACCTCGCCAGCCGACTAGTTACCCAAATCAGCGAGGGTTGGTGATGAGTAATGAAAGGTGAAGAACAGCTTTGGACCATCCTCAACGACAAACTCGACACCCTGCGCGCCACAAATCGGTTGCCCCAGGCGATTCGTGTTGCCGAAACGGCTCTTGAAATCGCCAAGCGCGCCTTCCGCGACACCGATGTTCCTCTGGCGACCAGTTTTGAGAAGCTAGGACAGCTTCTCGATCAAAAGGGCGATCGCGCGGCGGCCAAAGGATATTTGCTCAAGGCGCATGCAATTCTGGAAAAGGTAAACCCGCCAGACCAGCGTGCGATCTACCGCTCTGCGAGGCGGCTTGCATTTCTGTGCGATAGTCTCGGCCAGTCTGAAGAGGCCATTAATTTCTATCAGAAAGCAATCGCCGCGGGTACCGAAATTGAAGATATTCATTATTCGGATCTCGGCACCATGTTAAACAATGTTGCCCTGATCTTGCGTAAATCGGGACGACAAAAGGCGGCTGAACCGTGCTATCTCCGCGCATTGCAGATTTACGAGAAACAACTCGGACCGGACCATCCCGATGTCGCATCAGTGCTGAATAACCTCGCCGTGTTTTACACGAATGAACGCCGTTTCACTGAGGCAGAGAAAATACATCTTCGCGCGCTGGCGATTCGAGAAAACTTAAACCCGCCTCCGCTTGCGGACATTGCGCAGTCAAAATGCAATTTGGCGGTCGTCTATCATTCGCGCGGCGATTACGCCAAAGCGGCGGAGCTTTATCAGGCTTCGCTCAAGATTTGGGAACAAGTCAAGGACAAGCCTCTGAAGGATTACGAGATTGTTGTATCCAATTATGCGGACCTTTTGCGCTCACTTGGCCAGGTACGCAAAGCTCACCAATTGGAGGTTCGCGCACGGAAGAAACGCTCGGCGTGACTTCCGAACTTCTTTCCTTCTATCGTCTCCGGTTTGATCTTGCAGGCGGTTGGCACGCGCGCATTGTAAGGACCACTGGTTTTGCTCGCGTGGCGGAATTGGCAGACGCGTACGGCTCAGGACCGTATGGGGAAACCCGTGGAGGTTCGAGTCCTCTCGCGAGCAGTCCTTTGGTCTCCCCCGCCAACCTTATTTGAAAGCGAAAGCTATCGGCAACCCGCCGCTTCCGCTTGTATTGCTCGATTACTTGCGCCCCGAAGCTTTCCGTCGCGCTGCCCAGCGAGCCTTCATCAACTGCGAGAGCCTCCTTCGCCCGGCAGCTGTGAGTCCACCTTTCTTCGCTGAAGCTGCTGCTTTTGTTCCGCCGGATGCTTTTGTTCCACCGGACCTTCTTCTTGCTGCCCAGCGGGCCTTCATTAGCTCGGATAGCTTTCTCCGGCCGGCAGCCGTGAGTGCGCCTTTTTTTCTGGTAGGAGCTGGTTTCGCCCCGCCTTTTAGTCTCGCCCAACGGGCCTTAGCTGCGGCTGCAAGCTTCGCTCGGGTCGATGGTGAAAAGTAACGCGCTGACTGCGCAGAAGCTGTTACTGCGGGTCTGGCAGGTGCGCCTCCCAGGATTGAGGAAAGACGTCTTCCCAGATTATCAATTTGTCGGCGTATTGAAACTGCTTCTTCTAAAGCTTTAACAGATATATCCATCCTTGTGACATAGCCGTGGTTTGCGGCATTCGCAATCCTTTTTTATAACAAACTTCATGCCTAACATTTCTGACACGTGGCTTTCACGCATTAGTTACATCAATATGGTAAACAAGAAGTCAGTTATCTTAAATTGTGAGCTGACATTTTATTGAACCTTCAAATGACAAAATCCGGTACTGCAACAGAACCCACACGAGTACGGCAAATGTTTGGTACCATTGCCAGACGGTACGATCTGGCTAATCACACGCTTAGCTGCGGAACCGATTTTTATTGGCGAAAGCGCGCTGCCAACATAGTCGCCAGCTGGCGGCCAGGCAAAATTGTGGATCTCGCAACTGGCACAGGAGATTTGGCGCTTGCACTGCAAAAGAAACTGCCGGACGCGGAAGTCACAGGCGTGGATTTCGTCCCTGAAATGCTGGATCTGGCGCAGAGAAAAGGTGTGCGTCAAACAATCCTCGCCGATGCCATGCAGCTGCCATTTTCTGATGGTTCATTTGATTGCGTTACCATCGCCTTTGGCTTGCGTAACATGGAGAACTGGGGAGGCGCGCTGGCTGAGATGTCGCGGGTGCTTGGGCGAGATGGCCATTTGTTAGTGCTTGAGTTCTCGCTGCCAACAAGATCGATTGTGCGTGCAATCTATCGCCTCTATTTGCATCGCTGCCTCCCATTGCTGGGCTCTCTTTTGACCAGAAAGAAGAGCGCCTACGACTATCTGGGAGACTCTATCGAGGAATTCCCCAGCGGGCATGCAATGATCGATTTAATCGAAGCGAGCGGCTTTCGGCACGCAACGCTTCAGCCGTTGAGTTATGGCATCGCGACGATTTACACCGCGCAGAGTGTCTGATAGGATAAGCTGTCTACAGGATCACGGCGTAACGTTTGGCGCCGGACTTGGCGTTGGTGACGGTTGCGCCACAACAGGCAACCTCAGGCTATTTAGATCCGAATCGCTAATCGCAAATGTACCTTCGCTGCCGTCTACATGCGCGGACCACGTTCCGTCGTTAGCCGGAGCGCCGATGATCAACCTATGTGTTGTCTTGTCGTCGGGCGAAGTTGTGAATGCAAGAGTGAGTTGTGGCTTTTCCAAACCATCTTGAGGCTTTGTTGCTCCAAGCCAGCGTGCTGCATGCAAGCTCGACAACGTGTTGAGTAGCAATTGCACATTTTTTTCATCGATCTGACCGGTGCCTTTTAGCCAGTGCCACTGGTTATTTTCGCCGCGTTCCAGCGACAGCTCCTTGTCTGTCGTTATGCTCAGGCGATGAATTTGGTCGGGTTTAAACTTAAAGATCGATAACTCCTGCCATTGCAAAGGATCGGCTGAGATCTGACCCAGCAGACCGCGACGGGCTGTCACGACAAATGGTTCATCTGTAAGTCTCGCGTAAACATTGTCTCCGTCTTCCTTTCCAAAGGAGAGTGTGGCAAATGGTTCCTCACCCGCCTTGGTCTCGGCAGTGTTCTCCGACGCAAACGAACTGAACGTTATTTGAAGCCGGGGTTTGTCCAGGCCGTATTTTGGCAAATTCGAAGCGACATCTTCCACGAACGTTGTCACCCGCTGGTTTTGCAATATGTCAATCAAGCGCCGGACCGCGCGTGAATCTGCAGGCGCGTTGTTTCGGCTGGCGATGGTCCAGTTTCCATCTTTGCGCGCAAGCACGGTCTTACCTTTGCCTGGAACATCGATCGTGATCCGATCGAGAACGTTTGTGTCGATCCGAACCAAGTGATAGTCACGCAGATCAGCTGGCTTCGTGGTCAGGGCCTCTTCAATCTTCTTGGGCAATGTGTAGACGGCCCCACGAGGAGCAAATCGGACATAAACCTGGTCCTTTTCCTTCTCAGGGACGCTGCCGATTTGCAGCATCTGGCCCTTGTCGTCCTGGCCAAAGACTTTGATCGAGTCAGCAATCTCAACCTTTTGGTCCTTTCTTCCTTCCTGGCTAAATAACGTGATCGACCCGCGCGGCTCCGCCAGCCCATAAGGTCGCAAGTCGCCGTGATCGTCGGCCACAAATTGTTGAATGCGCGCTGTGGTGACTTGCGCAATCAGGTCACCGACTTTCTCGTCATCCGCGCGAGCGCGAAGTGGTTTGACGATGTCCCAATGGTCACCCTTCTTCTCCAGCTCCATTTCACCAGCAGGCGTCTTTAGTGCGATGCGGCGCACCTGCGCAGTGGTGACATCAGTTAATTTTTTGTCGCGGAATTCCTCTGCTTTTTTGTCGATATCTTTTTTAACCGATTGTTTGGCTAGAAATGTTTCCTTGGAGTTCTCAAAGCGGACATACATCCGGCCTTCCAACGCAGCGTCTTTTCCAAACAAGATTTCAGGAGGTCTGTCAGAGCCGATTAATTTTAGCTTAAGCTTCGGTCGGTTCAGGCCGTATTCGTTCAGTTTACTCTTATCGGCGTCAATATCTTTCGCCGGAATTGTTCCCTCCTTTTGCCAGGTCTCAAGATCCGATAGCAAATTCTCGACCAAGGCACCGTCGGCTTGATCTTTGATTGGGATTTCAAGCCGCCATTTGTTGTCCCGGCGGCGTATCTCTATTTTTTCATCGCCATTTTGAATGATGATGCCGTCGACCTTGCTTCGGTCGAAATTGACGACGTTCTGCGCCTGGCGCCTGGCCTCCCCGGTGCTCGGCTGTTTCATCTCAAAGAACCTGAGGTACGCGAACACAGCGAGCACAACGACAGCAAGGATTAAAGTAGTTCTCCAATTCATATCTGAACAGCGTCACGCCGGAAGCCTCCGTTCTTGTCGAAAACGTCAGACGACCGCTGCGCTCGCTCCAAGGGATAGATGTTATGGCGATACTTCGGCGACATTCCGTGTGTTAGACGCGCCGTTGCCACCAAACCACCGCTCCGATCACGGCAGGGACCAACGGCATGAAAATCAGAATAATCCACCGCAGACGAGCCAGCGCATCTTGATCAAGACTGAACGTAAGAGGCTTTGAAACTTTCGGCGAGATACCGATTAGCTGTTCGCGGCTGAGCAACCAGTTAACGCTGCCGGAAATGAAATCGAGGCCCTGCTGATCTTGCGTAATCGCATTGTCTTGGACGAAGGTAGCATTGCTAACGACTACCAGGCGCGACGAGTTAACCTGCACCCGCTCATCCGCGCTGCCACCTTTCTCAATGGCTGCGCCTATCGTTAGTGGCGTATTGTTCTCTCGCTTCGCGTCAGCCTGCAGTTTTGCTTGATCATCCGTGTTATAATCAGTCTCGGCAAAATAGCCTTTTTCCGCCTGGATCAGGGGCTCCAGACGGGTGTTGGCAGCACGCACCCGGTCGGGTTCAAGAGTGAGTGAAGACGTGCCGCCCAAAAAGAGTGCCCGTACATCGGCTAATCGTTTCGTGATTGGGCTGTCGCCGAGGAACCGCGCTTGAACATCTCTTGTTAGTGCCAACTCCTGAATCCCAGTTCGCAGAAAGACCATCAGTCTATCGTCATTCACCTTAACGCCCAGCTCGTTGACAAACGCATCAAGTTTCGGCGTTTTCGCGGCCGGATCGATGAGAAGCAAAATCCGGCCTTGTTTATCCCAGAAGGTGCGCAGCACTTTCATTTCGCGGTCTGAAAAATCGTACTGCGGTCCCATGATCATGACGGTTTTTACGTCCTCGGGAATCGCGTCCAGATCGAGAAGGTTCAGCTCTTTGAACTGGACGTTTTCGTTTTCGATGAATGTTTTCAGGACGGAGATCGCGCTGCCTTCAGCAAGTGGCGGTTCCTTGTGACCGAGGACGTATCCTAGGATCTTCTTTTTTCCTTCCACAAGGTCGATCATTGCGCTGGTGATGGCTTGTTCGCCTTTGAATGCGGCTACCCGAGGGCTTTCGCCCAACGCCATTCCGCTCTGGTCGATCTCAGCCATCTCGGATGCTTTGACCGTCTTATTGTGACCTTCGTAATCGACGATTAAAAGAGGCTCGTCGGTAACGACTTTGTATTTGTCGAACAACTCCTTTGCGCGGGAAAGATTACGCTCCGGATCGATATGCTCGATATCGACCTTTCCTTTACCGGCATACTGATATTCCGTCAGCAGATTCTGAACATCTGTAGTGATCGGCGTGCCAGGCGGAAAGAAAACCGTGATGCGCATCTTGCCCTTGAGCGCGTCAAGGAAGCGTTTCGTCTTATCAGAGAGGGCATATTTTTGGTCGCGTGAAAAATCCCACCGCGCGTAGTGTTTGAAGGCGATCGAGTTCACCATCGCGGCCAGAAACAAAACCAGCACGATTTGCGCGAGAACGTTGAAACCGATTCGAACCCGGCGAATTTTTCTTCCCGAACGTTTTGGGGGCTGGCTTGTTTCGTTAGCCACTGCTCAAAGCCTCCATTTCCGGGATTGAAACGCCAGGTGCGTAAGCGTCAGCATCACGATGGTCATGCTCACATAGAGAACGATTGGGCGTGTGTCTATCACTCCGCGCGAGAACGTTCCCATGTGCTCGATCGCAGAGAAATAACCCAGCAAATCGCGCGTTTCCGAGCTTACATCGAGCAGAATGAACTGAACCAGACCAAGGAAGAACAGCAGCGTAATTGCGCAGAAGGAAATGATTGCCGCGATGATTTGATTCCGGGTCAGAACGGATGTGAGACAACCAATCGAGAGATAAAACATTCCGAGCAATAAAAGCATCAGATAGGATCCGGCGTATGCTCCTACCGAATGAGCAGCCGGCTCATTCGTGATCTTGAGGAAGATGGCAAAGTAAAGCAGCGTCGGGAGCCAGAGAATTACGTAAAAGAGCAATGCCCCGAAAAATTTTGCCAGTACTATCTGCCAGTCGCGAACCGGGACAGTTGTCAGTGGTTCAATCGTGCCGAGCTTAAATTCTTCGGCAAACAGGCGCATCGTGATAAGGGGGAAAATCAAAACAAAGGCAAACCAGAAGAAGACTGAGTTAAAAAATGCCTCCTGCACCGTGTACTGCACCTGGCGCTGGTTCATGAAGGAGACCTGGAAATAGAAATCGATCCCACTGACTATCAGGAAAAAGATGAGCACGATGTACGCAATCGGAGAATGGAAATAGCCGCGTACTTCGCGAGAAAGGAGAGTGTAAAACTTACGCATAGCTTATCGATTACTAAGACTAACGGGAGCAAGAGTAAAAATGCTGTTCTGCATTTGACGTTGGACGTTGGGCGTTTGGCGTTTGGCGTTTGCTTCCTGGTTGTTCATGACTCCATCACTCCAATGATCAGACCGCGTCTGAGTGCGTGATTTCCACGAACACATCCTCGAGCGTTGCTCGACGCTGAGTCAGTTCGCGCACGGCCCAATGGCGCTCGGTGGCAAGACGGAAAACCTCTTCGCGCACATCGACGCCCGATTCCACCCGCAGGGAAAATCTCTTCCAATCATCCTCCCCGTCGGTGATCACTTCCCGCACACCTGAAATCTTCTTTAGCTCGTCCGCGCCGTTGTCTTTTCCTACCTTCGCTTCAAGAACAACACCGCCGGCCTGCCTGATTTTTCCGAGTAAATTTTCCGGAGTATCGCATGCCTCGATCCGTCCTCTGTGAATGATGATCACCCGGCTGCATGTCATCTCTACCTCCGGCAAAATGTGCGTCGAAAGCAAAATTGTATGCTGTTCACCCAGGTTTTTGATCAGCTCCCGCACCTGTCGGATTTGGTTTGGATCAAGGCCAATTGTCGGCTCATCCAGAATTAGCAGGTCCGGCTCGGCGAGCAGCGCGTCCGCGAGTCCGACCCTCTGTCGATATCCCTTGGAGAGGGCCCCGATCAGCTTGTTCTCAACACTCTTGAGACCACAAAGTTCGTTTACGTCGCCAACACGCTCGGTGATCCGACGATGTTGGACTCCCTTCAGGGACGCTCGGTAACGCAGGTATTCATTTACCCGCATGTCGCTATAGAGTGGCACGTTTTCCGGCATGTAGCCGAGATGCGCCCGTGCTTGCAGCGATTGTTCAAAAACGTCGAATCCTGCGATGCTGGCGCGACCAGAGGTAGGCGGCATGAAGCTGGCCAAAATGCGCATTGTGGTGGTTTTTCCCGCACCGTTGGGCCCCAGAAATCCCATGATTTCGCCCCGGCTAACCTCGAAATTCAAATCCCGGATGGCAGGCTGACCGGCGTAACGTTTTGTCAGATTCTCGACCTTAATCATTGAGCAATATTTCCATGAGACAACCGAACGTTGATTGCGTTGCCATTTTTTTTTAGCGCGCCGTCATACTCAAAGTGCCGAGCTGCTGGTTTTGTCCTCGGGGGTGGACGATGCCAACTGTGAAGTTAATTTTTGTGCCGCTTTGCACCCCTCGAAGCAAGTCCTCGATTTGTTTGACGGAATTTGTTTCGGAGCTGCCCGCGCGATAAATCACCAGCCCGCGCTGGAGACCCGCATCATCCGCCGGGCTTTCTGGTTCGACTGCGGTGATCAAAACCCCGCGTCCGCGGAGGTAACCGAGCGCATCGCTTAGTTCCTGGTTCAAATCCTGTAGCTGCAGTCCAAATAACTTTTCCGCGCTAGACATGGATGTATCGGCGGCGGACGCAGGCTGGCTCTTTGCTTTGGGCTGTTTTTGCGCGACTTTTTTGAATCGATCGACGCTTTCACGCACTACGTCCGCCGGAATTGCGAAACCCATTCCCTGAGTGGGAACACCTTGCGGCGTGAATGCCATTTTTGCCGAGCTAATGCCGACCAGCCGCCCAGAGAGATCGATCACCGGTCCGCCGCTATTGCCTGGATTAATTGCCGCGTCCGTTTGTACCAGACCCTTATAGTCGGTCTCGTCCACGGTAATGTCGCGTTTGGTGGCGCTAAGCACTCCCCGACTGATCGAGCTCCCATATCCAACTGCATTACCAACTACGATCACAGTCTGGCCCAGCAAGTTTGGCGAAATATCATCAAGACTGATAGAAGGAAATGCAGTCTCTGCGTCAATTTTGATGAATGCCAGATCGGTCTTGTCATCGCCGGTGATGTAATGAGCGCTGTACGTTTTGCCGTCGTTGGTCGTGACATGAATTTTTAAATCGGCAGCGCGCTCGACCACATGCTGGTTGGTAACGATGTAGCCTGCCGGATCGATAATGAAACCGGAACCGAGACTTTGCAGAGTCTGGCGTACTTCGCGTGGCCGAACGCGATTACGGCCGAAGAATTGCGCGTAAAAATCCTCAGTCGGATCGCGCACCGTGCGTCTTACCACGCGCTCGGTATTAATATTCACCACCGCCGGCAAGACTTTCGCCACCGCCAGGACGGCTGGTTCCGAAGCCGGATCGGCCTGGCCAAAACAAGCTTCTGTTTGCGACAGAATCAGCACCGCAACAAATAGCTTTTGGCATGGATTCGTTTTCATCCTCAAATCGCTCCCAACCATTTTACGATCTCTGTTGGAACCATGCGCGCAAGTAACGAGGCTGTCTCTCCACTGTCAACTTGCCGCAGTGCGTAATCGTCCGAGATTAAAAATCGCTATGCGCACTTCAATTGGTGCTCGCGCAAATCTGGAACTAATCGAAGAGAATTATCGCCGCTGGCAGCGAAACCCTGAGGCGGTTGACTCGGGGTGGTCAGCCTTCTTTGAAGGGTTCGAGCTTGGAAATTTACCTCAGCGCGACGGCGCGGCGGCAGCCGAGGCCCGCGAAGCGGCATTACAGACGCGGGTCGATGGTCTCGTTTACGCGTATTGCTCGCTTGGTCACACAATTGCGCGGGTCGATCCTCTGGCAGAGACGCGGCCGCAAAATCCGTTGCTGAGTCTGCATGAGCTGGGCTTCAGCGAAGCGGATCTCGATCTTCGTGTTTCGTCAAAATTCTTCCTCGACAATCGGCACATGACACTGCGCGAGATGATCTCCGGCCTGGAACGAATTTATGCCGACTCGATCGGCTCGGAGTTCATGCACATCCAGGATCCGCGAGTGCGCGAATGGATCCGCAAGCGATTAGAGACCCGACCGCACAAGCATTCGACCTCCGCGGCAGTGCAGGTGGCGCTGTTACGGGCGCTACTTGAGTCGGAATCCTTCGAGATTTTCCTGCATACGCGTTACGTGGGACAGAAAAGGTTCTCACTTCAGGGTTCGGAGTCGCTTATGGTGATTCTCGACACCATTCTGCACAAATGTACGGAAGGAGGCGTCGAAGAAATTTGCATGGGCATGGCGCATCGCGGCCGGCTCAATGTTCTGGCAAATTTCTTGCGCAAATCGCTCAAGGTTATCTTTACTGAGTTTACCGAAAATTACGTTCCCGAGTTGGTTGCCGGCGATGGCGACGTGAAGTATCACCTGGGTTATCATTCGATACGGAAACTTGCTTCCGGCGGGGAGGTCGAGATCAGGCTCTCGTCGAATCCGAGCCACTTGGAAGCTGTCGATCCTGTGGTCGAAGGACAAGCTCGCGCCAGACAGCGGATTCGCGGCGACACCGAGCATCGCCGCAAGGTTTTGCCGCTGCTGGTACACGGCGATGCGGCTTTCATCGCGCAGGGGATCGTAGCTGAGACGCTTAATTTGTCGCAATTGCACGGTTACAGCACGGGCGGCACGATCCACCTCGTCGTGAACAACCAGATTGGATTTACCACACTTCCCAAGGATGCGCGATCGTCAACGTACTCCACCGACATCGCAAAGATGATCGAGGCACCGATTTTTCATGTGAACGGCGACGATCCGTTGGCGGTTAAATTTGTTAGTGATATGGCGTTTGATTTTCGCCAGCGATTCGGGCGCGACGTAGTGATCGACCTGTATTGCTATCGCCGCTACGGCCACAACGAAGGCGACGAGCCCTCGTTTACCCAGCCCGATCTGTATGCGAAAATCGAGAAGCACCCGTCAGTCACGCAACTTTACAAACACGAGTTGCTCGAGGCAGGAACCCTGAGCGAAGACGATGCCGTTTCGCTGGAAACTGAGTTCGGTTTGCGGCTCGAAATGACGCGCGATGAAGTCGATGTCATCGAAAAACGGAAGGCCAGCGAGAAAGCAAGGTTTAGAGAGTCGACTGCGATTTTCCAACCGGAATACAGCAGCGAATCCGAGTCAACGGCGATCAGCGAGAAGACGCTGAGAACCATTGTCGATGGTCTCACTCGCGTTCCGGAGGGTTTCGAGGTTCAGCCGAAGATCAAGCGCATCGTTCTGGATCACGAGCGCAAAGTCTTCGAGGAGGGCGGCCCCTATGAGTGGCATTACGCCGAAGCGCTTGCGTTTGGATCAGTGCTTTTGGATGGCATTCCAATTCGATTGTCGGGCCAGGATAGCTCACGCGGGACTTTTAGCACACGGCATTCAGTGCTGTACGACGCAAAGACAGGCGAACCTTACGTGCCGCTCATGCATCTTGCTGAAAAACAGGCCCGTATTTGCATTTACAATAGCCCGCTTTCAGAAGCTGCCGTCCTCGGGTTCGATTATGGGTACTCCCTCGATTACCCGAAGATGCTTTGTTTGTGGGAAGCGCAGTTCGGCGATTTCTCCAATGGCGCGCAGACGATAATCGATCAGTTCATCGTTTCCGCAGAGTCGAAATGGCAGCGACCGAGCGGGATTGTGCTGTTACTTCCGCACGGCTACGAAGGCCAGGGTCCGGAACATTCCAGCGCCCGACTTGAGCGTTTTCTGCAAGCTTGCGCTGAGGACAATATCCAAGTCTGCAATCTGACCACCGCCGCACAGTATTTTCATGTGCTGCGTCGCCAGATGAAACGCGACTTCATTAAACCGCTGATCATCATGACGCCCAAGAGTCTGTTGCGAGCGAAGTTTGCTTCCTCGCCGGCGGACGAATTCACCCAAGGCCGGTTCGAAGAAATTCTTGGCTCACCCGAAGTCGGGGCCTCCGCCAAGGTGAAGCGCATCATCCTTTGCTCCGGCAAAGTCTATTACGACCTGCTCAATTACCGAACCCAACGCAAGATTGAGGACGCAGCGATCATTCGGATCGAGCAGCTTTATCCGCTCGCAGAAAAAAAGCTGCGCGAAATGCTCAAGCCCTTTCCAAAGAGTGCGAAGTACGTCTGGTGCCAGGAAGAATCCGAAAACATGGGCGCATGGACGTTCATCGAACCGCGGTTGCGCACAATTTTCTGCACCGAAATTGCCTACGCGGGTCGCGAAGCCAGCGCCAGCCCGGCCGTCGGTGCGTTGGCTCGGCACAAACGCGAACAGGCTAGCCTGGTGGCCGATGCGTTTTCAGTTTGAGAGCACATTTGCATATGTCCTGTTAGTCCCGATGGCACCCATGAGACAGATGGGCCGTATGTGTTGACGAAACGCTGCTAGCTCGCGACGCTCCTTTCACGCATGGCAATCGAGGTTAAAATTCCTGCCGTTGGCGAATCAATCACCAGTGGGGTCGTTTCTGCCTGGCACAAGAAATCTGGAGAGTTCGTGAACCAAGGCGAAGCTCTCTTCACCCTCGAGACCGACAAGGTTTCCACCGAAATCGTTGCAGAAAAAGCAGGCGTACTCGAAACGAAGGTACCCGAGGGCCAGGAGGTAAAGATTGGCGAGGTAGTCGCCATAATCGACGATTCAAAAGGGACGCCAGCGGAAAAAAAGGAAGAGAAACCGAAAAAGAAAGAACCCGAGAAAAAAGAAACGGAAGCCGAACCGGAAAAAAAGGCCGTAGAAGAAAAAGCTCCTGTAGTCGCGGGTGCGGAGCGCGGCAGGCCGCACCCAACGGCAGCGGCTACAACAACGCTTTCGCCCGCCGTTCGCCGCCTCGTGGAAGAAGAGAAGCTTCAGCCGGAGAAAATTCGCGGCACAGGCGAAGGAGGGCGCCTGACAAAAGGAGACGTCCTGGCTGCAGCACAACAACGCGGCAAAGCGGACTTGACCGCCGTAACCTTGGCGAAGGCGGAAGAAAAAGTTGAATCTCGCGAAGTTGAACCATCCGGTGACGGACGGTTCACGCGCAAAAAGATGTCCCCACTGCGCCGCAAGATCGCGCAGCAACTTGTGATGGCGCAGCACACCGCGGCGATCCTGACGACTTTCAACGAATGCGACATGAGCGCCATGCAGGAATTGCGCCGGAACAAACAAGACGAATTCACGAAAAAGAACGGCGTCAAACTGGGTTTGATGTCGTTCTTTGTTAAGGCCTGCGTGGAAGCGCTTAAAGCCGTGCCGGTAGTTAATGGCCACATCGAGGGCGACGATTTCATCCAAAACAATTTTTACGATATCGGCGTAGCGGTCGGCACGGAGCGCGGACTCGTGGTTCCGGTCGTACGCGATGCAGACAAGAAAAGCTTTGCCGGTTTGGAGCGCAACATCGCCGATTACGCCAGCAGAGCGCGCGACGGAAAACTAAAAATCGAAGATTTACAGGGCGGCACGTTTACCATCACAAATGGCGGCGTGTATGGGTCGCTGTTTGCCACACCGATTCTAAATCCTCCGCAAAGCGGCATCCTTGGCATGCACAAAATCATGCCGCGACCAGTTGCCGTAGATGGCAAAGTGGAAATTCGCCCCATGATGTATCTAGCCCTTAGTTACGATCACCGCGCAATCGACGGAAAAGAAGCCGTCACCTTTCTCATCAAAGTGAAGGACTGCATCGAAGATCCGAAAAAACTGCCACTGGATTTTTAGGATCCCCTATTGTCATGTTGAGCGGAGTCGAGACATCTCTTGCTCTGTCTCCTTTTGCAGGGAGAGATTCCTCCACTTCGGTCGGAATGACAAAACTAGACTATGGAAAAATTTGATGTCGTTATCATTGGCTCCGGACCCGGCGGTTACATCGCTGCGATCCGGTCCGGCCAGCTTGGTTTAAAAACAGCCCTCGTCGAAAAGGACAAGGAGCTCGGTGGAACTTGCCTCAACGTGGGCTGCATCCCGAGTAAAGCGCTCCTGACTTCGAGCGACCATTACATGTTCGTCAAAAAGGAGGCCGCCAAGCACGGGATCGTGATCGACGGCGCGCGTGCCGATCTGGCGAAGATGCAACAGCGTAAGGACAAGGTTGTGAAGACATTCAACGGCGGGGTGCGCTCGCTCATGAAAACGAACAAAGTCACCGTCTTAGAAGGGCTGGGTACAATCACCGCCCCTGGAAAGGTTTCCGTTAAATCGTCGAAGGGCGACACACAGGAAATCGAGACAAAAAATATTGTCATCGCTACCGGCAGCGCACCGGTGGAACTGCCATTCGCGAAATTCGACGGGAAAACAATCGTGAGCAGCACCGAAGCGCTTACCTTCGCTGAAGCTCCAAAGAAGCTCCTCGTAGTCGGTGCCGGCGCGATAGGGCTCGAGCTGGGCTCCGTTTGGAACCGGCTCGGTTCGGAGGTGACGATATTGGAATTTCTCCCCCGCATCGCACTCGGGTTCGATCTTGAACTCTCGAACTTGCTTCAGCGTTTGCTCACCGCTCAAGGGATGACGTTCCACCTGGAAGCAAAGGTTAGCGGTGTAAAGATCGACAATGGTCGCGCGACCGTCATTGCGACTAAAGACAAGGAAGAACTAAAATTCGAAGCCGACAAAGTGCTTGTATCAGTCGGGCGTCGCCCGTTCTCGGACAGCTTGGGCGCGGAAAAAGTCGGTGTGGAGTTTGACGACAAGAAGCGCATCAAAGTGGACGAACATTTCCGCACGAACGTCGAAGGCATTTATGCCATCGGCGATGTGATTGCCGGTGCGATGCTGGCGCACAAGGCCGAAGACGAAGGGATCGCATGCGTGGAAATCATCGCGGGCAAGGCCGGGCATGTTAACTACGAAGCCATTGCTAGTATCATTTATACAAATCCAGAGCTGGCAGGCGTTGGTCTTACCGAAGACCAAGCGAAGGAAAAAGGGATCGATGTGCGCATCGGTAAATTTCCGTTCCGCGCCAATAGCCGTGCCCTTTGCAGTGATGACGTCGAAGGAATGGTCAAATTCGTCGCCGACGCAAAGACCGATCGCATTCTTGGCGCGCACATTTTGCATCACGCCGCGTCGGAACTAATTGCCGAGGCAGTCTCGGTGATTGAATTCGGTGGCAGCTCCGAAGATATCGGCCGCACCTGCCACTCGCATCCTACCTTGAGCGAAGCAGTCAGAGAAGCGGCGTTAAATGTGGAGAAACGCGCACTGCACATCATAAACCGATGATCGCAGTGATCGCCTGGCGCAAACCAGGCGGATCGCTTGAAATTATCTCGAGTTTGCGGCTTCGCGTCGCCGAATTACAAGCAGCGTGACCAGCGCAGACGCTGCGCAAATAATCGCGCCGAACGCGAGCGCGAACGATGTGCCAACCCAATGCGCAGCCGCGCCGGCTTCGAGACTGCCCAGTGGAATCATGGCGCCGAAAACAAGCGACCACACACCCATGACACGGCCGCGCATTTCATCCGGCACAATCGTTTGTAGCACCGTGTTCGAGGTGGAGAAAAACAGGAGCATTCCAAATCCAGCAACAAAAAGAAATGCGAGGGAACTGTAAAAATTTCGGCTGAACGAAAGGGCGAATAGTGCAATCGAAAATATCCAGACGCCGCCGAGCGCCAGTCTTCGCGGCGGAAACAGATGCCCATAGGTCGCAACGACCAGGGCGCCGATGAGCGCGCCGGTCCCACTCGCCGACATCAGGATGCCGTAACCGTTCGCACCGCGACCGAGCACGTCGCGTGCGAAAGCTGGCATCAATACGCCGTACGACCATCCGAACACGCCCACAGCGAGGAAGAGCAGCAGGATGGTCCGTACTCGCTGATGTCTCAGTGAATAGACGATGCCGTTCCAGGCGTGTTCAGTGGCAGAGACGACGTGGGGCGGCCGTTGAAATTGAGGTAAGCGCATCATCAGCAAACCGGTAATCACCGCAACAAACGTCAGACCATTCAGGAAAAAACACATCGCGACACCAACCCAACCGATCAGTAAACCAGCGACCGACGGACCGATGACACGCGCCCCATTCACGATCGAGCTATTCAGTGAGATCGCGTTCAGCAGATCTTCACGGCTTGTCATTTCGACTGTGAACGACTGGCGCGCTGGCATATCGAAGCCCATAGCGACGCCGTTCAATGCAGCGATAACGATAATGAAAGACGGCGTTGCGAAACCCGCCCAAACGCCGGCTGCGAGGAAGAACGCGCAAGCCATCTGGGCAGTCTGGGTCGCGAGGAGGATCGAGCGCTTCGGATGCCGATCGGCAAGCGAGCCGCCCCAGATGGAGGACAACATCATCGGAGCGGATCCAATGGCGGCGACGACCCCCAGCAGCAGCTTTGAATTCGTAATTTGATAGACGAACCAACTCATCGCGGTTTGCTGCATCCACGTGCCAACGAGCGAGACGAGTTGCCCCCAAAAAAACAGCCGATAATTGCGATGCCGCAGCGCGCGAAATGTATGCCGCCAGGTCACATTGCCAACGGGCACGCGACGTAGCCCTCCGCTCACGTCTTCTGGTACGCGCGCGGTTTCCGTGTTCGCTGTCGGCATCAGTCATGATGCTGGCAAGATCGGCATTTGCAAAATTATGCGCGTTTGTGTGTTGTAGCGACGTTTGTGTCAAACGCCGAATTCCAGCCAGGTGCTTGACACAAGCACTCTACAACTGGCTGGGTGTGCTAATTTCGCGGTGTGGAATGCACCGCTGCTATTCTGTTACGCAAACGAAAGTTCAGCGACACCAGCCTGATCATTTCGTGGTGCACGGAATTGTTCGGCTGCATCCAAACAATCGCCAGGGGCGCGCGGCGGCCTAAAAGTCCGTTCGCAGGAAAGCTGGATTTATTTTTTGAGGCTGAAATTTCAATCGTGCGAGGCCGGAAGTCGAATCTGCATACGCTCACTGAAGTGGTGTTGAAAAGTCCATTCCCAGGGATTCGCAGCAATTACTTGCGCACGCAGACGGCGGCGTATTTTGTCGAGCTAATTGAGATTTGCACCGAGCGAGATCATCGGGAGCCTGAATTGTTTATGCTGTTGCACCGAGCGTTCGGCTACCTCGATGCTAACGATCCGACGTCCCGCGCGATCTCGCATTTCGAGACGGAGCTCGCGAGGATCGCCGGCGTGCATGACGAGAAAAAATTCAAAGCCGACCCGGCGTTTGCGCTGGGAAATTTATTCGGCCGACTGCCGCTTTCTCGTACGCCGCTGTTGAAAACTCTGGCGGCGGAGGCGAAAAGCCGGAACAGTTCCAAATGAAACAACGCAATCTTATCGCGGCAGTCTTAATCGCTGGCCTGAGCCCCGCCGTATTGGCGAACGAAGCGTACAGGTTTGATTCGTCGGGCTCGACGATAGGTTTTAGTGCGCACCAGTTTCTGGGGACCGCGCACGGAAAGTTCACGAAGTTTAATGGCAAGATCGACGTCGACCGCCAGCATCCGGAGAATTCCTCGGTTACGGCGCAGATCAATGTGAGCAGCATCGACACACAGATCAAAAAGCGAGACGATCATTTGCGAAGCGCTGAATTTTTTAACGTCGAAAAATTTCCTCAGATCACATTCAAGAGCCGGAGCGTAAGACAGACGGGCCCGCAAAGCGGCGACATTCTAGGCGATCTCACCATTCACGGTGTGACCAGGCCGGTTACGCTTCACGTGAAGCTGCTTACACCGCTCAACGAGACGACCCGGACGCGCTGGGCGGTGACGACCGAGCCAATCACACGGCGTGACTTCAACTTGATGTTTGCCCCCGCGGCGGAGTCAGTTTCCGGGATCAGCCAAACGGTCGCAATCAACATCGAGATCGAGGCGAAACATGCAGAATGAAAAGTGCGTGACTTCCAGCATGGTCATTCTGAGCGAAGTGCAGCGAAGTCGAAAGATCCCGTGGCCATACGCTCGGCCGTACGGCGGGTTTCCTCGACTTCGCTCGGAATGACGGAATGATGGAAATCATTCCCCTCGGAGATTCCGTTCTGATCGTTCGTGTGCGCGAACGATTCGACGATGCGCCTGAGCAGACGTTGGACACAGTCCTTCGCGCATTTCAGCAGCTTCAAAACGCCGCCATCCCCGGTGTGATTGAACTCGCACCGGCCTACACAAGCGTCGCAGTCTTGTTCGATCCGATTTCAGTCGCCAAAGTCGCTGAAGCACCGGATAAGGTGTTCGATTGGTTGGCGACGCGCATTCGCCGCGCGTTAGCCGGGGTCGCTCACCCGGGCAGAACCGCGCGGACACGATGGCGAAAAGTCGAAATTCCAGTCTGCTATGATCCGGAATTCGCGCCCGATATCGATGACGTTGCGCGACGCGCGGCTATTTCGCCAAGCGAAGTCATCCGTCTTCACAGCGGCGCTGAGTATCGCGTAGCCTGCATCGGATTTGTTCCCGGATTTCCATTTCTGGCTGGTCTTCCGAAGGAGCTGGCGACACCGCGACGGGACGTACCGCGAAAACAAATTCTACCCGGTTCTGTCGGGATTGGCGGCGCCCAAACGGGAATTTATCCGCTGCGTTCCCCCGGCGGCTGGAATCTCATCGGTCGCACACCATTGCGCTTGTTCGATTCCAAGAAAAATCCACCGGCACTTTTGCGCGCCGGCGAGCGTGTGCGTTTCCGCAAAATCTCGCGCGATGAGTTTGAATCTTTCAAGCGTTAAACCGCAGTTATGAGTGTGATTGCTGAGCGCGCGGGATTTCTTACCAGCATCCAGGATCTTGGCCGTACGGGTTTTCGCGAGTTTGGGGTTTCGTCAGGCGGCGCGCTGGATCCCTTCGGATTGCGTGTGGCGAATCTTCTTCTTGGCAACGCCGAAGGTGCGGCGGGACTCGAGGTTACTCTAGGTGGTTTGCAACTGCGCTTTGAGGATGAACGCGTCGTCGCGTGGTGCGGAGGCGAATTTGATGTGCGCATTGGGTCGAGGGCATTGCCGGCTGGCCACACTGGTTTGGTTCGTGCAGGCGAAAAATTGAAAATCGGCGCGCCCAAAGTGGGTTGTCGATCCTGGTTATCAATCTCCGGCGGGATTTATGTTGAGCCTGTTCTCGC
>DATHHK010000094.1:0-7571 GCA_035317225.1 Candidatus Udaeobacter sp. | reverse complement strand
AAAGTACGATTAACCAGGACGAGGCGCTCACAATTCTCGAGCGCGCATTGCCAGGCAATTGCACGTCCTGTTCCCCCGCCGGCGCCGATTATGAGCACTCGAAGATCCCGCAGATCTACAGAAAATTCGCTGCGAACTGCGCGCAAGAATCCTTCACCATCAGTGTTCGATCCGACCAGTCTCTTATCGACAACACGAATTGTGTTTACGGCTCCGACCCGACTTGCGGATTCATCCGCTTCATCGATCTGCCCAAAGCCCGCAATTTTGTGGGGTACCGTCAAGTTCACTCCTACGAGGTCCAGATTTCGCAAAAAACGCAGAGCCGATCTCAATTCATTCGATCGGATATGAAAACGCGCGTATTGAGCATTGATCTCGCCGCCTCGCAGGGCGGCATTTTGCATTTCGGGCGAAAGCGAGTGCGCAACGGGATCGCCAAAGACGCCCAGGCGAATCGGTGGATCAATATCGCGTGCTATCTCACTCCACTTTTCAAGGTCGCCGAGCGTATAACGTTGCGTGGTCTCAATGTTTTTCATGTCATCCCAAACGTAGTGAGGGACCTAGTAGAGACGCGGAACATTCTTAGTCTTTCGTGTGATCTCGTCTTCGCAGGTGTGGTCCTTCGCTTCGCTCAGGATGACATGCGTGGACCAGTTAACGTTACGCGACGACATTCGTTGTTAAAGTTGTGGATTGCTTCCTTCGCCGATAGCTTTGTTCGTTATAATGACGACTGAAACTGAAAGACCTTCGGATTTTATTCGCGATATCGTCGCGGACGACCTTGGTGCGGGCAAATACAAACAAATCTGCACGCGTTTTCCGCCAGAACCCAACGGCTACCTGCATATCGGCCACGCGAAATCGATTTGCCTCAACTTCGGGATCGCGGGCGAGTTTGGCGGCATTTGCAATATCCGCATGGACGATACCAACCCGATCAAGGAGGAAGCCGAATATGTCGAGTCAATCATGACTGATGTGCATTGGTTGATCGATGGCTGGGCGAATAAGCACATCGGTGGCGAGCCGTTTTACGCATCGGATTATTTCGACCGCTTCCACGAATACGCCGTCGATCTTATACGCAAGGGCAAAGCGTACGTCTGCGACATGACCCCAGAGGAGACGGACGCGTATCGCCGGCTAGGGAAGGCGAGTAGCTTTCGCGATCGCCCAATCGAAGAAAATCTAGATCTTTTTGCGCGAATGAAAACAGGCGAGTTTCCCGATGGCGCGCGCACGTTGCGGGCAAAAATCGATGTAAACGCCTCAAACATCTGGATGCGTGATCCGGTGCTCTATCGCATCCGGCACGCAACCCATCATCGAACCGGTGATAAATGGTGTATTTATCCAATGTACGACTGGGCGCACACGCTTAGCGATTATATTGAGGGCATCACACACTCGGTTTGCACGCTGGAATTCGAAGTGCATCGCCCACTCTATAATTGGATTCTCGAGGCGCTCGAATTGCCCGAGCCGCACCCGCATCAATACGAGTTTGCGCGACTCAATATGACTTATTCGGTCATGAGCAAACGCAAACTGATCCAGCTGGTAAACGAAAAGCTTGTCAGCGGCTGGGACGATCCGCGGTTGCTTACTATTTCGGGATTGAGGCGACGTGGGGTCACCGCGAACGTTTTGCGCGCGTTCGCCTACAACATTGGCATCACGAAATATCCAAGCACGACTGATATGGCCGTGCTGGAACACACGATGCGTGGCGAATTTAATCGCACAGCCACGCGTCGGCTCGCGGTGCTGCGGCCGGTCAAGGTTGTGTTGATGAATTATCCCGAGGGAAAAATCGAAGAGCTGGATGCAATCAACAATCCCGAGGATCCAAGTGCCGGAACACGCAAGATCCCGTTCAGTCGCGAGCTTTACATTGAGCGCGACGATTTCATGGAAACGCCGCCCCCGAAATATTTTCGGCTGCGACCGGGCGGCGAGGTGCGCTTGAAATACGCATACATCATTAAGTGCGATGAAGCTGTAAAGGATGCGGCGGGTAACGTGACTGAACTCCGGTGTACAGTTGATCTGGATAGCAAATCAGGCGGGCCGACTGCTGGTCGCAAAGTAAAAGGAACTATACATTGGGTCAGCGCAGCACAGGCGATCGATGCAGAGGTTCGATTGTATGACCGGCTGTTCAGTGTTCCCGAACCCGATGCTGCCGGTGATTTTAAATCGTTTATTAATCCAAATTCGCTGGAAGTCGTGACTGCGAAATGTGAGGCAGCTCTTGCAAAAGCGCATCCGCAGGAGCGCTATCAATTCGAGAGGCTCGGCTATTTTGCTCTCGATCCGGATTCTACGCGTGAAAGACAGGTGTGGAACCGCACAATCACTCTGAGGGATGCCTGGTCAAAAGAGCGAAGAGGTCCTGACGGACGCGGCAGCGCGTCGCTGGCTTGACGTTAAAACATGGAAAGCGCGCGATCGATGCGGGCGACAACCTTTTCTTTTCCGAGAACTTCGAGCAGGTGATAAAGACTTGGTCCCACATTGCTGCCGGTGACTGCGAGTCGAGTTGGGTGAACGATCGCGCCTACTTTTATCCCCAGGTTTGCGGCGGTGCTTTTCAATGTCGATTCGATTTCGGCGACATCGAACTTCTTCAGAGTACTTAGCGCGTCGCGAACAGCCTTTAGCTTCGGTTTGTTCTCAACCGTAAAATGCTTGGCAACTCCTTCGGGATTGTATTCGAAATTGTCTGTGAAATAGAACCCGCAATACGCAGGCAGCTCGTCGAAGGTATTGATCTTGCCTTTGCACGTTTGCAGCGCGTCGCGGACGTATTTCTCCGGAAAATCATCAAGCTTTACACCGCTCGACCTCAGCTTCACGACCGCCAGATCGTAAAATTCGGAGTCGCTCAATGCGCGTGCATATTCACCATTCAACCAATGGAGTTTGTCGGGATCGAAAGTCGCCGAGCTACGCCCGATGTTTCTAAGTTCGAAAATCCGAATGATTTCGTCGATATCGATTTTCTCGCGGTTGTCCTTGGGCGACCAGCCAAGCAGACACAAATAGTTGCGCACAGCTGCCGATAGATAACCGCGCCGGATGTAATGCTCCACGCGCGCGCCTTCGTCGCGTTTGCTCATCTTCGATCCGTCGCGGTTTAAGATAAGTGGAATATGTGCGTAATGCGGTGGCGTTGCCCCCAACGCGCGAATGATCTCGATGTGCTTGGGCGTGTTCGACAGGTGATCTTCGCCGCGGATCACATGGGAGATTTTCATCTCCAGATCGTCGATCACATTAACGAAGTGAAAGATCCACGAGCCATCCGGACGACGGATTGTCATGTCGGGGTGTGTCGCCGGATTGCTGAGATCGAAATCGATTTTGCCGCAGACGATGTCATCGACCACAACGTGCTCACGCGGGGAACGAAATCGCATGGCACCCTGGTCTTCGAAAATGTGACCGGCATCCTGAAGTTTCTTTAGGTAACGCTCGTACAGTTCTGTCCGCTCACTTTGCAAATAAGGTCCGAACTCGCCTCCGACGTGCGGACCTTCGTCCCAATTCAGGCCCAGCCACCCTAACCCCTCATAGATGGCCGCCATCGCTTCTTCGGTGTTTCGTTTAAGGTCGGTGTCTTCAATTCGCAGAACGAATTTCCCGCCGTGATGCCGCGCAAAAAGCCAGTTGAAAAGAGCCGTGCGCGCGCCACCGATGTGCAGATAGCCGGTAGGCGAGGGCGCGAAGCGGACGCGGATGTCAGGCATTGGAGTGATGGAGTTTAGTAATGGAGTAATGCATTTCTTTCATAAGTCCGCTAGCCCATTGCTCCAACACTCCATTACTCCACAAAAATCCTTCCTGCGCGACGGCGTGCGTGCTGATCGTGCGCAAGGTTAATCTTTGCCACTGGTGCGGCTGGGTCGAGCAACGAGCGGATACGCTCGATGACATCGAAACCAACTTCAGCGATATTTTGCGCCCGCAACCATTTCAGAATTGCACGCCGTTGAAGCGCGACTGGCAGCGCGCGGAGCTGTCCGACCGAGAATTGGGCATCCGTCGAATCGGGGAGCTGTTTTTCGATCCAAGCTTCTTCTTCGCCGGCAATGGTGGCAGCACGCCAGATGGCAGGACGAATGTTTCGGCCGCAAATTTTCTCCAAGTAAGGAATGACGCGATGGCGGATGCGGTTGCGAAAAGGATTGAGATTCTTGTTCGATGTGTCCTCGCGAAAAGTAAGCCGATGTTTGCGCACATGGTTGTCGATCTGTTTGCGCCAAACACCGAGCAGGGGCCGCACGATTGTCAGCCCAACATCGTCAATACAGCGAGTAGAAACCTCACGAATGCCAGCGAGGCCTGCGCTGCCGGCACCGCGAAAAAGATTGATCAGGAAAGTTTCGACCAGGTCATCAGCGTGATGTGCGAGAAAAATAGTATGGCAGCGGCGACGCTTTGCGACTTTCGCGAAAAATGAGTAGCGGGAGTCACGCGCCGCGGTTTCGATCGACATCTTCTGTTTTGTGGCGAAGGCGTGGACGTTTGCCGACTCGAGTTCGAATTCCGCGCGGTACTTCCCTGCGATTTTTTCTACAAAACGTGCATCGGCATCGCTCGAACGTCCGCGCAATTGATGGTTCAAGTGACAGACGATTAGTTTCTTGTAGCCGAGATTGACCAGCCAGTGCACTAGCGCGACGGAATCGCGTCCGCCAGAAACGCCAATGAGATAGCGCCCATCAAGTGGGAACCTCCGCAACAAATTTGTTTTTGTTTGAATCCAATTCATGGCGCTACTGCATCCAACGTTCAAAGCAATCATGAAGGATCAACAACTTTAGACAAAAGCGGAAATGGCTGGCGTCTTTAAAAGAAAGGATTCAGAGGCTTATGAACAATGACACTACTTACGCATTGCTGGTCCAATCAGAGGAAAAGGGCCGAAGCATCATGGAAACGGTGGTTTACGCGCTGCTGGGTTTAAGCGCGATCCTGTCCATCTTGCAGTTTGTCCAACAACCAAATCGGCTGCCGACGACGCTGACGACCCAGGCGTACGAAATCTCGGATACCTCGCAGCAGGGCTAAAAAGCGCGCTTTGAAGGATAGGCGTTAGCGGCCGACCGCTGCGGGCTTGGAACTCGCGGGAACCGTTCCTGTCATGCCCGGTTGGCCGCGAAGAAGAAATCCCGGTTTTAGACCCGGTTTTGTCAAAGATTTGACAATGAATGAACGTTCATTCATCTTCTCGGCCTATGTCACAACCCCAGACAGACTCTTCCAATGCCGATCGGCGCACCCAGATCCTTGAGGCTGCATTGGTCTGCTTCGCCAAACGCGGGTTTCACCAAACCAGCATGCATGATATCAGCGGCGAGGCAGGGATCAGCGTTGGGCTGATCTATCGTTACTTCGAAAACAAGGAGGCTGTCATTTCGGCAATGGCCGATCGGCACAAAAAGGAGATCACCGAGATGCTGGAACGTGCGCGCCAGGCTCCGAGTCTGCTGGAGTCGCTCGAGATCCTGTTTACAGCGCATTGTTGCGAAGACGCGCCGCAAGTCGTGTCAGCATTCGTCGTCGATCTTTACGCCGAAGCTTCGCGAAATCCGCACGTGGCTGATTTGGTGCGCGACGTTTTAGAAACCGCGATGGGCGGAGTGAGAGATTTAATTGCTCGCGCGCCGGAAGGGCAAAATACAGGGAACAATCTAACACCGGATGACCTGGCGGAACTAATTTTTGCCGTCGCACGAGGGATGTTGATGCTGGACGTCTTGCGGCCGCAAGAAATGACCGCAGCAGAACGGCGCACGCGGCAACTGGAAGTAACACGCAGACTTTGGCGTTTGTTATTCAAACCGGAGGGAGAACTCGCTTATGCATGACGTGGCAAAGAGTATTTCAAATGTTCCGGTGCAATCGAATGCAAGACCGCGCCGTCGCTGGCGGTCGGTTGGCATTGCGATAGGTCTGCTGGTCGCCATTTTGGTTTTCGCTTTTGGCATCAAAATTCTGCAAATCGTCAAGATGACGTCTACACCCATGGTGATGCCGCCGACGACAGTATCGAGCGTAACTGTGAAAGAAGAAGATTGGGCGCCGACGTTGTCGGCGATCGGTTCGATCTCGGCCGTGCAAGGCGCAATCATAGCCGCTGAACTGGGCGGCGTGGTGAGTGACATCAAGTTTGAAAACGGCGGTGTCGCCAAAAAAGGAGACGTAATCATGAAGCTAGACGCCTCCCAGGAGGAAGCGCTTTTGCGGTCCGCAGAAGCTGAAGCCGAGCTGGGACGGCAGGACTTGGAACGAACCCGCGGCCTTGCGTCGCAAAAGGTTGTTTCAAAGGCTGAACTGGACGCTGCGGAATCGAAATTCAACAGGCTCAATGCTGTTTGCGATCAAATGCGGTCCAATATTCGGAAGAAGACGCTTATCGCCCCTTTTGATGGCCAGCTCGGGATTCGCCAGGTGAATGTTGGGCAAATGATTAATCCCGGCCAGCAAGTGGTGCCGCTCACGAACCTGGACCCGGTCTTCGCCGATTTCGCCTTGCCGCAGCAATATCTTGGTCAGTTAACACCGGGCTTGGAAGTGCACGTGACTACGGACGCCCTTCCCGGGCGGGTGTTCAACGGAAAGTTGACCGCAATTAATTCGATGGTCGATTCGAGCACGCGCAACATCACGCTGCAGGCGACGCTGGACAATCCCGATCATGCGCTGCGACCGGGAATGTTCGCAAAAGCGGAAGTCACTTTGCCCGAAAAACACAAGGCGCTTGTCGTTCCGGGATCCGCAATTTCCTACGCGCCGTTCGGCGACTCGGTTTTTGTGATCGAGAAGAAGAAAGACGAAAAGACCGGCAAAGAAACGCAGGTGATTCGGCAGCAATTTGTGCGCGTCGGTGAAGCGCGCGGTGATCTCGTCGCCATTAACCAAGGATTGAAGGCCGGCGACACCGTTGTGAGCACGGGAGTTTTCAAACTGCGAAACGGAATGACGGTGACGATCAACAACGATCTGGCGCCGAACCCGCAGGTAAATCCCCATCCGGTGGATTCATGATGCAGGATCGACATGAAATCGTTTACTGACCTTTTCATCAAGCGCCCGGTGCTGGCGCTGGTGGTTAGCTTTGTGATCCTGATCGCCGGCTTGCAGGCGATGCGGACGATCAACGTACGCCAATATCCGCGCAGCGACATCGCGGCGATCACGATCACCACGGTTTATGTCGGCGCAGATGCAGAACTCGTTCGCGGTTTTATCACAACGCCTCTCGAGCGCGCGATCGCGGCGGCCGATGGAATCGATTATATCCAGTCGCAGAGCAAACAGGGGCAATCAGTCATCACTGTGCGCCTGAAACTGAACTACGACGCGAACAAAGCATTGTCCGATATCAGCTCGAAAGTTGATGCGATCCGGCGTGATTTACCTCCCGAATCTGAAATCCCTGTACTCGAAATTCAGTCTGCCGATTCGCAGCAAGCTTCGTGTTATTTAAGTTTCACTTCGGACATTCTGCAGCCTAACGAAGTGACCGATTATCTCGTGCGACTGGTGCAGCC
>DATHHK010000093.1:0-2388 GCA_035317225.1 Candidatus Udaeobacter sp. | reverse complement strand
GCACAGACCAGGCGCACCATTGTCTTTGCCACCCGCCTCCAGAGCCGCGCGATAGAAAGCTTCGACTTGCTGGCGATTCTCGGCCGTGAACGCCAAGTGAAGATGCGCCGGCTTCTCCTCGGTTTGGTACAGGCACAATGAAGCCTTACCCTTTGGGCAAAGCTCGACACCGTACGTCGGCGGCCCCTCCGAGACAACAGATACGCCGAGCGGTTCGAGTGCCTTGAGGAAGAACGTTTTGCTCGCTGCATAGTCGCTGACTCCGAATTTGACGTGATCAAACATGAGTTCTCCTGAAGTGTGTGGGCCTGCGCGAGGCTTAACGAAAAAGAGATAAACCACGGCAGGGTGTCGTGGCAAGCACAGTGAAGTTCTCTCGCAATGGGGTCGTTGGCTTCATCGATTGGTTAGATGAATCATGTCTGCTTCTCTACGCTATGGGAAAAAACGGTCGCAGCGAGAATTCGGCAACACAAACCCCAACCGCAAAAACGCACTGGCGAGCACACCGAAAAACACACCGGGCCGATCTACAAGTATGGGAAAGCGGTGGTTGAGCGACGAAAGTGACAGGAATAAGCAATATAACCGGCAACACCCAGAGCGACTTTGGCAAGAATCTGTGGACAACGCGGCCAAGGATAGGGAGACCGGCGCCTGCTCCGAGGCATGCGAGGACAAAAGCGCTAACACACTCTATTTCGGATTTTATATGACATATAGCAACTGAGATCTTATTGGGCACGATTCTTGCCGGAAAAAGACGTTGCTATGTCCCAGCGTTTTCCGTCAACTGCCCTCTATGGAGTCAGAAATAGATTGCAGATTGCAGTCTAATCCTAGTGAGGTCACTGAACACCATCTCGGTTACTTAGACTAAGAGCGGCTGGAAAGCGCGATACCTCTCAAACTGTAGGGTCCGAGTTCCAAGCATGATCAATTCGTAGTATCGGGCATCGCGCCCATACAGTTACCGGCCAGGAAGTCAACTTTATCGGAAACCATACGCCAGCGCCCAATGCGTGCGGGCTGCTGGCGATGCCTCCACGCTAACGATGATAAAGTAACTGCCTGTGGTTTTCGGAATGATGTGCGCAGCCGCAAAGTGGTCTTTCGCCCAACTGTCTGGTTGTTCCGCGAGTTCTCCGTCCGAATTATAAATATGAACGGACACCTTTGCATGATCGACTTCTGTTCCCAGCCAGAACCAATATTTATTCCCTTTAAACAATTGTTGCCGCACCGCTTTCCTTTCACCCGAAGCGAGGTCGCCTGCCCAGTAATCCTCGCGCACCTGAAATCCTTGTTTTACATACGGTTCTGCCGCCAGAAGAGCAAATGCCCGCGCGTACACTGTGGTGGGGTCCACCGAGGCGAAAATCGCAGTCGGTAGAACAACGATGGCCGCCAACAGGGAGGTCGTGCAGAGAAGGACCTTTGCGAAAGGGTTCACCCGAAATTTCTCACTCTTTCTTGATGATGTCGTTGCCGAGCCGCGTAGTGATCTCGTTGACCTTCTTAACTGATTCGGCAGAAATGCGAGCATTGCCGATATTGATTAGAGGCTTTACCTCCACCAAGGCGTCCTGAATTTGATGAACGATCGGAAGGTTAAACTCGGACATCGCCTGCAGTCTTGTCTGAAAATAGGTCAGCAGATCCGGCTGATGCAGAAGCTCAGCGCCGTCGTTGGAGAAATGCTGTTTCACCACGGAGGTCAATACTTCCGTGCCCCTAAGCCACCCGCCCAGACTAACGAGCTGCGACAGCTTTTCATCGTGCACTTCGTTCATTGCCTGTTGAACGCTGTTTTGAGTACGATCCAGTTCCTGTCGCACATTTGCCCAATTGCGCTTGTCTGCCGCATCGATGATCGCCTTGGCGTGTGGCGTGATTGAATTTCCTACGCCGATCCCCTTGGCCAGTGCCAGGACGCGCTGGCCAATATCTTTTACTGCAGGCGCATCCTCCGCTTGCACCGCGATAAAGCCATCGGCAATCACTGTCCCAAGCAAGAGAGCGATACGCGGTCGCTCGGTGAAATTGGGTTCTTCATCGCTGCGGACATGTTCCTTCCAGTTTACCGCAGCCAGCTTGTTCAGTGCCCCGAAAATTTCGTTCGGTAACGGCACCACGACATTTTCTACAGTCGTGGTCAATTGATTAATATTGACGTGCTGCGGAGCCTGCGCACCATGCGCGCACAGGGCAAGGCCAAAGGCGGCAGCTACCATTGAGTTCAAACGTTTACCAAACAGCACCATTGGGAGCTTTGAATGTTGATTTCGAGTTCGTATTCAGGGATTTAGTAACCGAACCTAAGCAGAACCGCTGCCCTACACAAATCCTTTACCTCTTTCGTGTTTGCGTCGTCGCCGCTGCCTCCTG
>DATHHK010000092.1:0-2902 GCA_035317225.1 Candidatus Udaeobacter sp. | reverse complement strand
CAAGTCAATCCACTATCTTTCGCGCGGGAAGTGTTGTGTCCCGAGCTTAAAGTCGGGAAACCTTGTAACGAGCGCGGTCTTCAAAAACTGGATATGCACGATGGTCACTCCCAGTTCGTTCAATCGCCGCTGCCCATCTGCAATCTCGGTGCCGAGCAAATTCTGATAATGATTATCCTCCGGACCGCGCGTGAGATACTCATCGGAATCGTTGCCCAGGGTTACTGCGGCTCGCGCCAGCGCGTCATCGATACGTGATTTCAGGCCAGCTTGCTCAGCTTTTGCCCCCTCCAGCGCGTGCTCTATCGAACGAAAAATGGATGTAGCGCGAGCATGATCCGTTTCGGTGTCTCGGCCGGCCGACCGCGCGTTGAAGTAATTATTGGCACGCGCCTTTAAGAATAATTGAAACATCTTCGCACTTCCCCTGGATGGTTTGCCGGATCGACGGGATAAACGCCGAGTCGCGGGGCCAAATTACCACGAAGAACCGAGTTCAAGGGCGACCGTGGCACCAAGTCGAAGCCCATCCCGGTCCAGAGATAGGTAATTAGGTCTTCGACGGTGGACAAATAGGCTGGTGCATCACGGCGATGAGGTGATCTGAATTCGGTGGCCGCTCCCATAGCCGGAACGAATCCATCTGCTTAAAGATTGGATAGCGCAGCATCGCTCCGACGTTAGGGGCTCGGTCGCAAACCAGACGGAGCAACTAGAATGCCTAGATTACCATTTATTTTCTTGTTTGTATCAGTGGGTTTTTGTTCTGCATCAGCATCCCGGCACGCAACAGGAACAGAAAGCGTGTTCGCGTGATGCTTCCCGCTTTTGCCGAAAACAACTTGGTGACGATTCAACTGTTCAACAGTGCTTGCAGCAGAACCGCACAAAGCTCAGTGCGGCATGTAAGAAAGTATTCGAGAGCCATGGCATGTAGTGGTGTGTCGGCGAGGTAGACTTCCTGAAGGAACTGAAGGCGAAGGCAATAAAAATTGGCTAAAAAGCGCAGGACTCGGTTTTCGTTGAAAGAAGATCGGCAGCTAATTCAAATGGCAGCTACTTCAACCACGCTGGAGGAAGCTGCTGCGATTTTTCGGACTTCGATAGATACGATTGAGAAGAAGTCCAAAAGGCTCGGCATCCAGTTGCGACGACGCGGGTCGAAAGGGCTATCCGCCGGTTAGGCGAAGGGGAAATAGAGACTGCTTTCGAGCAAAGAAGGATGTTGCGATGACCGGCAAAGACGCTTCGAAGGAAGTCAAGATCCGGAGTTATCGGGACTCTCCGATTTGCGATGCCGTGGTTGTTGTTCACGGCACGGAAATGGTGCTCCGCTGCCCTGACTATCGCCAGGCGATGCGATGGGCTCGCCTGGAACGTAAGTCATACAAAATTCCTGAGCCCGATATCGAACTTGCAGCCAAAGCTGAATCCACCGACATGCCACTTTTCTTGCGTTCAGATAGAAATTGAACTTTGCTCGGCATGAAACACTGGGGGCTGAAGGAGAAGGGAAATCGGCAAAGCTGCCGCGCTACGAGAAAGCCGCTGCTGGGGATGCTGTTCTAAACACTGCCGCCGCTCAGGGCATGGCGCTATTCTGCAAGCAACGTTACGCATCCGAGGCAATGTCAATGTCAGATCAAAACCACTGGGAGTTTGCGGGCCCGGATGACGCCAAGGCGGAGATCCGCGCCGCGGTAGAGTATTTGCTGAGAGGTGCCACCGGCGGCGCCTGCGGTGATATCGTGCAGGAGATCATTGCGATCGTGCGCCAGGTCGCAGGCGGATTGCCGCCCGAGCCGCCAAATTCATTGGACGATGGTTTGCCTGGCGGCTAGGTGGCTGCCGCAGACACGAAGGGTGATAGGCTTTTGCAGGCTGTCATGTGATGCCTGTCAGTTCGAGGGGTTCATGGTTCCACTGGGCGGTCGCATGACGAGCAGTAAAAGTTACTGCCATCCTCGGATTGGATAAAATAAAAGCCTTCGGGAAGGGTATCCACGTGTACGTTCCATCCGTCCGCCTGCGAAAGCCGGGCTGCACCGGTCTTTCGGCAAACGGGACACCGAAGGTTTTCAACCCAGCGTTCTAGGACAATCATCGCTCAACTATGAGCCTACAGGGGGCTGGTTCAAGCCAGTCATCCTGCCACAATCAATTCCGATTGCACCCGCAGCCATCGCCATCAAACCCGCGGAGTCGTCCAGCGATCGGCGCAATTTTCCCGCGCGTGGGCTTATCAGTGACTCTCCCAAGCCCGGCAAATGGCCTTCTGCGTAATGCTGTCAGCGCATGACTCGATTTGGGAGTCGACAGGGTTAACCCCTCGGCTGATCTTCTGACCAATCGATAACCTCGAAACGCATTCCGCGCTTGAGCATTTCCGACTCGAGACCAGCAGCGTGGTTTTTCCAGTCGGGCGTCTCCCGAACGCGAAATCGGATTGCCAGACCCTGTCGCTTCAGTGCGTCGTCAGCCGCCAAGGCACCGCGAATAGCCTCGTACATCATGGTCAGGCTGTCGTTCGTGAACGCTTGATAGTTCATCTGAGCCCTCACGAAAAAGCCACCGCTGATGCTCCCAGCGAAGCCATCGCGGCGGCGGCAAGACTGCCAGCACCACCAACGCTTGAGAAGGCGGCAACAGCGAGGAAACGTCGCCGCGATCCGTCCATAGGTTTGCTTTGAGATATGGGCGTGTTTGAGGGTGGCGTGCTAAGCACGCTGTCAGCCTGGGTCATTGGAGGGCTATCCTTGTAGCTCGGGTTAGAGCCGGGGCGGAAGTTGCGACCTTCCCCTCGGCTTGCTTTTAGGCTAAACCAATATTCGAAAATGTCGATAAAGGCTAAACCAAAAAAGCGGGGTCGCCCCGCCACCGGTCGCGATCCCATGATGGGATT
>DATHHK010000091.1:0-2211 GCA_035317225.1 Candidatus Udaeobacter sp. | reverse complement strand
GACACCGAAAATTGCAGTGTTGGTCAGATGCTGATTTCTCACATCACGAGTGTTCCGGATCTTTGGAATGAAATGATCAGCCCGCCGATTCTGGTCAGCAAAGCAAACGTCATGATCGGCTACAACCCGATTTATGAGTATGCGGCGTTGCCAGACGTCGAGCGGATCGTCTCCGCAATTCAGCGGTCACTTTCAAGTACGACTTTCCGCGCAGTCTCGCCCATCGTCCGAGAAAAAGCCCGAGTACCTGACGAAAGTAAACAACCCACTTTGGAAAAAATCAGACTGAGCAAAACGAACCTTCAAACCATCACCGTTCCGGTGATGGGCGAAGGGATTCGCAATGCAAAAGTTGTTTCGCTTTTGAAAAATCCCGGCGACACCATCGCGCTCGATGATGAGCTCTGTGAAGTGGAGACCGATAAAGCCGTTTATCCCATTCAGTCGTCGTTTGCCGGTGTAATGGGTGAATGGAAAACAAAAGTAGGCGACACCGTCGAGATTAGTCAGGAGCTTGGCACGATTATAACCGCCGAGCCATCGTTTGCCGGCCAGTTTCAAGAAGCAGCTGAAGAATCGGTGGCTGGTGCTGTAGCCGCGGGCGCTGACCGCGGCGGCTCAGTGTCCCCACGCGAGATCACGCGGCCGGGGTCATCGACTCCGGCTACAGTTATCGAACCTGCGCTAGCACCGACAATCACGCGCAAGCTTCTTCACGTGATCGCCGCCAACTTGCAGATCGACACGCGATGGGATGCGATTCGCAAGGCGCGCGATGCAGCGAAAACGAAAAATGGGAAACACGCTCCTTCTCCGTCGGTGATGATCGCGTGGGCGGTAGTGCGAGCCATGGAAAAACATCCACCTTTCCGTCGCCTAATTTTGGAAGATGAGCGCATTATCGAGAACGAAAATTTCGATCTGGGTATTGCGGTAACGCTGGAAGGCGATCGCCTCGCGACGGCCGTGATTGTTGACGCGAACAAGAAGAACTGGCCCGAATTCGTGAAGACTTACAACGAAACAGTTGATGCCACGCGCGGCGGCCGTGTTGATGCGATGAACGCCCCGGTTGTGATTACCAGTCTGGGCGCATTTGGGGTAAAGGCCGGCGCGCCTATCGTGGTGCCGCCCTCAGTTGGCACGCTTTTCGTCGGCACCGCTCATCGCGAATTGATTCCAAACGGAAAGAAAAACGAAAGCGCGGAGGTCATTACGCTTTCGCTTACCTTCGATCATCGCGTCGTAAACGGAGCCGGCGCCGCGAGCTTTGCGAACGAAATCAAAAAACAAATCGAAGCGTTCAAAATCCTCGCAGCAAAGGCGGGAGCGATTAGGACCTAACGCCTACAGGTCTGCTGCACTTCCGGTCTCCGAATTTGTTTGATCGCAAGCAGGACGCTTGCGTTACATTTCTCGGATGACCACGGCCAACAAGATTACCGTCGTCCGGATCTTGATGATTCCGGTTTTTGTGACGATGGCGATCTATTATGGCGAGAGCATCAAACGCGGCGATCCGCTGGAATGGCAGCGCTACGTGGCGATCATCATTTTTATTCTCGCGGCCGTAAGCGACGGCCTGGACGGATACGTTGCGCGCCGGTACAATCAACGCAGCACGCTTGGAGTGTATCTCGACCCAATTGCGGATAAAGGTTTGCTTTTGAGCGGTATCATCACATTGAGCATCAGCAACTGGAGCGAATCCGCCCCTGAATATGGAAGGTTTCCCGCCTGGTTTCCGGTTCTTGTGATCTCGCGTGATGTCGTGATTCTAGTGGGCACGATGATCCTGTATTTACTGAACGGCAAAGTACATGTGAAGCCGAAGTGGACTGGAAAAGTGGCGACCGTCCTGCAGATGATCGCCATTGGATGGGTGATGCTGCAGCTGCGATTCATTCCTCTGCTCTACGTGGTGGTCCTTGCCGGCGTGTTCACATTGATTTCAGGAATCGTCTACGTGACAGATGGCGTTCGCCAGTTGCAGGCAGAAGGGCATGCGCACCCGCAGCGGGGTTAACATAGAGTTCTTAAAGCGATGAACGGCCTAACGAATTCGCCGAGCGTCGCAATTATTGGCCGGCCGAATGTGGGCAAGTCGGCGCTGTTTAATCGTCTGATTGGCCGCAAAATTGCCATCGTCCACGACCAGCCCGGAATTACACGCGACAGGATTTCCGCAATTTGCGCACGCGGGACACGGCC
>DATHHK010000090.1:0-10960 GCA_035317225.1 Candidatus Udaeobacter sp. | reverse complement strand
GTAGCAGCAACCATCGCGCGCGCCGATTTCATGAATAGGAACGATAGATGGATGGTCGAGGCTGGCAGCAGCTTCTGCTTCGCGGCGAAAGCGCTTTAGGTGCGCTTCGGTAGCCCAGGGGCCCAGGCCGATGACTTTGAGCGCAATGGTGCGATTGAGACTCTTCTGATGGGCGCGATAAACTACGCCCTGACCACCACGGCCGATCTCCTCTAGCAATTCGTAATCGCCAAAGTCAGCCAGCATTTTAACCGGAGGCGTACGGTGTTTTCTCCGCGGCATGGGTTCTTGATCGGTCGTGTTTTCATCCTCGTCGTAAAGCAGACCAAGGCCGGTCTCTAACAGGCAAGCCGGACAAACTCCCTGCGGCACCTCCGCAGAGATCTTTGCGCCGCACTTTTCGCAAACGCTAAGTACGCTGCTCATACGATGATCAAAGTCTCAAACTGCTAGGCACAATGGTATTCCAGCGCATGGGAGTGGCGACGAATCGGATACGCGCGTAATACGGCAATGAGATGGCGCAGCTCATCCTCGATATCGCCGGGAACCATTACCGTATGGGCGATCTCTTCGCGTAACAGGTGCCGGTAACGCTGGCGCAACCGATGGCATGCTTGCTTCACCCCGTTCTCAGTAATCCCGAATTCGTGCGCAGTGTCCGCCTGCGAACGGCGGTCCGGCTCATCTGTGAGCGATTTCTGTAACTGGTCAAACAGCGCCATTTTGCCAGCCGCACGATATTCGTCTGTCAATCGCGCGAGCACTTGGTCCAGAACTGTCAGCGCCCAGCGACGCTCGTAAATTTGATCCGAAGTCAAAGTATCTGCCGGTTCAAAACCGGTGCGTTCGCGCTCGTAAAAATCCTCCAGTGGGATCAGCTGCTGGCGTTTGCCCCGTTGAATTGCCATGGCACGCTTGCGCTCGTTACTCAGCAAGTGCTTAAGTGAGGTAAGCAGGTAAGATCGCAGGCGCCCTTTCTCCTTGCGGACGGTCTCCAGATCCCGGCGTTCCAGCAGCAGCGCAAAGAAACCCTGAGTGACATCCTTCGCTTCTTCGGCCCCGACGCCTTGTCGCCTTACGAAACTATAGATCGGTCGCCAATAAATGCGGCAGAGCTTATCAAGTGCCGCTTGCGCCACTGGTGTTGGACCTTGTGATTCCAGCACAACGCTCCAGTGCATAGTAGTAAACGGCACCGGGGGCTTTCGCGTGTCTCTGACAATTGCAGTCAGCTTGCGGCTCTTCTGCGCGATTGACTTACTAGGATCGACATCCTCCGCACGCTTAATTCCTTCCGGGGTTAGCTCAAACGCCCACGCCAGGATCAATGCGATCGGAAACCCAGTTATGAGCAACAGCACCACCAGACGCACTGCCCAATTTGGAATTTCGAAAAACGGAAAGATCTGGCTAGCAACCTGCATCAGCAACCAAGCCACGACAGCGTAGGCGATCGCAACTTTGTAAACGTTGCGCTGCTTTAGCTCGGCGAAGAAACTGGACGCGTTCATGGCTGCTTTTCTTGGCGAAGTTTTAGGAAGCGCGGATCTCCTTCGACAAAATTGCGCAGCATGGGCTCTTGATCGGCCACGTTTTCATCTTTGTCGTCAAACAGATTAAGACCCGTCTCTAACAGGCAAGCCGGGCAAACTCCGTGCGGCGCGTCCGAGATGTTTGCGCCGCACCTTCCGCAAACATTGCTTACTGTCTCCATTCTCATGCCGAGACAACCCGCTGTCTCAATAGAATAATGCAAGAAATCCGTGGCCGGGTTACGCGCGTAATACAGCGATGAGATGGCGTAGCTCATCCTCGATATCGCCAGGAACCATTACCGTATGGGCGATCTCTTCGCGCAACAGGTGCCGGTAACGCTGGCGCAACCGATGGCATGCTTGCTTCACCGCGTTCTCAGTCATCCCGAATTCGTGCGCAGTGTCCGCTTGCGAAGGGCGACCCGGCTCGTCTGTGAGCGATTTCTGTAACTGGTCAAACAGCGCCATTTTGCCAGCGGCACGATATTCGTCTCCCAGTCGCGCGAGCACCTGGTCAAGAACTGTCAGCGCCCAATGGCGCTCGTAAATTTGATCGGCACTCGCCATGTCCGCTGGTTCAAAACCGACGCTTTCGCGCTCGTGAAAATCCTCCAGTGGGATCAGCTGCTGACCTTCGCCGCGTTTGATGGCCATGGCGCGGATTCGTTCGTTCACCAGGAAATGTTTGACTGATGTCAGCAGATAAGAACGCAAGCGCCCCTTCTCTTTGCGCACGGTATCCAGGTCGCGGCGTTCCAGTAACAACGCGAAGAAACCCTGGGTGAGATCTTTCGCCTCTTCGGGCTCGACACCCTGTCGCCTGACGAAGCCATAAATTGGTCGCCAATAAATCCGGCAAAGCTTTTCGAGCGCTTCTTGCGCCGTTGGCGATTGACCTTGTGATTCCAGCACCATGCTCCAGCGAGTTGTTTTGAACGCGACGCCCCCGCTTTGCGTGCTTATACCAACGCCAGTCGGCCAGGTTAGCTGGTCACCTTTCCGCATACTATCCGCTTTTTTCCACGATATTGAGAAGACGCTTCACTCGGCCTCCTTCGTCTTGCCTGCTATAGCTTCCGGCATGCAGCTGGCGCAATCGCAGCCGGGCATCTCGCCGGTCTTGCATAGGAACAGATCGTATTCGAGGCAGAAGTGCCAGCCCCCCTTGCACTCCGTCTTGGTTAATCGCGCGTCATCATGCACGATCGTGTGCCATCGTTCTGCTGTCATGACGCAATCCAGTTGAACAACGCTTGGTAGCGCTGCGTGATCGTCATGTGCGCGTAGGCGTATGGCCGTACACGCGTTCCACTCCACGGTCTGCATCGTTGGATGTGGCTATTCTTTTTCCGGCCTCTTCCGTGCACGACACGGATGGATGTTTTCATTGTGTGCCGAAGCCGTTCCCTTCGAACGCCAAGTCGTTTGCGGTGTCGAAAGCCTGCGCCCAGCATTGGGGCGCACCAAAGACAGGCTTACAAATGAGCGGACCGGTAACAGGAGACGCGGGGACGATCGTGAGACTCTGACGTTGAGCTGGAAGAGGAGTCGGCTCGGCCAAACAAGCAAGCGCGAGCAGATTAAGAAGTAAACCGGAACGCAAACGCGGCCTGCTAGTCGGATTTTTTGTGATTTTCGGTATTATTTTCATGTATTTTCTCCCTTCGCCATCTTCTCCAAGACTTGCCAACCCAAGTTTGGAAAAAATATTTCCAGAATCGAAAAAACTCTGAACTCTGGTCCGGCACTAGAACCGTGAGAATAGTCCGCTAAAGGCAGGCCGCGCTATTGGACCTTAGTTTATTAAACTTTAGTATAATACGGGAAGGCCACTAAGGAGGGCAGCAGGCTGAGTCTGCTATCTGATTACCAGGCCTTTTCTCGTTAGAGGATATAGCCAGTTATGGGCCATTGACCCGTTCGTCTTCGCTCAGGGCAGGCTCCGATGGACCTAACGGGTCGGGTAAACTGCCCCCTACCTTGCGCTGATGCCGCAGCGTTGCGTCAATCGAACTAATTCAGCCACAGATCGCACCCTCATCTTCTCCATCAGGTGGGCACGGTGGACTTTCACCGTCTGCTCGACGGTGCCGAGGTCGCCGGCAATTTGTTTGTTCAATTTGCCAGCGACGACATATTCGAGCACCTCTCGCTCGCGCGGCGTGAGCGTGGCCAGGCGCGCGCTGATTTCAGAAAGTTCGGCCTGCTCCCGCCGAAGAACCCAGTCTTTCTCGATTGCCACGCGAACTGCTGCAAGCAGGTCTTCATCGTTCACGGGCTTAGTGAGGAAATCACTGGCGCCGTGTTTCATCGCCTGGACGCCCTTCGGAATATCACCGTGACCGGTCAAAAAAATAATGGGCAGGAGGCTGCCTGCTTTGGCGAGGACATGTTGGAGTTCGAGACCATTGAGGGACGGCATAGCAAGGTCGAGCACGAGACAGCCCCCTTTCTGCGGATCATATTGCGCCAGAAATTCCCCTGCAGACGCAAACGGAGCCACAGCAAAGCCAGCCACACGCAACAGACGCGAGATGGAGCTCCGTACCGGCGCGTAATCGTCAACAACAAAGACGGTTGGACTAGGACGTGCAGTCATTGAACCTTTCCTCTTGTTTAGTTATGACTGCCTCCTCGTCCGACTTACCTATAGGAAGACTGAAGTGAAACGTCGCGCCGCGGTCGGCATTGTTTGTGGCCCAGAGTTTTCCTCGATGCGCGGCAATGATGGTACCGCAGACCGAAAGGCCTAGCCCCATGCCTTCCTCTTTTGTGGTAAAGAAAGGCTCGAAAATTTGTTCCATTTTTTCCTCGACAAATCGCGAGCCAATTTAACGCGTTGCTTCATGTGACAAGTAGGTTGACAGCGAGCGGTAAAAGTTCGTAACCTTCACAACCATGCGTGAGTCCGATAAGAAAAAGAAAACTTCAATCGCCATTAGCGAGCGCACGCTGGCGAAACTAAAAAGGCGTGCCAAACTCGAAACGCGATCGCTCTCAAACTTCCTAGAGTGGTGCTTTAATCGCATACTGGAACAAAAACCGGAACGGCGCGCGCGGGACAACCGCGCCGTGCGGCGTATCGTCAAGGGACTCATCTTCGCGGCGGGCAGTGGACTCATCGCATTCTCCCCCGCGCAAATGCCGCCTTCGCAGTGCAAACATTTTTGTTTGCCTCCCACCTGTCCCATGTGGCAAGTGCTGCCGGGAAGCTAAAATGTTGCCAAACCCGCATCGAAATTACCGCATTTTGGTAATTGTGCGGTAAGGTGTCAAGCGTGTTTGATCGTCGCGGCGGATAGGTCTTGAGTCCCAGGGTGGCTCACTCGTTCCGATAACGCTAATCCTTCAAAACCATTTTGATACCCCGCGCCTGCGAGGGAATCGAGTGTTCTTTCAACCGCGAACATCGCCTGATCATGGTTGGTGTTGAAAGCCCACTTTCTGCGGATCATATTGCGCCAGAAATTCCCCTGCAGACGCAAACGGAGCCACAGCGAAGCCAGCCACACGCAACAGACGCGAGATGGAGCTCCGTACCGGCGCGTAATCGTCCACAACAAAGACGGTTGGACTAGGACGTGCAGTCATGAACCTTTCCTCTTATTAGTTATGACTACCTCCTCGTCCGACTTACCTATAGGAAGACTGAAGTGAAACGTCGCGCCGCGGTCGGCATTGTTTGTGGCCCAGAGTTTTCCTCGATGCGCGGCAATGATGGTACCGCACACCGAAAGGCCCAGCCCCATGCCTTCCTCTTTTGTGGTGAAGAAAGGCTCGAAAATTTGTTCCATTTTTTCCTCCGGAATGCTGCCGCCACCGTCGATGACGGAAACAATCACTGCGCTTTTGCCGTTCTCGATTCCAGTGCGAATGAGCAATCGGCGCTCCTGAGTGTTGCAATCCGCCATTGCGTCACAAGCATTGACCACCAAGTTGAGTAAAACCTGCTGAAGCTGAACCGGGTCGCCGGTGACCGTGGGCAGAGTCCGCGCAAGTTCAATATCAACGGTCACGTGTTGATTGACCAGATCGCTATGGATCAGCTTCAAGACATCCTCCACGACTTCGTTGATACGGAGAGAATGCTGTTGCACCTCGCCTTTTTTCAGCCACAGGCGCAAGCGACGGATGACTTCGCCGGCGCGCTTGTCTTCACTTACGATCTCATTAAGAATTTCCTGGATCTCGGCGAAGTCGGCGCCGCCGTGCGCAAGGACCCGCTGCGCAGCTTGCGCGTTGCTGAGGATGGCAGTGAGCGGCAGGCTAAGCTCGTGCGCAAGCGAGCCAGAAAGTTCGCCCAGCGTGAAAACGCGCGAGAGATGCGCCATTTCGTTGCGGTGACGCGCCGCCTGCTCTTCGGCCTGCTTGCGCTTAGTAATGTCCACTGCAACGCCGCGCATCCGAGCCGGCTGACCCTCGCCGTTAAACTCCACCTGACCGCGCCCGGCAATCCAGCGCACTTGCCCATCCGGTAACACCGCTCGGTACTCAGCTTCATATTCTGCGCCCGTGCGGAGAGAGTTCTCTACAGCCTGAACCACCGATTCACGATCCTGAGGGTGTAGCCTGTTTCGGAAACGATTGAAGTCTATCTTTTCCAACGGCGGGAAGCCCAAGAGGGCGCGCCCTTTGTCCGTGATCCAAACTTCATCACGCACAATGTCCCACATCCACATGCCGAGTTCGGCAGCGTTTGCTGCAAGTTCCATGCGCTCCTGGGTCTCGCGCAAGTCAGTCTCGCTCGCCTGTAACTGCCGCGCGAGCTGCGCCGCGTGCAGCAGATCGTAGCTCAATTCGTACCCCATCGCCGCGACAATTCCCGAATACGCGAAACAAAGGAAAAACGGAACGTCGATGATTCCCCAGATCACGAGCGGCACGTGCCATGCCAGAATCGCGCCGAAAATCATGCTGCCACCCAGAACTAAAGCACGTCGTCGGTCGCCTCGCCGCCACACGGCAATCGTTGCATCGACGAAAAAGATAAGGAGCAACAGTAGACTCACCGAACTAAGAAGACCCCAGGGATTTGCTACGCCGAACGGCACCGAAATCATCTCACCGCCCCACCACGAGAAGTGCCGGAGGCTTGTAATTCGCTGAAAGTTAAGATTCGGCGTCAAAATGAAATTGAGAATCAGCACCAGTGTGCGCAGGCCACAGATGCTCCACGCGAGCCACGGTCGTCCGGCATGGAGATAGAGCCGCACGAAAGCTAAGAACGCAACAGTGAGCACCCAAACGGGCACATGTATCCAACGAATGAGTGCTTCGTATTGTCCGACTGTCCCGGCATGCATCATCGCTAATTCGAACCCCGCGACAGCCGCCGCCGCCACAGCAGTAATCGAAAATACCAGATGCGCCAAGTCTTGACGCTGCTTGCACCAAACAACCAGATAAATTGCCGCCAGCGTCAAACACGCGGCCGCATTCATTGACCAGACAATCGTAATCCAACTCATCGGATGCCCTCGTCTGACTGTGATAAGCTATCGGTTACGAGCGACGCGTGGTAGAAACCACGCGCGCCACCGCAAGTATGATATCGCTTGGTGCGTCCGAGAAGCGCGACCGGCGTCTGTTCGCTGACACTACTGTTTCCCACCACAACGACCCTGCGTGGCTCCGTGCCCTTGCGAGCTGTCGCGCCATTTTTCACGGGATATGCAGATTTTAACAAATCGGTCCCGAGCGCTGCAAGCGTGTAAATTGCGTTTCCTACGCAAATACTTCCGGAAATTGCCGACCGAAGTTCCCGAAAAAAAAGGAGGCAAGCGAAGTAGGGGCGGGTGGTGTTGGGGGATTGCTCAACATGTTCGCCCGTTTATAGATCCGGCGTGATCCATTCGATTAGGTTTCAACCCACGCCTTGGATTGGTGCGAAAGATGGATGGGCGCTTAGCCACCGCGTCGTCGAGCAGAACTACATAGACGCTGTGGTGAAATTTTAGGTGCTTGGTTGTTTGCACACATCTTCAATTCGTGCGCATAAATTTCCATGCCACCATCCAGCCGGCGGTCTCAGTTGCTGTTTACCCTTAGGAGTCGGTTTCCCAGGCTTAGAAAATTGGTAGCGAATTCGGTAACATTACCGGTCTATCGCTCGGAAACGGCATGGTTAAGAGTCACTTGCTCTGCCAATTGAGCTAACGGTGCAAATTTGAAAATTTTCGAATTTCGACTTTCGAAATGTTGGACTAAATCGCAACCGGAAAATTCATATCTCGTCGCTTGACGAACAATTGGTCAGCACGGCCGCCAGAGCGCCGCAGTTGCGGTCAACCGCGGAAATCAGTTGGCGTCTCCTTCGAGGCGCGCAGCCTTTAGATTCCAACGGGCAAGAAATTTTTGCCGGGATTGCTCTTTCAATCCAGGTAGGTCGGGATCAAGAAAAGCAAGGGCGTGCGGCGGCTTGATCACACGCACTCCAGCAGCGCGTTGTCGTTCCACGATCTGATCGCGCAGTGCCTGCATTCGCGTCCAGTGCACTTTCGGCCGGAAATGATGCTCGGCATGAAAGCCGTTAAAAAACCAGATCCAATTGTAAAGTTTGTCGTAACTACTCACCCCCCAGGCAAGCGGTTCGTCCGGGTTGCCTCCATAGTGGCGGTAGTAGCCGTTGAGGTAGGAAAGACAATGGCCAAAGTACCAGAACGGCACAAGAAAACAGATGTAGCGCCAGTTCAGAACGCCGAGAATTACGAAGGTGGAAACGAACAGCGTTAATTCTGTCACGCCCCAGAACGCGTCGCGGGGATTTTTGCGTTTCAATTCTCGATAGACCGTCTTCGGGTCTTCACGGAAGAAACTCAGGAAAGTGTACTTGAGCGGGTGCTCGGCGTCACCGTCATGTCCATGCTTGTAAATGGAAATCCAATCGACTGTCTCACCATGCTCGTCAGGGCGGTCAGCGTTTCCCTTGTGGTGCTGCATGTGAATGCACTCGTAAAAAACCTGGCTAAATCCAACGGTGATTGATTCAAGAATGCTGAACAGCCGGGTTAAACAAGGTGAATCGAAAGTAAGGATTATGAATGAAGTTGTGCGAGATGCCGTTGATGTTCCAGGAAATGCTTACCGAATAGACGAAGCCAAGAATGAGCATGATCCAGAGCGGGACTCGCGAGAAGAGATAGAACATCCCGAAGAAATAGGCGCAGTGGAAAATTGCGGCCAACACAGGAATCGCGTCCCAACGTGTGTGCGCAAAAATCCTCGAATCAGTTGTAGGCGATTCGATGACGAAGGCGTTTGATTTCATGAGAAAAAATTTTAGGGATTCACGGTAACGAAATCGGCGAGGCATGGCCAGCCAAAAAAACTTGTCGATCTCAATCGGATAGACAGACGACGACCAGACTGGTTAAAGGCTGGAGTGTTACGCCTGCGTATGACGCGCGTAGTGCAGCTCGACGCCCTTTGGAAGCAAGCGTTTGCGGCCGCGTTGACGACGGCGTGCCAGGGTCGCGCGGCCCGCTTTTGTCTTCATGCGGGCACGGAACCCATGCTGACGTTTGCGTGTTCGCTTGGATGGCTGGTAAGTGCGTTTCATAAGACCGAAAACAGATTCGGCGCAATTTAAGAGCGGCTAAACTAAGGTCGAGCGCGACATTGTCAACGCTACCGGGCGCATCAATAGTTAACCCGGCATGAAGTGTCAGGCTAATTTAATTGCCAGGACGGTGGATTTTTGGAATAAGCAGTGCAAGCAATGGGCGAAAAGGAACATGTGGTGATTGAGCCGGCGACCGAGGCCGATCTCGACGAACTGTCGGAAATGCTCGGTGAATTGTTCGCTCAGGAAGGCGATTTCCGGCCGGACAAGGAAAAACAACTTCGTGGTTTGCGCCTCATTTTCGAACAACCAAGCCGGGGGCGCGTCTTTGTATTGCGGCAAAACGGCGCGATCGTGGGAATGATCAATTTGCTTTTTACCATCAGTACCGCTGAGGGCGGCTTCGTGATTGTGCTGGAGGATCTGGTGGTCCATAAGAAATACCAGGGGAAGGGTTACGGTAGAAGGCTTCTCGAGCACGCGATCGACTTCGCCAAACAGAAAAATTTCCTCCGCGTTACGTTGCTGACCGACCGTCCGGAAAATGTGGCGCAGGAATTTTTCCGGCACCACGGTTTTGTTGAGTCTTCGATGATTCCGATGCGTCTTTGGATCACGCCTCAACAGAACAGCGATCAGTGATGCGGAACTGCTGATCTGCGACTATCGGCAATTGTTTTTGCCATCGATCCATGCATCGAGTTGAGGCGCGAGGCGTTTTTTGAATTCTGATCGAAACCGAATTTCATCCAGGGCCTTTAGTACTTCCTGAGCGCTCGCAGCCGGCAGATTGTTTTTCGCGTACGTCCTTAGTTCTTGTGCGCGCGAACCGTGCGAGAAAAAAGTGAACAGACTGGGCGCATACGTGTTAGCGCCTAGCGCGTCGTTCTTTGCGAGGAGCGCTTTCATGTTCGCCCTGGCAAAATCCCACGCGATATCGGGATGACCACTTTCGCGAGCGACTCGCAAGACAAGAAAGACCGCGCGGCTTGTTGGCAACTCATCTGTAAGCGCGATAGGAAGGCTCTTCTTCACCAATTTGGAGTCGATCGCACCGGCCAACGCATCGTAATAGTTTTGTTTTTCTTCAACGCTCGTTGTCTTGCGGCCGAGCTGGTGAAGTTCATTCCATGTCAATTCGTCCGCATAGCGTCCTACAACCGAAAACACCGCCGGTCGAAGATCGGGAGCCAATGATTTTGGATTGGTGAGAAAAGCCTTAAAACGTTCGCCGCAATTCGCGACGACTTTCGGATCGTTGAGGTTTCCGAGTGCTGCGATCAGACTCGCCCGGAGATTTGCCGTCGCCGCTTTCTCGTCAGGTTTGGTTTCCCAGCCAACCGCATCAAAGGTAGGACGCAAGAGTGATCGCGCATAGCGCTGAAATTTCTCCTGTTCGGAACTGCCACTCAAAAGCCGGTTAATAAAATCCAGCACGTGAATGATCTGTTCGCGCTCGGCCAGGTCCGTCGAAGCCGGCAGCTTTTCCACCAGTTCAAAATATAGGCCGATCGGCGCCCGATTCGCCTGGACCAAACCCCAGGCGTCACTCAAAAGGTTGACGCGATCCTCGACGCCCAGATTCTTCAGAGCCCCGAGCAACAATTTCCAAGATGCCTCATCATATTGCACGCGATAATTTCCGGCGCCGTTTACGTTCAGCTTGAGCGCTCGATCAGGAGGAATGTTGTGGATGCTATCGAGCTTCCTTGTCATCAACTGTGTCGCAGGAGTTTCACCGACAACCGCATACATAAGAGGAATTTTCCATTCCAGCGGCGGAGCGTTGGTAAAATTGACGGTAAATCGTTCCTGTGTGAGCGAGACGTCGCCCCGTTGGTCTCGTTTCACTTTCACGACG
>DATHHK010000089.1:0-2215 GCA_035317225.1 Candidatus Udaeobacter sp. | reverse complement strand
CCCGGAATGTTATCGACTGAATCGCCGGCTAACGCCAGGACATCCCCGATCAGATTGGGCTGAACCTCCCATTTTGCGGTGACCTGATCTTCGCTTAGCAATGCGAATGCGTCCTTTGGCGAAGCAAGGTCCGCTTTCGCTGTGGTATAAACTTTTACGCAAGGGCCTACCAGTTGATACAAGTCTTTGTCATTGGTCGCGAGGACAACTTCCAATTGAGGTCGCTTACCGGCGGCGATGGCGTAACAACCCATCAGGTCGTCGGCCTCGGTGTTGGGGAGGGAAATATTTCGGAAACCCAGCAAGGGCGTGAGTTTTTGTATAAAATCGAGCTGCGGAACCATTGGCTTGGGCATTTCCTTGCGCGTCTCCTTGTAGGCGGGCTGGAGCTTCACTCGGCGTTCCGGCATTCCTTCGTCCCAAAAAACTGCGCCTAATTCCGGCTGCAGATGTTTGATCATCAGGCGCAATGTTTTTGTGAAACCGAAAATCGCATTAGTGGGTTCGCCCTTGGAATTCGAGAGATTCGGGATAGCGAAAAACGAGCGATAAACGTAATAATGACCATCGATAAGAAGCAGTTTCATCGTAAAGACTGATAATGGATTCTGAATGCATGATACGGGATGATCAAGACGTGACCGAAGAATGGATCGTACGTGTTGATGGCAGAGAATACGGACCTGCCAATATCGATACACTACGTGAGTGGAAAGCGGAAGGCCGGGTGCTTCCCGCAAACGAAGCTCGCCGTGCGGATGCCGAGCTTTGGACTTTGGCGGCGGAGATTCCCGGATTATTCGACGGGGAGCCGCTCGCCACAGCCGACGCCGAGCAGCTGAACCGTTCGATAAGCCCGAGGCAGCTTCCGCCGGTGCTACCGTCCCGCGGGCTCGGTCATATTTTGGCTGAGACGCTGCGGATCTATGCAAGAGGCTTTCTTCAATTCGTTCCCCTTACGCTTCTCGTAGTTTTGCCTTCGCTATGCGGTCAGCTCACCGCCATGTGGACACAAACTGTGCAGCCTTCGGATGCTGACTTGCGCGCTCTCGCTGCGGGCGGCTTTGCCTTTTTGATGTTCATCTTCTCGATGGCGATGTGGCCGATTTACATAGCGGGGATTCAAATCTTCACCGCTGAAATTGCCGCCGGTCGCCGCTTAGGATTTTTCGCTGGGCTCAATGAGGCTGTTCGATTCTGGCCGCGTGTCGCGGCGCTGTGCGTCTTCGTCTATGGGGTTTTCTTCTTGCTGATCCTATTTGGGTTTCTAATCGCAGCGATGATTGTCGCTGGCGCATCCTCAATATTTGTGATCTTTCTTGCGCTCGCTCTGCTGGTTCTGCAGGTCTGGATGTTCGGTCGTTTTTTCATCAACGTGCTCTTCTGGCAGCAATTTGCCGTCCTCGAAAATGCAGGAGTCGTCGATTCATTGCGCGAAAGCCGAAATTTGGCGCATAGCGGGCGTGAACTTCCATGGTTTCAGCGTCCGATGTGGCGCGGCGCTTTTATTGCGTCCCTCTGGCTTGCGTTTGTGCTGGCGATCGCGCTTATCTCGGGATGGACGACGTTGCAACATTCTTTTAATGAATTAATGACGACACAAGATCCACAAGCGCTGCTCCAAAAACTGACTGAAGCGCAGCAAGCGCGCGGTTTTGATGTGTTGGGGTTTACATTGGGGCTTTTGCAAAAAATTCTCCAGCCGTTGATCGGGATCGCGTTCGTCCTGGTCTACATTGATAGTCGAAGAGAGCGCTAGCGCTTGGCACTCGACAAGTACGACGGGCCGTCTCCGTCAATTGGCCTGTCGGCTCTGCAAGAGAAGTTGCGCGATCTTGCTAAAGTGACGGCCAATATAAGTAAGATAAGCGATAAACGAAACGAGTTGCGCGGTGATCAACCAAACGTGGCCACCGCGAGCAATGAAAAAATCCGGCCAGATCCAAATGGCGAGCGCACAGGCGAGATTGATGGAAAAAAGCAAAGGAACGAACACGTAAATGTTACGCAATTGATCGGCTCTGGCACGCGCGTAGAGAGCGCTGTCGGCCTCGTTACGCGATTCCGCGATACGGGCGTGGATTAGCCGCATGTCATAGATGAAAAGCAGCCACACAGCTGCAGCATAAGTAGCGCTCAGCTGGAACCACGCCAGTGGATCGTCGAGACGACTAAAAAGAATCGCTTCGCCCAATGCGCAACCGATGTAGAAGAA
>DATHHK010000088.1:0-10719 GCA_035317225.1 Candidatus Udaeobacter sp. | reverse complement strand
CCGATGTCTGCGATGTTTTCGCCTTGCGTCAGTTCACCATTAATATGCTTTCCTGGCAGCGGTTGATACTCCGAATATTGATCAACAACCGCTTTGCGACGCCTGTCGTATTCCTCCGCTGATTGCTTCGACCACCAGTCGCGCAAATTTCCGACTTCATCGAATTGCCGACCTTGATCGTCAAACCCATGTGTCATTTCGTGTCCGATTACGGCGCCCATGCCGCCGTAATTGACGGGGTCGTCGGCTTTCGGATGGAAGAACGGCGGTTGCAAAATGCCCGCCGGGAAAACGATCTCGTTCATCATTGGGTTGTAATAGGCGTTCACTGTTGGCGGCGTCATTCCCCATTCGCTTCGATCGACCGGTTTGCCGATTTTTTTGAGGTCGCGATTTGCCTCGAAATTCGCGGCTCGCATGGCGTTCGAGACATATGAGCTTCTGTCGATCTTGAGCAGCGAGTAATCGCGCCATTTATCCGGATAACCGATCTTGACGTTCATGGCCGCGAGTTTCTTAAGCGCTTGCTGTTTGGTCGGTTCGTCCATCCAGTCGACGGTTTTGATGCGATCAGCCAGCGCAGCCTTCAGGTTGTTAATCATTTCCAAGGCGCGCGCCTTGGCTTCAGGCGGGAAATAATCTGCAACATATAGCTTGCCCAGTGCTTCGCCCAGGGCGCCGTTGGTAGAAGCGACCACGCGTTTCCAGCGCGGCTTGATTTCCTTTGTGCCGCGCAGAACGCCCTGATTAAAATTAAAATCTTCGTTTACAAAATCCTTCGATAATTCCGCCGCGGCGTCATCGATCAAATGCCAACGCAGATAGGTTTTCCAATCGTCGATAGATGTTTTGGTGAACATCGCGTTGGCGGCCTTGAAGAACTCGGGTTGGCCCACATTAACGTCCCTGGGCTCGGTGAGATTAATCGCTTTAAAATAATCAGCCCAATTCCAGTCCGGCGTGAGCTTTTGCAGATCGGCCTCCGACATCTTGTTGTAGTTCTTTTGAGGATCGCGCAGCTCCACGCGCGTGCGGGATGCTTTGGCGATAGAAGTCTCCAGAGCCATGATCTTCCTGGCGTCGTCGGCAGCCTTGCTCGGCGCCTCGCCGAGCAGCGTCAGCATCTTTGTGACGTGATCGACGTACGCAGCCCGTTTCTTTTTCGAGTCCTCATCAGTCTTTGTGTAATAATCGCGGTCAGGAAGACCAAGTCCGCCCTGGTGCGCCTGCGCAATGTCCCGCGTGCTGTCTTTTGCATCCTGTCCGGAGCCAAATTCGAAAAGTGCATCGACACCGATGGTATGCAGTCGCGCGATCGCGTTCAGCAGATCAGTGCGATCTTTGATCGCGTCGATGCGCTTCAGCTCGTCTTCGAGGGGCTTGATTCGCGCCGCTTCGATTGTTTTTTCGTCCATGCCGCTCGCGTAGTAGTCGCCCACTTTTTGTACTTCCGGTGCCGTGTTTGCATCGACATGGGCATTTGCAGTTCTCTCGGCGATCTTGTGGAGCGCTTCATTATTTTTCTCCTCCAACTCGCTGAAGGCGCCCCAGCGCGAATATTCCGGTGGCACAGGATTGCGCTTCAACCACCCGCCATTGGCATAAAGATAAAAATCATCCTGCGGTTTGACGGCTGTATCCATGTTCTTCGGATCTAGCGGCGGGGGATTCTGGTTGGCCGGCGAGACGCTTTGAGCCGACTGGACTGACGATTCTGTTTGAGCCTGCAAACTGAACGCGCACAGGAGCGCGACGATGACGAAGGATGTTTTCATGATTTATGAAGAAGACGAATAGTCCGGTTATTAATGCCAATTAGACGCTCGAAACGCAGTTCCGTTGAACAGCGCTCGCAGCGAAAAGCAAAAAATCGTGGCAGTGTTCGTTACTCGCGGCGCCATTTTTGCGCAAACAGACAGGCAAGGGTGCCGTCGGTAGGTGAACGTTCGGCTTCGGGTCATTCTGAACAAAATGAAGGATCCCACGCTTGGTCTTCGACTATTCAAGTTAAACCGTGTGAACCATGGTCGCGGGTGAGGTCCCCTTGCTTCGTTCGGGATGACATACGTTGATGCTAATGGCAACTTGAACCCGCCATGTTTCTAGATCGAATCAAAGTTCTTGCCCAAGCTGGAAACGGCGGCCGCGGTTCCGTGAGTTTTCGGCGCGAAAAATTTGTGCCTAAAGGCGGACCGGACGGTGGTGACGGTGGACGAGGTGGCGATGTGATTCTACGTGCGGACCGGCATGTGGATAATTTAGTTAGTCTTTTTTATGAGCCGATTATCAAAGCGAAAAACGGCACCCACGGCAAAGGGAAGAAAATGACTGGCAGAGCCGGTGCGGACAAAATCGTGAAAATTCCAGTGGGCACGATGGTTTGGCCGACGAGTGGCGATGGGAAAGATAAGTCAGAGGCGGCCCACGAGTCCCAGCCTCTTGTCGATCTTGTGCGAGATGGGCAGGAATTCGTGCTTTGCCGTGGCGGCGAAGGAGGGAAAGGCAACGTGCATTTCAAGAGCTCGCGTAATCGCGCGCCGCGGCAATACACCGACGGCGAAGAGGGCGAACATGGAGATTTTCTACTGGAGCTGCGAACGATTGCTGACGCTGGGCTGGTTGGTTACCCGAATGCAGGTAAATCGACATTATTGCGGAAACTTTCAGCCGCGCGGCCAAAGGTCGCGCCATATCCGTTCACGACATTGCATCCGGTCGTTGGCGTGATGGACTTGCCCGGTTATCGTCATGCCACGATCGCAGACATTCCCGGTTTGATCGAAGGAGCGCATCGCGGACTTGGCCTGGGTCACGAATTTTTGCGTCACATCACACGCTGTCCCATCTTGATATTCGTGATCGATGTCGCTGGGAGCGAAGGGCGCAGTCCGGTGGAGGATTTACAGAGTCTGCGGAAGGAAATTGATTTGTACGATCCGACGCTTTCATCGCGTCCATGGTTAGTTGTCGCAAACAAAATGGATTTGCCCAACGCGAACGAGAACCTCGAGATGCTGCGAGAGAAATTTCCAAAGATCGACATCGTTCCGATCTCGGCTGCAAATGGGGATGGGATCGATAGGTTAAAGGAGGTGTTGGCAGAGAGAATGACGGGCGACCAGGATGTCTCCTTCCCAATTAAGGGTGGACAAGCCGAGAATCTCTAGCGAGACTGCCGCGACTTATGGGTAGGCGGGTCGTAGCGAGCTATTGCTCCAGCTTTCTGAAGCCGGAGATGTTGCATATTTACCGGCAGGTGAAAGCTCTGCGCGGCGTCGATACCTTCGTTGTCACGAAAGAAGTCCAGAACGCGGAACGATTTCCGTTCGCCGCTGTGGAAGTTATACCAAAACGGCGCACAAACCTGCTCGTCCACGGCTGGCTGAAATTCGTCGAGCGACGCCCGCCCATTGTTTATCGGGGCGAGTATCAAACGCTTGATTCGTTGTTGGAGCGGCATGGCGCCGATCTGATGCATATCTATTTTGGACATACCGGCGTGCACCTTCTCCCTTTCATCGAGCAGTGGGACAAACCGTGCGTGGTATCTTTTCACGGCGCGGATGTCGCCCACAAAAAAGATATCAAGGATTATCCGGCAAAGTTGCTCCGTCTTTTCAAAGCGGTTCCGCTCGTGTTTGCGCGCTCCCAATCACTGGCTGACCGATTGATCCACTTGGGCTGTCCGCCGGAAAAACTGCGAATCAATCGCACGGGTATCCCGCTCAATGAATTCCCATTCGTCGATAGGCAACCACCCAGCGGGGGAAAATGGAGAGTCGTGCAAGCGTGCCGGTTGATTCCGAAGAAGGGCGTTGCGACGAGCTTGCGCGCTTTTGCGATTTTTAAGAAAGACAATCCCAAAGCGGAATTTTTCATCGCTGGCAAGGGACCTCTCCAGCCGGAACTGGAGATGCTTGCCGACGGATTAGGGATTTTTAGAGACGTGCATTTCGTTGGATTTCTGTCGCAACGGAAATTGCTTGAGCTTTATGCGAGTTCTCATGTGTTTTTGCATCCGAGCGAAATATCCGGGAATCAAGATCAGGAAGGTGTGCCGAACTCGGTTCTGGAAGCGATGGCGACCGGGTTGCCGGTAGTTGCAACGCGTCATGGTGGAATACCGGAAGCGGTGGAGCATGAACGCACCGGGTTCCTCGTAGCGGAGGAAGATCACGTCGGATTGGCGAAAGCCATGCAGCTAATTACGCGTTCGCCGAGCCTGTTAATGCAAATGGGAGTCCGCGCGCACGCCGCCGTGGTCGAACGATTCGAGCAAGACACTCAAATCGACCTGTTGGAATCGTTCTACGAAGAAGCGATTACTCTAAATGGGGCCTCTATGCCGGTGACATCGAAGCCGGTGGCCCAGCTTGCTCCGCAGTTTGCCGAGGGATTTCCGGCAAAGTAGAGCTGCAGCTCAAGAATTTTGTTTGTCATTCAGGGCAAAACGCGCTTTGATATGCGCGTTCAAGTTGTAGCCGGGGTCGGCCTGTTCACCATAGTCCCGCCAGTGCGGGACGAAGGCGGATGACCTCGGCAGGTCGGCGTCACCGATGCCGGCCGCAGCTGTAGCTTATAAAATGCGCAATCGTTGTTTACTGATGTCGATCCTGGCGTTGGCCTCCAGCGCAATGCTTGCCACGTCGGCGTTTGCCGCTGAAGCGGTCGCGACTGAGCACGCGGGCGTCTCGTTAAAACCGGAGATGCTTGTTCAGATCGGCGGCTTCGGAATCACAAACTCAATGCTGGTGACCTGGATCGTCGCCGCCGGCATCATCATTTTTTCACAAATCGCGACCCGGCGGGTTAGGGCCATCCCCAGCGGGATTCAAAATTTTTGGGAGTGGTTGGTTGAGGGTTTGCATAATTTTTTGGAAAATATAATTGGCCGTGAGTTGGTGGCCAAAGGATTTTGGTTTTTTGCGACGGTTTTCATTTTTATTCTGTTCGTGAACTGGTTTGGACTGGTTCCGGGAATTGGAACCATTGGCTGGGGTCATTACGACCCTTCAGGAAATTTCCGCGTGGATCGAGCGTTGCTGCGCGGTGGCAACGCGGATTTGAACATGACGACAGCAATGTCGGCTATTTTCTTCGTGATGTGGTTTGTCTGGGCGATCCAGGCGAACGGCGTCGGCGGATTCCTGAAGCATTTGTTCGGGCCGAAAGGTGACACTTCCGGAATCGTGAGGATTCTCATGATCGTAATCTTCTTTGCCGTCGGCTGGCTGGAAGTGATCTCGATCTTGTTCAGGCCAATCGCGCTCAGCTTTCGATTGTTCGGAAACATTTACGCGGGCGAAAGCATACTGGAAGCGATGTCCACGATGGTTCCGTGGCTGTCGCCGATCCTGCCGATTCCATTCTATTTTCTCGAAGTTCTCGTGGGGTTTGTGCAGGCGCTTGTTTTCATGCTGCTGACTGCGGTTTTCACAATGTTGATTACAGAACACCAGGAGGGACCGGAGCACGCACACTGATTTTCGGCGATCTCATGACGAGACCGCAAAACCAACTAACAAAAATATGATACTACCAATACTAGCAGAACTGAGCGGAAGCATTCACGTCGGGCTTGCCGCGATGGGCGTCGGAATCGGAATCGGCTTGACCGGTCTTGGAATGACCACCGCGGTCGGTCGCAATCCCGGCGCGTTCACGCAGGTGCTCGTGCACGGAATTCTCGCCATCGCTTTGACCGAGGCGATCGTTTTCTACGCTCTGTACCTCGTTCACTAATCTTTACCGGGAAGGCAATCTATGTTGCGCCCGAAACTTAGTTTATGAATCTGATAATTGCCGCCAGCAGCGGAGGCGTAACCGACATCTTGCGCGAAACAGCCGAAACGTTCGGCTGGAATTGGAAGTTGTTTCTGTCGCAGGTCATTAGCTTCTGCATTGTTGCATTCCTTTTGCAACGCTTCGCTTACAAGCCAATCCTTGCGGTGCTCGAGGAGCGCCGCCGCAAGATTGAAGAAGGCCAGCTCAACGCGGAAAAAATCAAAAAGGAACTCGCGGAAGCAGAGAAGCGTTACCAGGAGATTCTGGCAAAGGCGAACGCGGACGCTCAAAAAATGATCGATGAAACGCGCGAAAGCGCCGCGCATCTGTCTGAGCGCAAGCAGCAGGAGGCGATTACTGCAGCGGAGCAAATCATTACCAAGGCGCGTGAGGCCAGTGCGATTGAGCACGAGCGCACAATGGAATCTTTAAAGCGCGAGCTGGGGCGCCTCGTGGTTGATACCACGGCAAAAGTGGCCGGGAAGGTGTTAACGCCGGAAGATCAACGCCGTTTACAGGAGGAAGCAGCTCGTCAGCTGGCCTGATGAAGATCAACAAGGAAATTCGCCGACTCTCGCGTGAAATGCTTCGGGCAAGCTTCACTGACGGCCAATTCGACTCTGGCAGGATTGCGTCCGTGGTCGATTCGCTTATCGCCAAAAAACCGCGTCATTACATCGACGTCCTCAAAAATTACAGACGTCTGCTTCGTCTCGAACTGGAAAAGCGGCAGGCCAAAATTGAGACAGCAGGCGAAGTGGATTCGACAGCTAAATCGGAACTCGTCGCCAATTTGAAAAAGAAATATGGCGGAGATCTGACAACCGAATTCGTCGTTAACCCTGCGCTTCTGGGCGGAATGCGTATTCGGGTGGGGAGCGATGTCTGGGACGGAACGGTGCGCAACCGGCTCGAACGTCTTCAGCAAGAACTTTAATCAAATCCAAAATCATGAGCAGCATACTTGAAGAGATCGAAACGAAAATTGAAGGGCTGAAAACATCGACGAGCAAAAGCAACGTCGGCATCGTGCGCGAAACGGGCGATGGCGTGGCGCGCATCGAGGGTCTGAGCGACGTCATGCTCAACGAGATGATTGAATTTCCAAACGGAGTTTTCGGTCTCGCGTTGAACCTGGAGGAAACTGAAGTCGGCGCGATTCTGATGGGCGACAACACGAAGGTTTCCGAAGGCGACGAAGTTAAGACCACCGGTCGACTTCTTTCCGTTCCCGTCGGCAAGGCGCTTTTGGGCCGTGTGGTAAACACACTCGGCCAGCCGCTCGATGACAAGGGGCCGATCAAAACGGAAACATTTTATCCGCTGGAAACAATTGCACCGGGCGTAATCAAGCGCCAAAGCGTCAATCAACCGGTGCAAACCGGCCTCATGGCAATCGACGCTATGATCCCGATCGGTCGCGGCCAGCGCGAGCTCATCATCGGTGATCGCGCAACTGGCAAAACCACCATTGCGATCGATACCATCATCAGCCAGGCTCGCCTGAACAAAGCTGCAGAAGACGCGAAAAATAACAATTATCGGCCCCTCTACTGTATCTACGTCGCGGTTGGCCAGAAAAATTCCAACGTGGCGCGCGTGCTAGGTGTTCTCGAAAGAGAAGGGGCCATGCCTTACACGACAATCATCTCTGCGCCTGCATCCGATACGGCGACCAATCAGTATCTGGCGCCGTTCGCTGGCGCCGCGATGGGCGAATGGTTCATGGACAATGGAATGGATGCGCTGATCATCTTCGACGATTTGTCAAAGCACGCAGTGGCTTATCGGCAGGTTTCGCTGGTGCTAAAGCGTCCGTCTGGTCGTGAAGCTTATCCAGGCGATGTATTTTATTTGCACTCGCGATTGCTCGAACGCTCCGCGCGCATGAGCGATGAATTCGGTGGCGGCTCATTGACTGCGTTACCGATCATCGAGACCCAGGCTGGCGACGTTTCCGCATACATTCCGACAAACGTGATCTCGATTACGGACGGGCAAATCTATCTTGAAACTGATTTGTTTTACCAAGGTGTGCGGCCGGCAATTTCCGTAGGACTCTCTGTCAGCCGTGTCGGATCGGCGGCCCAGATCAAAGCGATCAAGCAGGTCGCCGGCAAGGTGAAGCTCGATCTGGCGCAGTTTCGCGAACTGGCTGCATTCGCACAATTCGGTTCCGATTTAGATACTGGAACAAAAGCGCGACTCGATCGTGGTCAACGCATTGTCGAGCTTTTTAAACAAAAACAGTACAACCCAATCCCGGTGGAAGAACAGGTGGCGGTGATGTGGGCGATGCAAAATGGATACTTGGATGCCGTTCCAGTCGACCGCGTCAAGGAATACCAGCTTAAACTTCAGGATTGGCTGCAAACGCGGAAAACAGGATTGCTTGGAACGATTCGCGAGAAAAAGGAAGTCGACAAAGACCTCGAGTCGCAATTGAAAGCAGCTCTCGATGAATTCAAAACGATCTGGCGATGATTTGTTTGAACCAGTTCGATCAAATCATGACCGTCCAGCGTAAGATCGCTAATGTAGAAGGCGCGATCCATCTGATTCGAGGCCAGCGAGTGATGCTCGATTCCGATCTGGCGGCAATTTACGGCGTCACTACAAAAAGACTTAATGAGCAACTGCGCCGGAATCGTTCGCGTTTTCCAGGCGACTTCGCGTTTCAGCTCACAACTGAGGAGTTCACGAACTTGAAGTCGCAAATTGCGACCTCAAGTTTTCATGGAGGGCGCCGGTATCACCCCTGGGTTTTCACTGAGCACGGAGCTCTTATGCTCGCGAGCGTGCTGAACAGCGAGATCGCTGTTCAGGCAAGTGTACGGGTTGTGCGGGCGTTCGTCAGACTGCGGGAAATGGTCGCGGCAAACGCGCAGCTTGCTGTGAAACTCGAGGAACTCGAGCGGCGGTTCGATTCTCATGACGACGCGATTGCCAATCTTTTTGCCACACTGAAACAGTTACTTGAACCGCCCGAAGCGCCGAAAAGGCGAGAAATCGGTTTTCATGTCCAAGAAGAGGCGGGTCGCTTTCGCGTGCGAAAAGCGCCGAGAACCAAAAATCGAAATTCGGGAATTTCCTAGATGGCGAACACGCAGGACATACGGCGCCGGATCAAATCGATCCGCAACACCGCGCAGATCACCAAAGCAATGCAAATGGTGGCCGCCTCCAAGATGCGCAAAGCGCAGCAGCACGCACTGGCGGGACGGCCTTATGCCGCTTTGATGAATAAGGTTCTCGTTTCCTTGCAAAAGCGGACAGATCCCAGATTCCATCCGCTTCTTGCTGTCCGCCCACTCAAGAAAGAGTTGGTCTTAATTATCAGCACCGACAAGGGACTCTGCGGAGCGTTGAACACAAACCTGTTTCGGGAGGCTACCAAGTTTGATTCGGCTAAGACAGCGTTCGTGGTGACAGGGAAGAAGGCGCGACAATTCATCGCGCGAACAAAGCGCGAATTACTGGCTGATTTTGAATTGAAAGACGATCCGAACTTCGTTGAAGCGAAACCGATCTCGAAGTTTTGCATGGAAAAATTCCTGAGACACGAGGTGGACAAGGTCTCCGTGCTCTACACGCATTTTATCAATACGATCAACCAACGTGCGGTCGTACAGACATTGCTGCCCATCAGTAGTTTTGATTTGCCGAAGAGTGAAGCTGCCGAAGCTGAAAGTGAAAGTGTCGATCCAATGATAGGCTACGTGTTCGAGCCTAACGCTGAGGTCGTTCTGGATTCGATGCTTCCATATTATATCTCCTTTCAGGTTTTCCAGATGATTCTGGACGCGCGCGCGTCCGAGCACAGCGCGCGAATGGTCGCGATGAAGAACGCCACCGATAACGCGAATCAATTTATCAAGGACCTGACGCTCGAATACAACAAAATGCGTCAGGCCGGGATCACAACCGAGTTGCTCGAGATCGCCACAGCGCAAATGGCGCTGGGTGGTTAGTCAGGATTTATGAATAAAGGACACATAGTTCAAGTAATCGGTCCCGTAGTGGACGTGGAATTTCCGGACGAAAAGACGCTGCCAAAAATCTACAACGCCCTCGAAATCGAGTACGAAGTAAATGGCAATCCAACCAAGTTGACGCTCGAAGTGCAACAGCATCTTGGCGAAAGCTGGGTTCGCTCCATTGCAATGTCTTCGACGGAAGGGTTGAAGCGCGGGATGAGCGTAACCGATACTGGCGGTCCGATCACCGTGCCAGTAGGCGAAGCGGTGCTAGGCCGTCTATTTAACGTCACTGGCGACCCGATCGATAACCGCGGCCCGGTGAACTACACCAAGCGTTACCCAATCCATCGGCCGGCGCCGTCGCTCACAGAGCAAGACACAACGGCAAAGATTCTGGAAACTGGGATCAAGGTCATCGATCTTGTTTGTCCATTTACAAAAGGCGGCAAAGTCGGCGCATTTGGCGGCGCGGGCGTCGGCAAGACTGTTGTGATCCAGGAGTTAATCAACAATATCGCCATGAAACATGGCGGCGTTTCCATCTTTGCCGGGGTAGGGGAACGGAGCCGGGAAGGCAACGATCTTTACAAGGAAATGAGCGAGGCCGGCGTGATCGATCAAAAGGACTTGTCGAAGTCGAAAGTAGGGATGGTTTTCGGTCAGATGAACGAACCGCCGGGCGCGCGTTTGCGCGTTGCGCTTTCTGCGCTTGCCATGACCGAATATTTTCGCGACGAGCGCAACCAGGACGTGCTTCTTTTTATCGACAACATCTTTCGATTCTCACAAGCGGGCTCGGAAGTTTCAGCGTTGCTGGGCCGAACGCCAAGCGCGGTTGGTTATCAGCCGACGCTTGCTGCTGAGATGGGCGATTTGCAGGAGCGAATTACGTCGACAAATAAAGGATCGATCACTTCGTTCCAGGCAGTCTATGTTCCAGCGGACGATCTCACTG
>DATHHK010000087.1:0-14999 GCA_035317225.1 Candidatus Udaeobacter sp. | reverse complement strand
CGACGGTGAACGTGAAGGTTGATGAGAATAAAATCGTGAGCGACGTTCGTGATGAGGCTCACCTGAATGCCCGTCGCGCAACTCGAGGTAAGTAAGAATAGGAAGCTGGTTAAATTATGAGAAAAAATCCGCTGAATAAAGGTATCATAATGGAGAACGCTGCTGGCATTGGCACGGTGACGTCTGAGATGGTTGAGGCCCGTGCGCGCGAGTTAGCCGCGATTAACGGTCGTTCTTCTTCCGAACCGTCCGAGACTGACTATCAACAGGCCAAACGTGAGCTAACAGGCGAAGCGGAAATAGATCCGCAGGAAGAAAGTAGTGAATCCGTGCCCGAATCGGAGGGTTGGGATCCCGTGCCAGGCTCGACCGGACGGCAAGCAGCAGACTCCCTCGGAGAAGACGAAGATGCCGAGGGACGGAGCGAGAGTGCGCAACTTTTCGAAGAAGGCGTCAGCGAAGCGGAGCACGATCAAATGCGTCAGGCATCGCGGGCGGACGAGGAGAACGACGAACCAGAGCAATGACTCGCGCGCGCGTGCTACGGTGATTCCGGCTCGAAGGAAATATTCCAACCCTTTCTCGTCAAACGGGCTGTCAATCGGTGATGCTGCACCGCTCAAATCCCATTGACCGTTGATCCCGGCGTCCGGCCCCGCCGTTGATGAAAGACTAGGAAATTTGCTCGTCCGCGGAGATTCGACTGCAATTAACCAATTGCAAAACGACGGAAACTCCGCTTTCGCCGGCTGAGTTGAGAATTTAGCTCTGTCGAAAGCTGCGGTCATTTTTGGCCTAAACCGAAGTCAAGTATTACCACGTCGACTACGTGCCTTTACGCAAATCCTTTTATGGCGTGGTCGCCTCAAACTTCGATTCGTTTACTTGCAAGTTTCGGCCGCGTGTTTGCCCAATTTCTTCAAAAGGCGCAGCAGTGTCAGCCGTTCGTTTTTTGAAAGAACGGCGGCCACATTTTCCATCGCGGCTGCGTGCTCGCCAAACCCCTGGCTGATTAGCGCTCGTCCTTTGGGTGTCAGTTCAACCTGGCGCACTCGGCGGTCGTCCGGGTGATCCTTGCGCGAAACGAGCCCTCTTTTAACCAGGCGATCGACGGCCACGCTGATGGATCCCGGCGTGAGCCAGACCTTTGGGCCAATCGTATTCACCGGGAGGGAGCCCTTGTGGAGGAGAACTTCGAGGACGCGGAAATCGGAGTCGCCCAATTTTGTCCGGCTGATGCTCTCCTCCGCGTGCGGGAACAGAGCTTGAAAGGTTTTCATGAAAATGAGCCAGAGATGAACACCGGTAGAGTCCTGGCCGTGAGCGTGCCGTTTTCGTTTCATTAATATTTGGACTTGACGACAAATATATTGATGTCAATATACTTTAGATCAAGTAAAATAAACTAACATGAAAATCATTGCTGTCATCGCTCGTTTCCTTCTTGGCTTCATCTTTCTGGTCTTTGGACTGAACGGCTTCCTCCACTTCATTCCCAGCTCTCCGCCCTCCGGAACGGCCGGCCAGTTCGTCGGGGCGCTCTTCGTTTCCCATTATCTGGTCCCGATATTTCTGCTCCAAATCATTTCGGCGGTCCTGCTCCTGGTTAATCGTTACGTCCCACTCGCGCTGACGCTACTCGCTCCGATCATCGTTAACATTTTGCTTATTCACATATTGATGCTCCCGAGCGGTCTGCCTTTGGCTCTCGTCGTCACGGTGCTTTGGATCGTTGTGTTCCTGAGCGTCCGCTCCGCTTTCGCCGGTCTTTGGCAACAGCGTGTTTCGGCGCAGGGGCTGCGGCAACAAAGTCACGGAGTCGTTTTCAGAAACCATCAAGGAGGAACTTATGCTTGAGATCGCAATCATTATTGGAAGCACGCGCCCGAATCGAAATGGCGAAGCAGTAGCAAAGTGGGTCTATCAAGTCGCGAAAAAACGCAGCGACGCCGAGTTCGAACTCGTGGACATCAAGGATTTCAACCTGCCGCTCCTCGACGAGCCGATGCCGCCCATAATGGGGCAATACAGTCAGCCTCACACCAAAACGTGGGCCGCTAAGATCGGCAGTTTCGATGCATACGTTTTCGTCACGCCCGAGTACAACCATGGAATCTCCGGCGCGCTTAAGAACGCGATCGATTTTCTGTTTGCGGAGTGGACCAACAAAGCGGCCGGCTTCGTCAGCTACGGCGGCGCCAGCGGCGCGCGCGCGGTCGAGCAGCTGCGCCTGGTGCTGGCGGAAGTGCAAATGGCCACCGTGCGCAACCAGGTCTTGCTCTCCATGTATACCGACTTTGAAAACTTCAGCGTCTTCAAACCCGGTCCAACAAAGGAACAGTCCGTTAACGACATGCTGGACCAGCTCATCCCGTGGGGAGGGGCGCTGAAGACGCTGCGGGAGAAAACAGCGTAGGAGGCCGCTGGCGAAGCGAACCACGCGGACTTTCAAGAGGCCACTGATGCAAATTGGCGTAGACAGTTTCGTAGCGGCAACCGTTGACGCGGCCGGTCGGGCGGTCGATCCGGCGCGACATCTAAGCGAGCTGCTCGAAGCAATCACGCTGGCCGACGAGGTTGGTCTCGATGTGTTTGGCATCGGCGAACATCACAGGCGTGAGTTCCTCGATTCCGCGCCAACGGTGATTCTCGCTGCCGCCGCGGCTCGAACCCGTCGTATACGACTAACGAGCGCCGTCACGGTCCTGAGCGCAGCCGATCCGGTGCGCGTGTTTCAAGAGTTCGCGACGCTCGATTTACTTTCGAACGGAAGAGCCGAGATCGTCGCCGGGCGCGGCTCATTCATCGAAGCGTTTCCCCTCTTCGGACTGGAACTTGAGGACTACGATTCGCACTTTGCCGAGAAGCTCGATCTGCTTCTAAACATCCGCGAAAACACACATGTCCATTGGTCGGGCAAACATCGCGCGGCACTCACGGGCCAGGGAGTTTACCCGCGGCCGCTGCAGAATCCGCTGCCGGTTTGGCTCGGTGTCGGAGGCACGCCGGGCTCCTTCATTCGCGGCGGCATTCTCGGACTGCCGTTAATGGTCGCGATCATCGGCGGCGAGCCGCACCGTTTTCGGCCATTGATCGAGCGCTACCGCGAAGCGGGTTTCCGCTCCGGACACTCTCCAGATCAGCTCAAGGTTGGCATCCATTCTTTAGGTTACGTCGCCGATAATTCGACGACGGCCGAAGAAGAGTTTTTTCCGGGCTATGCGCGAAGCTTCACTGAGATTGGCAGAGAGCGCGGATGGCCAGCAATGACTCGCGCACATTTCGACGCCCAGCTCGGACCGACCGGTGCGCTCCTCGTCGGCGACCCGGAAACCGTCGCGGAAAAAATCCTGCGCGTGAACGAGTCGTTAGGCGGTATCTCCCGTATCACTTTCCAGATGAGCGTCGCGGCGTTGCCGCATGCGAAAACGCTACGCGCGATCGAGCTGCTCGGGACGCGGGTTGCTCCTCTGGTGCGAACCGCGCTCGCTTCTGAGACAGCGGCGGCACCTTTGCCAGCGAACTCACATCGTGCCGCCTGAAATTGACTCGTTCGGAAATGATCTGCTCGACCTCAATGCTTCGGCAGCCTGTCCTGATAAACGCGGAGATTTACCAAAGCGGCTTTCAATAATGGTGTGGCAACTCCATGAACGCTGCCGCGTTCGATGAGGTCGCCCAGGATATGATCGGCCTCGACCGGCGCGCCCTTTCGCAAATCGCGGTACATCGAAGACGTCAACGAAGATCCCGTCTTTGTCATTGCGGCGGCGTTTCGTGAAAGGAAATCTTCCGATGGCTTGCGGCCGCAAGCACTGGCAACTGCGGCGGACTCGTTCAGCAGCGCGATCGACAGCTCGGTTCCGCCCGGCGCTGCCACAATCTGGCCGATGGTTCCGCGCATGAGGCAGGTAATGGCTCCGAGGCTAGCGAGCTGGATCCATTTCTCCCACATCGCCTGCATGATGTCCGACGACAGACGGGCGTCGAATCCGGCTCCCCGCAGCGTCGCGTCGAGCGTTTTCAATCGGGGCGTGCTCTCGCCGTTTCTCTCGCCATAGACAAGTCGCTGAACGTCCGCGAGCTGGACGATGCGACCCTGGTCGTCGATCTCGGCCGCGACGAGACAGACGCCACCGGTCACCGCATGTTCTCCGAACCGTTTCGCCAGAAGATCGATGTGGCGCATGCCGTTGAGCACCGGAAGAATCATCGTGTCTCGTCCAACGGCCGCGGCGAAATCGTTCATCGCCGCCTCCAGCGCGTAGGCTTTCACGCTGAGGAAGACAAGGTCGTAAGGTGTGTCGATTTCTTCAGCGCTTACCACCTTTGGAGAGAGGACCGCATCGCCATGTGGGCTAACGATTCGGAGGCCATCTCGACTGAGTTGTTTCGCGCGCACTGGGCGAACGAGAAAAGTCACATCGCGCCCCGCCTGGGCCAGTCGGCCACCAAAGTAACCACCCACCGCACCGGCGCCGACGATAAGGATCCGCATGGCGGGATGTTCTTAGTTGATGGCCGATTGCTGATAGTCGGTCGAAGTCGCCTACGCGTGCGCACCGGTAGCCTGTATGGCGAGAGCAATGAGTTTGTCGTCCAGCTTTTTTGCCGCTGAAGCGACCTTTTCATTCTGTAATCCGCTCATGAGGGAAGAAGGTACATCGTAGGCCAGCCGAGTTGTCCGGGTGGCTGGCTCTTCATAGATCATCAGCCGAACAGGTACATTCAATCCCGCGGCGATATCGTGTTTGAGCATGGTCTGAGCAATCAATGGATTGCCGATCGTGTACATTCTGGCCCGCGCCTTCAATCCGATTCGAGTCAACCAGGCCCCGTGATCGACCGTGAGGAAACGCATGAAACCGCTCGAGCCTGCGCGAGATTGCACGCTGGCTTCGAACTCCTCGGCGCTTTTCGTTGACGCTAAGAGCGCTGGAAATCCAGTGTCTTCAACGGATCCGACGGCAGACTCAAAGGCACTAACGACCTCCTCGAACGGTCGGCTGCTGACGTGTTCGTTATGATTCACCGTGAACCTGCTTCTCATAGTAATCCTCTCTCCTAAAAGGCGGGCAATCTGTGAACCGCCGGATTCAAGTTAGCTCGCGATGCTGCATGATACGTGTCTCGAACGAGGGATTATCAAATCCTACTCTCGCGCCGTGGCAGTCCCATGTACAGCCGAATAATATCTGGTGTAATGATAACTCCGATTCTAATCGTGTGCTCTTTGACCGTTTTGCTGTTTGGCTTCGATTCGAATGCACGTAACGAATCGAATCGATTTTAGCGTTAACTGGATTAAAGCGGATCGACGGCTATCGCCTTCGCGCGCAACTTTGCGCTAAGGAGTTCGCCGAAGCTCAGGGTTGGACTGCCGCAATTCTCGACGGTGGGTTCGGTACGAGGGCAATACTTCAAAAGCGGCCGACGTAAAAGACCATCGTGAGCTAATTTGGGGTAATTCGGGCTGTTTACGAAAAGACCCAAATATACAGCGAAGGTACAGCTGCTGCCGTTGAAGTGCCAGGGAGGGGACTCGAACCCCTAAGGATTTCTCCACCAGATCCTAAGTCTGGCGCGTCTGCCAATTTCGCCACCCTGGCTGAAATTCCGGCAACCGTTCTAACACAAATCCTAGCACAATCGCCTGTTGCAATCGCATTGCCCAGCAAACTTACCTCAGACGCGCCAGACTTATACTCGGCCGAACGGGAATCGATCTATGAGGCCGGTCGAGGCAACTCTTCCGGGTTCGGCGGCATCAACGCGTCACGCTTTCCCGCCAGCTCATGATGACCCCCGCTCTCGTGACTGTCACGCATACGCGCGTCAGGGGGAAACCAGCCGCGTTGGCGAACAAAATAGATCACATCATCAAGTCGCCGCCGTTGATGTCGAGGGACGCGCCGGTGATGTAGCCAGCAGCCTCAGATGCGGCGAAGCAAATCAAATCGGCAACTTCGAGCGCAGTTCCGAGCCGCGGCACGGGATAGCTGACGGCAAGACGTTCGAGCAAGTCGTCCGAGGCATGTTCGCGCGTCAGCTCGGTATCGATCATGCCGGGGCAGATGGCGTTCACGGTGATGCCGAACTTGCCGAGCTCCTTCGCGGCCGCGCGCGTCAGTCCGAGGAGTCCGGCCTTCGATGCTGTGTAGTGCGCACCCCCGAGCGTGCTCACCATCCGGCCCGCTGAGGACGAGATATTAATGATGCGGCCGTAGTGCTGCGCGCGCATTGCCGGAAGAACAGCTTTCGTCATCAAGAACGGCGCGGTCAGGTTGACCTCGATCGCTCTGCGCCATTCGTCGGCGGTGAGATCGGGGAAGCGTGTCGACAGCGGAACCGCGGCGTTGTTGACGAGGATGTCGATTCGTCCAAAGCGATCAAGCGTGCGGCGCGCGATCTCGTCGGGGACGCCGTCTGCTGCGACGTCGCCCGGCACGGCGAAGGCACGCTCGCCGATTTCCTTCGCCAGCGCCTCGGCGCGCTCGCGGTTGCGGACGTTCACCGCCACCGATGCGCCGCGCTCGTGCAGGCGCGCTGCGGCTGCCCGTCCGAGGCCGCGCCACGCGCCGGTGACGACGGCGACACGTCCCGCAAAATCAGCGTTTTCCATCCGGAGAATTGTTTTACTGTCCTGAGCTCCGCGCACGTTCACGAACGCCGTGATCAAGGCAGAATAATGATGCGGGACCTAACGGGACACAAGATCACCGACCGCAGGCGCGGAGCAACTCGCCACGCACATTCAGCAACGAAAACTACCTGAAGAAGAAATGGTCCTGGAGATGAGCGCCGCGCGTCCGACGAGGCCAACCGCACACAATCCAATCGCTGCAAGCCCGTTAAGCGTGTCTCCCACCATGGTTCCAACCAAAAAAATCACAGCACCAGCTGCGACGATCCAGGCCGACCACGGATACGCCCAAGCCCGGTACGGTCGCCGTGCCTCGGGTTCTCGATAGCGCAGTGTGATTAGCGCAAGGCAACAAAGGCAGTAGTTCGCTGCCAGAAAGAATGAGGTCATCGCGATAAGTCGTTGAAATGTCCCGGTTGCGATAAGGCCGGCAGCAATCGTAGCGGTCAACAGCATAGCGGTCTGCGGTGTACCACCGGCGTTGACAGTCGAGGTACGTGACCAAAACAGCCGATCACGTCCCATTGCGAAGATAACGCGCGCCCCAATCATCATGACGGCATTTAAGACAGGCACGAGCGAGATCACTGATAATGCGGTAATGAAATCACGGCCGTGTGGCCCTGCAATGACGTGCGCTGCGTCGGCCGCAGGTAAGGTCGCGCTAGCAAGCCCAGACATGGATAGCGTGTTTAGCAGAGCAATGTTGACCAACAAGTAAATCACAATCACCGAAAACACACCCCCCACCATCGTTCGAGGAAGATTGCGCGACGGATCCCGATCTTCCTCGGTGAAATACAACGGACTTTGCCAGCCGCCGTAGGTGATCACGATCGCTTGCAAAGCGATGACGACTCCGCTGAACGTCATCGATGATGCTATGCTACCTTCCGTTGGGTGCTGACGGGCAGGCACTAACAGACACGCCACAATGAGAGCGACAAACGCCACGCATTTCAGCAATGTCGTTATCTCTTGAAACTGACTGCTGATGCGGATTCCCATCCACTGCAACGCCACGATACCTATAAGAATGCCAATGGCGACGAATCGCACGGCGCTACTGATCAGTGGCGCAAAGACTGCTATGAACTCGGCAATCGCGATGGAGATATAGGCGAGAACCGAACAGTATGTGAGCCAGTCGGTCCAGCCTACGGCAAATCCCGCCGTGTCGCCGAAAGCGTGGCGGACATAAACGTAATACCCGCCGTCTTGCGGCAGCATGGTGCCTAACTCACTCAGGCAGCTTGCGCCCAGCAGCGTGTACAACCCTGCAGCGGTCCACAAGAAAACAATCGTGGACGGCGTGTGAACCTGGCCGGCGACTACACCTGGTGTACGAAGAATACCCACGCCGATTGTGGCGCCCACGCTTACGGCAAGACCGAAACCCAAGCCCAAGACACGTCGAAGCCGGCCGGATTTTTCGGTTCCCATGGGAGAGCTACGCTTAACAGCGAATTACCGACCACACGGTTAGCGATTGCAAATGACTCGGGGGGGCCTCCCGGAACGGTCTATAGGCAGCCGACGATCCTGCGCTTTCCCGAATTTCCGAATCACTCTCCGAGGGGACCGAAGCCATCGAATTGCTGAATGAGAACGCGATGCTGGCCATGCGTTACATCCACAAACGAAGGACTGGTGGTCAGTCCATACGCTACAACGGACTGCTTATAGACGTTGTACTGCGTTTGATTGCCAACCAGGATTCTATCTTTGGTCGCAGTTGGATATACGTAATACAATTTTCCTTTGTATCCGACGGTGGAAACCTGGCCGGGTGGCAGCGCGCTCATTCGTTGCTGCTGTTTGGGCGTGGTCACAGTTTTTGCTTTGAATCCGGCTCGCACCAGCAGGTTTTCCTTTTGAGATTCCGCGCTGGGCCCGACGGCGGTACTCTGGCATCCCCACATCAAGCCCAGCGACAAGATCACGACAAAGATATTCGTAAATAGAAGTGTCTTTTTCATCTTTCTGATTCCTCTGTTTGGTTGCGCTTTTGCCGTTTTATTTGTTGGACGTCAAAACAAATGTTGGAGACCCCCGCCTTTACCAAAGTAATTCCCGCTCAGCGTTGGTAATCCCTGCTATGATGAAGCGCGAGCTGAGACGGGCGACGTGGCAGGTGTAGCAGGTTTCGCTGCTGCAGGGGCCGCCGCTTTCTTTTTTGCGGCGGCTTCGGCTGCAGCGGCTAGTTTTGTATCGACTTCAACCGCATCGGTTGGCGAGATCCGGCGATAATAGTCGTTAGACTTCGCCAGATCCTCCTTGCGCATCAACAACGCATCGAAGCGTTCGCGACGACTAAGCTCGAAGTCTTTGTCCATCTTAATCGCCTCAAACGGGCAAACTTCGACGCAAATCTGGCAGCTCATGCACACAGAAATATCGATGTCGAAGATTTTCGGGTAAAACTGCGGTTTACCCATGTAATCGGGTTTCTTGTCTTCGCTTTTAACGATGTAAATGCATTGTGGCGGGCATTCCTTCTCACAAATCTTGCACGCCACACACCGCAACCCCGCTTGCGGATCCATGTCATAAACAAGGAAGGGAAAATTCCGATAATTCTCCGGCAGCGGATTCCGTTCCTCCGGGTACTGCACCGTAATCAGCCGTTCCTTGTCGAAATAACTTCCGAAAAAGTTGCGCGCGGTAACCGCCATTCCCTTGAGTATGCCAGTGCCGATCATCTGTTCGTTGAAGCGTTCAAGCGATTTGTCGTTATCGATCCACTTCTCCCATCACAATATCGATGCTGCCGAGAATTACCATCACATCGGCCACAGTATGGCCGAGGCAGAGGTCCTCGAGTACGGTCAGATTGATGAAACTCGGCGGGCGCACACGATAGCGATACGGGTTCGGTGTGCCGTCACTGATCAAGTAGAAACCGAGCTCACCCTTGGGACCTTCAATGCGCCCATAAGCTTCGCCAACAGGCGGACGAAAGGCGCGGATTTTCACCTTCGGGTTGATAATCGGGCCGGCAGGAACTTGTTCGAATGCCTGCTTCAAGATTCCGACACTCTCGTGCATCTCTAACACGCGCATCATTAGTCGATCGTAAGTGTCACCGTGTTCGCCTAACGGAATCCGGAACCTGAAGCGCGGATAGAATCCATAACCGTCCACTTTTCGTACATCATAATTGACGCCACACGCGCGAAGCATCGGACCGGTGATACCGGCACTAATCGCGAGCTCGGGCGAAAGTTTGCCGACGTTGTGCGTCCGCGCGATCACAACTTCATTGCCGACGATCAATTGTTCCAGTTCGGCAACGAAACGCGGAAAAAGATCGACAATTTTCTTCGCACGGGCGAGCCACTCGGGACTGGCATCGACCCGGCAGCCGCCGAAGCGCATGTAGTCGCACATCATGCGCGAACCCGAAAGTGATTCGAACAGATCGAGGATTTTTTCACGCTCGCGGAAAGCGTACATGAGCGGCGTTCCCCACGCGCCCATGTCGTTTAGCAAAAATCCCAGCAGCGACACGTGATTTTGGAGCCGCGTCAGCTCTGCAAGAATAATGCGAAGATATTCAGCGCGCTCGGGAACTTCGATTCCGGCCAATTTTTCCACGCTGAGCGCATAGGCCCAGTTGTTAGTCATCGAGCAGAAATAATCGAGCCGATCGGTGTACGGCATCGAGCCCAGATAGCTCACGTTCTCGCCAATCTTTTCATGATTGCGATGCAGATATCCGAAGACCGGCTTGAGCTTGCGCACGATCTCGCCTTCCAGTGCGACGTTCATGCGGAAAACGCCATGCGTGGATGGATGCTGCGGCCCCATCGAGACTTCGAGCAGCTCACCCTCAAGTCGCGAGCCCATGCTGACAGGTGGTCGCTCCATCGCTTCGAGTGTTTGAACGGTCGCAGTCATACCTGCTTCAACCCTTCAACGATGCCTTCAGCTCCGTCGCTCTGGGGTCGGGACGCATAATGTTCCTTCGCTTTCGCCAGCACATCGTCGTGCGGAGTCGGCTCGTATTCGTAATCATCCGGTTCTCGATAATCCTTACGCATCGGATGATCTTCGAACTCGTCCCACATCAAAATCCGGCGCAAATCGGGATGGCCGTCGAACCGGACTCCGTAGAGATCGAAAATCTCGCGCTCCTGAAATTCTGCACTCCGCCAGACCGGCGTGAGAGAGGGCAGGCAAGCATTCTCTGCACGGTCTGCGGTCTGCATTCGAATGATGACCGGTCCGTGTTTGTGCGTCATCGAGTAGAGGTGATAAACAGCTTCGAGGAAGCCGGGAATTTTTTCCTCGGTCGCTTCATCGACTTCCTTCTCTTCTCCATCGACGACTTTTTTTACCTTCACCGTTTTCTTTAAGGTGCGGTCTAGCCAATCGACGCCGGTGACATTTGAGCAAAAATCCAAGCGCAGCACAGGATCATCGCGCAGAAACTTCGCTATATCGCGCGCATGTTCATTGTCGATCCTAAGCGAATACTGCTGCGATGGGCTCGCATTCTGCACGATTTGGATATTCGCGCCAGGCACAGCGGCTTCGACCCGCGCTTTGATTTGCTCCAAACCTTCCATTCGTTAGGCGCGTTCGATCGCCGGCGGACGAAATACGTTTGGATTCGCCGGTGGCTCGAGATCGTGCTTTCCAAATGCGGGCACGGGGAATTCGCTTGGTTGCTCTGAATCGAGATGAGCCGCCTTGTTCGCGCCGCTCAATTTTTGCTCGTCGATTTTGCGCTGAAGTTCCATGAATGCGTGTAAAAGCGCTTCCGGACGCGGCGGGCAACCCGGGATAAAAACATCGACCGGAATATAACGGTCGATTCCTTTGAGGACGTTGTAGCCTTGCTTAAATGGGCCGCCGGAAATGGCGCACGCGCCCATTGCAATCACGTATTTCGGATCGGCCATTTGATTGTAAAGACGCACAATCTGTGGCGCCATTTTTTTGGTCACAGTGCCTGCGACAATCATCAGGTCCGCCTGACGCGGCGATGGCCGAAAAACTTCTCCACCAAAACGCGCGATGTCATAGCGCGACGCGGCCGTTGCGATCATCTCAATCGCGCAACAAGCGAGTCCGAACTGGAGAGGCCAGATCGAATTCTTGCGTCCCCAGTTGTAAAGCTCCTGCATCGAAGTCACCCAGACCCCCTGTTGCTGTAGTTGGCTGCGCAAGCCTTCGTCGATTCCTTCGTTCATTGCTCCACTCTAACGTTTCGACTGTTCAACGCGTTATCGTTCCCATTGCAAACACCCTTTACTCCAAGCCCAAACGAGCCCTTCAATCAGGAGCAACAGGAAAACCAATATCGCGATGAACGCGCCGACTGGCAAACCAGTGAAAGCCACTGCGAATGGCACCAGAAAGATCGCTTCCACATCAAATATAAGGAAAATGATCGCGTACAAATAGTACTGCGAGCGGAACTGGATTTGTGCTTCACCAAGCGATTCGACGCCGCATTCGTAAATTGCGTTTTTTTGTGGGCCTGGTTTCGGCGGCTGAAAAATTCGCCGCCACAGCCAGGCGAGGCCGAGCGGGATCAAAGGAAAGACCAGCGCTACGCCAATGAAAATGACGATGAACATATAGGGATTCGGCTTCATGCGGTTGGAATCAAATTCGCCCGGAAAGTACAGCTGCCAAGTCTGTACTTTTATGAACCCATTGCCATTCCGAGCGAAGCGTAACGGAGTCGAGGAATGTCTTGCCGTTGATCGAGAGAAGTCTCGACTTCGCTCGGAATGACAAGCGCCTAGTTGGTCGGTTTTAGGACCCGCCAGATCCCGATACCGTGGAAGGTTGAGCTCGAATTCCCGAGCCCTCTATGATTTGTCGTCGTCGGACTTTCGACCGAACCAACGTCGCTTCTTCGGTTGCGGTTCTTCCGAAGGGACCGACGCTTCGGCCGGCTTCTCTTGCTGCGCAACCGGCTCCTCTTTTTCTGGCGTGACCGTTTCTGATTCTGCTTTGGTTGGCTTGGCTTCAGCCTGTTTCCGCTTCGCTTTTTTCTCCTCCGTCGGCTTTTCCTCGACCACTACCGCCATATCAACCCACTCGATGAATGCCATGGGAGCGGAATCACTCTTGCGTTGACCAAGCTTTACGATGCGCGTGTATCCACCATTGCGCTCCGCCGATCTCGGCGCGACGTCGTTAAACAATTTCTTCACGGCACTCTTCTGGCGCAGCGTCGCCAGAGCAGTGCGACGAGCGTGAATCGAGCCGTTTTTTCCCAGAGTGACCATCCGTTCAGCGAGGGGACGAACTGCCTTCGCCTTCGCCAGCGTGGTCTTGATGCGTTGATGTTCAATCAGGGAACAAACCTGATTAGCAAGCAGCGCTTTGCGGTGCTCAGCAGTGCGACCCAGCTTGATTGTCTTTTTTTGATGTCTCATGACACAGCAAATGTGATTCCAGAGCGGACGCTTACTCTTCGCCAGCTGCTCCGCTCGGGCTAGCGCCATCGCCGCTCACCGGAGCATCCAGGAGGCCGGGCTCGAATTTCATACCCAGGCTCAAGCCGAGCTGTTGTAGCTTGTCCTTAATTTCGTTCAACGATTTTTTGCCGAAATTACGATACTTCAGCATTTCGGCTTCCGTCTTTTGGGCAAGCTGACCTACCGAAGTGATGTTCGCGTTATTCAAGCAATTCGCCGCGCGCACGCTGAGCTCGATTTCGTTGACGCTCATGTTGAGCAGTTTCTTGAGCTTCACGTTTTCTTCGCTCACGCCGGCGGGCGTTTGATCGAATTCGATCACTTCTTCGTTGAAGTTCACGAACACGTCGAGGTGGTGTCGCAAAATCGCCGAGGCCTGGAGCAACGCCTCGTCCGGCGTTAAGCGGCCGTCGGTCCAGATTTCAAGAACGAGCTTGTCGTAATCGGTGCGCTGACCAACTCGAGTATTTTCCACAGCGTACTTCACGCGCGTGACCGGAGAAAAGATGGAATCGATCGGGATCAGACCGATCGGCTGGTCTGCGCGCTTGTTTTCCTCGCCAGTGGCAAAACCGCGACCGACGCGCACATCGAACTCGGCGTCGAATTTGTGTTTCTTGTCCAGAGTGCAAATGACCTGCTTGGGATTGAGCACTTCGTAACCCTGAATGGTTTGAATGTCGCCGGCAGTGACTTCGCCTTCTTTGTTTACAATTAGGGAAAGTTTCTTCGGCTCGTGATCCTGGCCATCGAGCTTGAATTTTACCTTCTTGAGGTTGAGGACGATGTCGGTCACGTCTTCGACCACGCCCGGAAGGGTGGCGAATTCATGTTGTGCGCCCGTGATTTTTGCTGCAGTGATGGCAGCGCCTTCCAAAGAGGAAAGCAGGACGCGCCGGAGGGAATTCCCCACGGTGTGCCCATAACCGGCCTCAAATGGCTCGGCGGTGAATTTGGCGTAAGTATCTGTGGCTGTGCTCTCGTCTTTGGCGAGAGCTTTCGGCATCTCAAAACGACCGTAACGGATTGGCATGTTTGTTAGTTAGCGATTAAAACGAATAAGTGATTCAGTGATTTTGCCAGAGACAAATCCCCTGATCATTAAATCGCCAAATCGCTAAGTTCCTTCGTTCACCGGGTTCCCCCTGGCGAGTGCGGTTTCACGTCCAGCGACGGAGACCCAGGGACCAACGGCGTAGTTTACAAAACTCGCTGCGGAGGATGGAATAAAAGCAAAATCCGCGATTTTGCAAGCGCCAAATACGGATTGGAGCTGGACTTTGCCGGGATCGTGTACACATTCGCGCATGAAAATCCTCGCGGCTTCCATCGCCGCCCTGGCACTGGTCTTACTAACTTCACGCGGGGTAAGTGTTGCGAATACAAGTTCCGACGGCGCTGAAGAGGAGATTCGACGGCTGAACACGGAAGAAGTCGATGCTTTCTTGAAAAACGATCGCGCGGCCATGGCGCGTCTGTGGTCGGACGATTTCGTCGTGACTAACCCGCTGAACAAGCTTGTTACCAAGCAGCAGGTTTTGGGAATGGTTGATTCCGGCTTTCTCGTCATCACATCTCTCGACCGGCAAATCGAGTATCTCCGGGTTTACGGCGATTTCGTGGTTGTGGCTGGCCGAGAAGTCGTCGTTTGGGGCGGTAGGATGCCAAATGCCGGTAAAAGCGAAAATCTCCGGTTCACAGCTCTCTGGATGAAACAAGGCGGACGGTGGCAGCAAATCGCGCGGCATGCCAATATCGTTCCTCCCCAGGCGGCAGTTAGTCCGCCCTGAAATCGGCCTGTTGTTCAGCTTTCAACAATCTCATCCGGCAACTCATTTGCGTTTGCCGATGTTCTCGGAAAATACGTCGCCAGCACCTTGCCGACTTCGTTAATCGCTTCTGTCAGCGCGTGGCTG
>DATHHK010000086.1:0-4869 GCA_035317225.1 Candidatus Udaeobacter sp. | reverse complement strand
CGTCGTGCGCAGCCTTTTCCACCACAGATACGAAGCCGAAACGTAAACTACGTTCCGCGGTCGGCGCGGCAAACGCGAGCCTTTCGGTTGCGAAATGTCGGTGTCGTCGGTTTTTTCCGCTTCAAGATAAGTGTAGCTGGCAGTGAACAGAAGATTGGCAATCGGTTGGGCGCGCAATTCCGCTTCGAGTCCCTGCGTCTCGGCTGCTCCGAGGTTGAGCGTCTGAAAAAGTCCGTTGGATCCAATCGCGTTTGACAAGTCGTTGTGAAAATAGGTGAGGCCGACAGCAACGCGGTTCTCCCAAAGCTCTTGCCTGACTCCGACGTCGCAGCCAAAATCGTGCTCGGGTTTTAATCCGAAATTGTTCCCGAAAATCTTATCCTGACTGCTTGGCGGACTGAATCCGGTCGCCGCACTGGAGTGCAAGATTGTATTTGTCCTGGCGATTTTGTAACTACCGGCGACGCGATACGTCCAGACACCGCCGAATTGATTGAAATGATCGAACCGCCCGCCTGCCACAAAGATTAAATTCTCGATTGGCGTCAGTGTCGCCTGCAAAAACCCAGCGATCTCTTCAGTATGATCGCTCACAAACGTTGGCTGCGGACCGAAAATTTGTAGAACGAATGGGCGCTCCTGTCCGGCGTTAACGCGGCTGTAGAAAAAACCAGAGGTGAGCGTGAGCCACGAGGTAAGTCGCAAATCGTTTTGATAATCGACTTGTGTCCGTTCAAAGAGCGCGCGTGTCGGCCCCACGAAACCATCCTCATTCGGATCGTTTATTTGTCGCTCGTGATCGTAACTGACAATCAATTTGTGGTCCCACCAGTCAGCTGGCTTCCAATCGATGTGAGGGCCAATTAACCAACGCTCCGTAAGAAAGTGATCAATGGGACGCGGATCGAAGATCGAGTTGGGATTTCCGGTGTCACTTACCGAATAAGTAAACAGGCTGCCGATCCGCAATTGTTCGTCAGGCGACCAGCCAACGTCAGTAATCGCAGCTGTGTTGCGATAATTATTGTTCGGGCGCGCATTGTCAGTATCGAGCCGGCTGGCGCCGACCGAGTAATCGAAGTCGCCAATTTTGCCGTCGCTCTGGCCCCATTCGCGGAAACTGTCGTACGTCCCGCCTTCCGCAGCGACCATGGCCCCTGGCGTTCCTGTGCCTTGTTTGGTAAAAATTTGAATAACGCCTGCAAGAGCGCGCGGTCCGTACAAGGTGCTCTGCGGTCCACGCACCACTTCGATCCGGTCGATATCGTCGGTGGTCAGATCTGCAAAATTGAACGCGCCTTGCAAGCCTTGATTGATCGGAATGCCATCAAGCAAGACCTGCGTGTGCTCGCTGCGCAATCCGCGCGTAAAAACTGACGTCAACTGGCCAGCTGTTCCCGTTTGAACAACGGAGAGCCCCGGCACTTCGCGGAGCGCATCGCTCACGCGTTCGATTTGTTTTTGCTCCAAATCTTCCGACGTGATTACGCTCGCGCTGGCGGGTGACAGATCGAGCGGAATGTCGAAACGCGTTGCAGTAACGACAACCGGTTCAGCTTCCATTTCGCTCGGCGAAGGAGTCGGCGATGGTTCCTGAGCGATGCAAATGCTCGGCACAAAAGCCAGCAATGCGAACGAGAGAAGGCGCGTCCTCCACGCCTTCCAAACATGAAAAAAACAAACTGGACGATTTTGCATAACAAGTTACCTCCAACTCAACTCCGAGAGTTGGACTTGTTAGGCCGCGATCGTTTCGTCGGTCATAAACCGCCGCTACAAGAGGCCGGATCGCCCAGCTCCCATTCTTCTTTTTGCGAAGAAGTTTTTTCGGTCTGCTCAGGATCGTTGATCCCGGTCGCCGCGAGTCCGAACCGGACTAACGGTTCCGATCGCGGCTACAGCCGAATGAGGTGGACCGGACAAATATTCTGGCTCCTGGCGTATGTTCCGACCCCCTGTCGGAATCACCTTCTTCCCGCCTTCACCCCCTAAAGTTTTCGGGGATTGGCCCAATTGGGAAGTCGTATCCAGTTACAGCAGCGCAACTGCTCCCGATTCTCACGGGATTTCTTGCGCCGAATCCACTTTTTCAAGCTCGCAAAGAACTGGGTTGAGAACTAGCGGCTTGCGCTCAGCCCTGCAAGAACTATTTAATCAACCCAGCAACAACCGTTTCTTGTGCCATCAACTGCCTCTCGCTTTAACTTCATTGTCACCGGCGGCGCCGGTTTCATCGGCTCGAATCTCACACTGGCTCTGCAGGACAGATTCTCGGACGCGCGTATTACGGTGATTGACGATTTCCGCTCTGGTAATTTTAAGAATTTGACCGGTTACCGTGGCGATTTAATTGCGCAGAATCTGGCGACGCTCGACTGGCGGAAACAGTTTGGCGATGAAACGTTCGACACGATTTTTCATCTCGCGTCGATCACCGATACGACGAATCACGATCAGTTGGAGCAAGTGCACGACAACGTGGAAAGTTTTCGGCGAATCCTAAATTTTGCGCGCTCGACCAAAACGCGAATCGTCTTTGCTTCTTCTGCGGCGACATACGGCTCTGCGACTGAAGCCAGTGTGGAATCAAATGGCGCCGCTCCGGCAAACGTTTACGCCTTTTCCAAAGTGATCATGGACAACATCGCGACACGAGCTGCCGCCGAGTCGCCTGATTGGATCATCGTTGGTTTGCGTTACTTCAACGTTTATGGACCGCGGGAAGCACACAAGGGCGTGCCCGCCAGCATGGTGTATCATCTGTCGCGTCAAATGAAGGCCCGTCAGCGGCCGCGCATTTTCAAGCACGGCGAGCAGAAACGCGATTTTGTTTACGTGAAGGACATCGTCGAAGGCAGCATTCGCGCACTCGATGCACAAGGCAGCGGAATTTACAATCTCGGCTCGGGCCAGGCGCGTTCGTTCAACGAGCTGGTCGACGTCCTAAACAAATGCCTTGGGACAAATTTTCAGCCGGACTACATCGACAATCCGCACGCACATTATCAAAATTTCACACAGGCCGACCTCACGAACGCGCGCAGCGCGCTTGGGTACGAGCCGCGGTTTCCGTTGGAAGAGGGCGTACGCGATTACATGCAGTGGTTGTATACGGGGTAGCGCACGCCTCTCGCGTTTTCGCACAGGTGGATCGGTTTTCCTGAAGGCGATGGCAAAGATCCCTGAAGGCCAAACTAACGCGCCGTTTTTACCTCCCCAGTCGTGAAATTTGGTGACAAGCCGCGTCGATTTGCCAACGCGTTGAGGACAACCCGTTCCACCCTACTGGCACAATGTGCGCTACCCGGATGCAGCCAAATCGCGAAACGATCTTTCCGACAATTGAAATTCGTGCCAATCGCTGTCGATTTTTGCACCGAGACGTTTGTAAAACTCGATGCCGCGGTCATTCCATTTTGCAACCCACCACTTAACCATCCCGCAGCCGGCCTCCACAGCTTCTTTCGCGACGGACTTCATTAAAAATTCGCCGACTCGTCTGCTGCGGTGTGGTCCGGCAACATAGAGCTCCTTGATGATCAGGTTCGGCTTTGCTCGATAAGTGAACGCCACGAAATAATAGACAAGAAATCCAACCAGTTCCCCGCCTTGTTCAGCAACAAGACAATGAAAGTCGGGTGGCAGATTGCGGAACCCTTGTTTACGCAACACCTCTTCGGTAACAGCGAAGTCTGCCGCATATTTCTCAAATTCGGCCAGTTCGCGCATTAACGGCAGCAAGCTTGGAATATCGGATTCGACTGCTTTTCGAACTTTTACAGTTGTCATCGGGAACTTACGCAAACTGCGCCGCACGCGCGCGAGGCTTCGCACGGCGAGACGATTACAGCATCATCCTTCCCAAAAGAATTTTGTTGGGCGATGGATTTCGGCCGGCAGACTTTTGTGCACTGGGCAATTGAGGGCGGTCTGCTCCAGCACTTCACGGTGCGGCGAATCGGGCGGAAGCGGAATGTGAACTTCCGATGGGAGCGCAACGATCCGGCGCGGCGCGTCCTTGGACATTTCCTTTTGCACGGAGACACTCATTCCGCGCAGATCGACACCGAGTTCCTGTGCTTTGATTCCCATGGTCGTGCTCATGCACGTAGCCAGAGCCGTAGCGACGAGATCAGTCGGCGAAAACGCTTCCCCTTTGCCTTTGTTGTCGGTCGGCGCGTCAGTAGAAATCTTTGACTGCGACGGACCATGCTCAGCGTCGCAATGCAAACCCCCGGTGTAAGTGACGTCAACTTTGACCATGCTGAAGTATGTGCTGCGTCTTTTCTTTTGTCATGTCGAGCGAAGTCGAGACATCTTCCGATTGTTGAATACCCAGAGATTCCCCGACTTCGCTCTGAATGACAGCAAGCCTCACTGAGAAATGACAGGAGTTTCCTGAATTTTGTCCGCGTGTTTTGCGAATTGGTCCCGGAACGCTCGGGTGAGAACGGCATCGTGCAGGATGATCATGTCTGTATCGTGCTTTTTATGATCGTCATTTTGCCACCCTTCATTCCACCAGCAGAAACCGATCACGCCAGGCCATCGATTAGAGAAGAGGTCTTCGAGCGCTGCTCTTGCCCAGTCAGCTGCATTGACATGCCGGTTATGTAAATCACAACCGAACTCGGCAAGGATGATCGGCTTGCCAACCGCGATTTTCACGAGGCGCGGATAGGCCTCGTGCATTTTAAACGCCAAACTCTCCGTGCCATCGTGGGTCGCTGGCGTGGTTGGTCCATAGGCACTGACAGCGACCCAGTCGCAATAGTCTCCACCTGGAAAATAATTCTCGAAACGATTCCAACCTTTCTCCGGCTCATCGAGCCAGTTGACGTGCCAAACCCACTGCAAATTATCGGCTTT
>DATHHK010000085.1:0-4244 GCA_035317225.1 Candidatus Udaeobacter sp. | reverse complement strand
TGAGCATCAACGTTGCGGGAATGGTGCTCCATGTTTGCGCGAATGCATTCGATAACGCGGACGGGCAGCTCGCGCGTTTGACGCATCAGGAAAGCCGCGAGGGCCGCATCATTGACAGCATTGCCGATCACCTGGTCTTTGTCAGCGTTTACCTGCATTTGACTCTCCGGTACCTGTTCGAAGGCTCATCGCCAACGATCTGTCTTCTCGCGCTTGCTGCAGGGGTCAGTCACGCATTGCAAGGAGCAGCCGCGGATTATTATCGCAATACCTATCTTTACTTTGTAACAACGAGAGCACGGACGGACTTGGATTCCTCATCCGAATTGCGATCGGATTATCGGAAATTGACCTGGCGTCAAGCACCGTGGCGGAAGTTTCTCCTTGCGTTGTATCTGAACTTTACTCGACAGCAGGAAATGCTGGCACCACGCCTGAAAATGTTGCGTAATGTCGTCGCCCAATTGTTTCACGGCGAAATTCCTGACTGGCTAAGAACCCGTTACCGAAATCTGGCCCGTCCGATGCTCAAATGGTGGGGACTGCTGATGACGAACATCCGGATGCTGGTCTTGTTTGCCCTTCTGTTTATCAGCCAACCAGTTTATTACTTCTGGTTCGAGCTGATCCCTCTCAATTTGCTCTTCGTTTACCTTCTGTTTCGCCAGGAAAAAATGGCCGGATCGCTGCTGAACATCGCCGAGAGCGGGCAAAATTCGGCGTAGCTATTTTTTTGCGTGTCGAACATTGAGATTTCAGAGGTTGGCTCTCGCCAGGAGCGCAACGCATTCATCAAATTTCCATGGCGCGTTTACGCAAATGACCCCGCGTGGGTGCCGCCGTTAATAATCGAACGCAAGGAGTTTCTGAATCGTAAACGGCATCCGTTCTTCAGACATGGCGATGCCGCGTTATTTCTGGCTCGGAAAAACGGCGAGATCGTTGGCCGAATTATGGCGAGCGACGACCCGAATTACAACGTGCTGCATCAATCGAATGTCGGCTGCTTCGGTTTGTTCGAGTGCAGTAACGATCGCGAGGTAGCTGCGGCGCTCTTCGAACGCGCGGCGAGTTGGCTTCGAAAAAAAGGGCGCACTGAAATCATGGGGCCGATCGACTATTCAACGAACTATGTCTGCGCTCTCCTAATCGATGGGTTTCAGTTTCCTCCGACAATCCTGACCTCACATAATCCACCGTACTATCGGGACCTGATCGAGAGCTGTGGTTTTACAAAGGCGAAGGATTGGTACGCGTGGTGGTTCGCTGATCCAGCAAAAGCTGTAACGCAGCTGCGCCGACTCGCTGCTCGCTTCAACGCACGTTGTCCAGCCACTATTCGTTCGGCAAATCTCAAGAATCTTCGCGATGAAAGCAGACGGCTTCGTCAGATCTACAACCAGGCATGGGCAAAGAACTGGGGGTTCGTGCCGTTTACCGAGGCGGAGATACAGTTCATGACCAACGAACTGAAGCCGTTGCTTGTGCCGGAGCTTGCCTGGGTCGCCGAGATCGGCAACGAGCCTGTTGGCTTCACACTATGTTTGCCAGATATCAACGTCGTTCTACGTCACCTGAATGGACGGCTCACGAGGTTTGGGCTGCCGATTGGTCTGATCAGATTGCTCCGCTACAAGAAACACATTCAAAAAGGGCGACTAATCGCGCTCGGTGTGGTCGAAAAATACCGCCGCGCTGGCATCGCCGAGATGCTGGTGCTCCGCGTGATGGAAGAAACAATGGTCAAACGCGGAATCACCGGCGAGTTGAGCATGACGCTTGAAGACAATTTCATGATCAATCGTTTTCTCGAAGCGATCGGTGCTCAGCGCTACAAAACATATCGCATCTACAGTAAACCCATTGCCTAGGAGAATTCTGGCCTGTCGAGAGGCGGCGACATCCTGAACTTTCTAATTAGAGCGGCCATCAGAAAAACAATCTGGGTCCTGCGCTCAAATCGGTTCACTGAGTCATCGGAATGCAACGCGACAAGACATATCCCATTTTCAAGAGGACAGTGACCTAATGAGCAAACCCCAGGACGGTTTCGTTTCACGCTTTCTGAACCGGCCGATTTCGCGCCGGATTACACCTTTTTTGCTCAAGTTTCCGATTCATCCCAACGGCTGGACGGTATCGATCTTTGTTTTGCCGCTGATCGCAGGCACATGCCTGGTGCGCGGCGATTACGCCAGCGTCGTCATCGGCGCCGCCATTTTTCAAGTGTTCAGCATTCTTGATGGTTGCGATGGCGAAATCGCGCGCGCCAAAAATTTGGAATCGAAGCTCGGGGAACGACTAGATTACGTTTGCGATTTTGCGGCGAGCCTTGTCTACGTTCTTACTCTCGGGCTGGGGCTTCATCGTTCGAGTGAAGGAATTGTGTGTGCTGTCCTGATTACAGCCAACGAGTTGTTCCTACGAGTCGGCAGGAGCAAAATGGCGGTTACTTCGTCCGCGTTGCACGGCTCGTTTTATGCGAGGCACCATGCAATGATCGGGCATTCCGGATTGCTCAAACTCGGCGAACGATTTGTATGGTGGCTCTTTCAGCTGACCAAACGCGACATGGCCATCCTCGTTTTTCTTATGCTTGCGCTACTCAACTTAGCTGACTGGATCCTTAATCTATGTATGACGGTCGCTGGTGCGAGCCTGGTGCTCAGCGCAATCGCTGTGATTAGGGCCGTTAATGGGGGTGACAATATCGTGACGCGCGAACCGCGACCGTAATACGCTCGGTCGCCATGGTCTGAATTGAAGCGCCACGCTAGGTCACCGCGCTTCGCATCCCTTCGGCCATTTGTTTCTCTGCATGTTGCAGCATTTGCGGGGTGTCCACGTCCTGCCACCAACTTTCGCCGATACTTACGGCACGGACTTTATTGTCACGGGCCATCACCCGAACTCCATCAGCCAGACTGCAATCACTTCTGCCACTGCTGGACTTCGCTCGCTCGAGATAGTCGAAGATTTCAAGTGGGCAAACAAACAGGCCGATATCAATGGCATCGTAATCGCGAAGGTTTTTCCCGATGTCGATGATCCTGTTTTCGCGGGTTTGGACTTTCATCGCATCTTCCAAATCGAAAATAGAATCGAGTTTCCGGTCCACTGCGATGTTGAGGTAATCGGAATCAAAAGAATCAAGCAGGCGACCGACCACGGCACCGTCAAAAAGATGGTCGCTCATCGTGAGAAGAAAAGGTTTGCTGACTCGGTCAGCGGCGGCAAGAAGCGAGATGCCATTCTGTTTTTGCCAGTCACGGTTTTCGATGAAGGACACGCTGAGGCCAGTAGGAATCAATTTCTTGACCTGCTCGATCATGCGTCCGCTTTCGTAGCCGACCACGAAGTTGACCGTTTTGATCCCTGCGCGGATCAAAACATCCAAGGTGTACAAAATCAACGGACGGCCAAGCACCGGTACGAACGGCTTTAGAAAGGCGTTGTCCGATCCGCGGAGGCGCGAGCCCTGACCCGCCATCAAGATGACCGCTTCGGAGATAGTAGTCATATCTGGTAATGTCTCTTCAATCCCCACAGCCGGAGGCGTTGCGGAAGAAATCTGAAAATCAGAGGCGCAATTTTTGATTGGAATACATCGCCAACCGTTATGCGCGGCGGCGGCTGAGCAGCGTTGACTAATCGGAGAACATGTTGTGCTACCAGGTCCGGTGGTGGCGCGTTTTTCATGTTGCGCTCAGCGACTTCCCAAGTCCTCGCGATTTTTGTGTCGTAACGGGGATTAGCATTGGTGCTCTTGATCACGCCCTGGTTAAATTCGGTGCGAATGTCGGCCGGCTGAAGATCGACAACGTGCACGCGGGAATTACCGAGCTCGAGCTGGATTGACATGGTAAATGATGCCATGGCCGCTTTCGCGGCGTTGTAAGCCGCCATAAACGGCACTGGAAGTCGGGACGCTAACGAAGTGACGTTAATGATCAAACCTTCGCCACGTGCATGCATGTGACGCAGTGCCAGTTGCATCAATTGGATTTGGCCGAAAACGATAATTTGAAACTGGCTCGTAATCGTTTCCATCGGAACCAGCTCGGCGGGGTCAAAGTGACCGGCCCCTGCATTGTTGATCAAGACATCGAAGTAACTAGCTTCTGCAAGCGCGGCATTGAATGCCTGCTCGATGGAAAGTCGATCAGTAAGATCGAGACGGACCGCATGCCACTGCGGCATTTTGGGGATGCGTTCCAAATTGCGCGATGTGCCCCAGACCTCGT
>DATHHK010000084.1:0-14026 GCA_035317225.1 Candidatus Udaeobacter sp. | reverse complement strand
CTTCACGCCGTCGAAAAAGCGCTGGGCCCGAAGACAAAGCTCGCCTGGATGGAAACTCCCTCTAATCCGCTGTTAAAAATTGTCGATCTCGCGGCGGTCGCGAAGATTATCCACGCAGCGGGTGCGATCTGCGTTTGTGATAATACCTGGGCGCCAACGATCCAGCGCCCATTCGATCTGGGCGCGGATCTAGTCCTGCATTCCACGACAAAATATTTCGGCGGTCATTGTGACGTCCTCGGAGGAATTGTTGTTTCCAAAGTGGAGGACGATTTTTTTCAACGCATCCGCACCATTCAATACGAAGGTGGGGCGGTCCCCTCTCCTTTCGATTGTTGGCTGATCCTGCGCGGTATGCGCACCCTTCCCTGGCGGATGCGTGGGCATTCTGAAAACGCAATGAGAATCGCCGATTTCCTTTCCGGACATCGAAAGGTGTCGCGCGTCCACTATCCCGGATTGAAGTTGCATCCTGGACATGAGATTGCTGCAAAACAGATGTCGACGTTTGGTGGAATGCTTTCCTTTGAGGTGAAGGATGGGCGTGACGCAGCAATGTTCGTCGCTGCTAAAACAAAAATCATTACTCGCGCGACCAGTCTCGGCGGAGTGGAAAGTTTGATCGAGCATCGAGCATCGATTGAAGGAGCAGGAACAACTTCGCCTGAAGGCCTCTTGCGATTGTCCATCGGTCTGGAAAACGCCGAAGACCTGATTGAAGACCTCGACCAGGCGCTGGCATAATTGTGGGGCGTTGCAATGAAACGCCATTGATTGATCGACCTCTGACACAGACGCCTACAAGTCTTTACAATGCGCGATTTATTTTTCGGCGAAAGATATCCACGATATCCTGCACCTCGCGCACGCGCAGAAAATACGCGCAAGCAAAGAACGCCGCAGCGCCAAACGCGATTGCAATGAGCAGCTCGCATAGCTTTGGGAAAAAGCGCAGCTGCGACCACGCGCCAAGCCACCAGTAATTTGCCGCCCAGCAAATCAGCGCCAGCACTGCGCCAGCAAGACACATTTTTCCAAGGCCGATCAGCAATTGTCGCGTTTCCAGGCTGCGCACGTGGCTGCGCATTAATGCATAAAGCAACAGGAAATTAATTGTTGCAACCAGGCTCGTCGAAAACGCCAGACCACGATGTCCCCAGCCAAGTCGAAAGGTAAAAAGCCAGTTCAGAAAAAGATTCGCGCCAATCGCAAAGAAACTGATGATCATCGGCGTGTTGCGTTTTCCGATCGCGTAAAACGCAGGTGTTAGCACCTTCAAGACTGAGTAAGAAGCAAGACCGACGGCGTAATACTCCAGCGCGCCGGCAGTCTCTCGCGTCATTTCCGCATTAAATCGCCCGTGCTGATAGATCACGCTGATAATTGGCGAGGCAAACATCGCCAGCCCAATCGCCGATGGAATAGTGAGCAAAAATGCGAGCCTTATCCCACGAGCGAGAATCGCGCGAAACTCGTCCACGTTTCCAACGGCCGCGCTTTTTGATACCAGTGGAAGAGTAACTGTTCCAATCGCCACGCCGAAAATTCCCAGCGGCAATTGCATCAGCCGAAACGCAATGTTTAACCAACTGACCGGACCGTTGCCAAGGCTGGCCGCGAATGCGCTGTTGATGAGCACATTCACCTGCACGGCGCTCGCAGCAATCACTGCAGGCCCCATTAAGGTGAGCACCGTGCGCACGCCTTCGTCACGCCATTGAAAATCGGCGTGATACTTGTAGCCAACGCGCCAAAGAGACGGGAATTGTCCGGCTAATTGCCAGGCGCCACCGATCAGTGTCCCGATTGCCAATCCGACCAGCGACCGCGCACCGAAATTTGGATCAAGCCACCATCCAATTGCGACGCCGCCGATGATTGAACCAAGATTGAAATAACTCGATGCCATCGCCGGCGGCCCGAAGACATGTTTCGCGTTGAGCATGCCCATCACCAACGCGGCAAGCGACACGAACAACATGAAAGGCCACATGATGCGTGTGAGCGAAATGGTCAGTTCGGTCTTGTCCGGCGACCAGCTTCCCCACGTTAAGAGCTCCACAAGTTGCGGCGCGAACACGATTCCGAGCAGCGTGATCGCGCTCATGAAAACGGCCGTTAGCGTGGCAACTTTGTTCGCAAGACGCCACGCCGATGCATCGCCGTCGACCGCGATTTTCTTCGAAAACGTGGTGATGAATGCTGTCGAGAGCGCGCCTTCAGCAAACAAATCGCGCAACAAATTCGGCAATCGAAACGCCATCAGGAACGCATCGAGATTTCTGCCAGCACCGAAAAGACCGGCAAACACCATCTCGCGGATCAATCCGAGGATGCGACTCGAAAGAATCGCCATGCCCACGATTCCCGCCGCGCGCGTGCTTCCTCGCCGATCTTCGGCCGCAGTCATCGGCGAACAAAGAACAGCGTCCAGCGATTTACGAAAGCAAAAACTTCACTAACAAAGACAGGCCGCAGCGCGGCGGTTCGCTGCATTGGCTATTTCAAAAACAGATTCATGCTGTCGAGGTCGATGATACCATGACAGTTGTACATTGTGTCCATCCCCAGGATCCCGCTGACTCCGGTGCCGCCCTGCGCCATTGTGAAATTGGGCAATACCGTGACGCCAAATTTCGCCGACGGCGTTTTGAAGTCGCCAATCTTAAGGTCGTTGATTTGTCCTGCGCTAACCTTCCGTGCCGCGCCACGAGCAAAATACGCAGAGACGCGTGTTGCTTCCACCGGAATGCCGACCGACTTAAGAAAAGGTTCGTGGAAGATCGTAATAAATGATCCCGTATCGACGAGCAGACGAGTGTCTTGCCCGTGGATCGAACACGGCACAGTTAAGGCGCCGTTTCTTTCCCGGCGCAAAGGAACTCTCGTGAATTTTTCTGCCGCCGCGACGGAGCTGAGGTTAATTTGCCGTGTTTGACCGACTTTAAGGAAAATAAGTTTTGTCCGGCAATTGATTACCGCTTTGTGCCGGGTGAGAAGATCCAAACCCAGAACGCCATCGACGTGGCCGCCAGCTGCACCTGAATGGTTTGAACTGCGCAGCGCCACAAGAAGGCTCCCAAAACTCATGCTGCCGGCTGTGAGATTTTGCGCAAAACCCACGGGAAGTTGTTGACCGTTGACTTGAGTGAACCGGATGTATCCCAAACTGCCTTGCGACGGCTTTATGCCGAACGAAGAAGCAGCGGCGGCGTCCAGAATGACTTGGCTGGAGGCGGTATCGACCAGCAAATTCGCTCGCTGCCCGTTGATGCGGACAGACATTATCATTTTGTTTAAAGGGCTGTAGTGAACTCGAACAGCCTTGTATCCACTTAGCTGCGTTGGCCCACCTTTGACCGAAGCCTCCGTCGAAGACGGAATGATCCCGAGAACAGCTAGGACGATACAAAAATGTCGAACGGGCTTCGACATTGTTTCGTCCGTCACATTCCCGTTGGGCAATCGATGAAAGCCCATGGAATTTTGAATCGTTTGGACAAATGCGCCGCCAGCCCTTTTACACCGAAAACTTCGGTGGCGTAATGTCCGCCGAGCAGGAGATTCATCCCAAGCTCCTCGGCCGCCACTGCCGCCCAATGCGGCGCTTCCCCCGTGATAAACGTGTCGATTCCCTCCTGCGCAAGCCTGTAGATTTCCGAGCCGGCACCTCCGGTGATGATCCCGATTGTTCCAGTTTTCTTCGGACCAAACATGAAGGCTTTTACGGGGCCAGTGAGTGCTTTTTGCAATTTGCGATCGACTTCATCGCGCGGCAAGGAAACGCGCGCCTTCACGCCGATCAACTGACCTTTTTCTTCGAAGAACGGTTGATTTGATGTAAGTCCGAGCGCTGCTGCGAGCTGTGCATTGTTACCAACCTGGGAATGCAAATCGAGTGGCAGATGTGCGCTATAAAGCGCGATGTTGTTTTCAAAGGCGAGCTCCAGTTGCCGACGCAACGCGCCGGTCACCGGTTGCAAACCTTGCCAAAACAAACCGTGATGCACGATCACGAGATCGACGTTCTGTTTTGCCGCGGCTGCCAAGACTCGTGTCGAAACGTCAACGCTGGCTCCGATCTTGGTCACATCCCCCGAGTTTTCGATCTGCAGACCATTGAGTGCGTTGTCCCAATCACCTATTTCGCGAATGCGCAAAAAATCATTTGTATAATCAACGATCTCAGGGAGCGACGTCATGTTTAGGTATCGTATTGGACAGCGAAGATCGACAATCGCCCGCCGATGCCGCGGACTTCCTGTGGCGGCAGTTCCTCAAAACTAAACGAATCACCGGAACGATCTCGCACTGCCGCTGTTACCAGCAGCGGTTTCCCGGTCGTCTTGGTTAGTCCCTGCATGCGCGAAGCGATATTCACAGTGTTCCCTATGGCAGTGAATTCGAGTCTTTGAGGGGAACCGATGCTGCCCACAATCGCCGGCCCGGAATGAATTCCAATTCCGATTTGGATCGGGGCGCGACTCTTTACCGCGAGATCGTTGTTCAGCTGGCTTACCGCTAGCAGAATTTCCCGGCCGGCGGCAACTGCGTCGCCGGCGTGATTAGAGCGAGAGTCCCCCACGCCGAAAATCGCCATAAATCCATCGCCCAAGTATTTGTTTACCAATCCGCGATGATTCTCTTCGACGACGCGGACGGTTACACGGAAAAAATCGTTCATTACTTCGACTACGTCGCTCGGTGCAGACACGTTTGTTCGTGCGGTCCACGAACGCATGTCCACAAACATGACGGTAATCTCCTCCTCGACGCCGCTCAATCCGGGGTCGTGCGCCAGAATTTGTTCGGCTGCGCGCCTGCCGACGTGCAAGCCGAATGTTTGACGTAATTTCTCCTTGTCCCTCAGCTCGCGGACCATGTTGTCGAATTCGCCTAGCAACCGCCCGAATTCATCCGCCCGGCTCACGCCGAGATCGATATCAAATTTACCACGTGAGACCGCATCCGCGGCGGCACGGAGTTGATCGATCGGTTTGGCAACAAGCCAGCTCATCATCAATGCCGTGAAAATTCCGAATGCGATACCGACGACACCTACAAACACAGCAAACCACTCCGTATTAATCGTCGGTGACCGCGGCGCAAACATAAGCAATAAGAGTGAAGCGATCGGGCAAATCGACGCGGATACCGCCCACACGATTCCGCGGCCACGCAATGACAGCGTGAACACGCCTGGGATCAGATCGGCGCGCTCGCCTCTAAAGAAGACGGGAAACAATCCCCAGTAACTGGCCAGTTCGACTAAAAAGAATGAATGCGTGACCGCTATAAAACCGGAAACGCAAAATGAAATCGGCAAGTGCCAGAGCAATCGCGAATCAAGTGGATTTTGAACCTGCAAAAGCGCGCCAACAAAAACAGGAATGCACAAAAACCAGGCAACACCGCAAATCGCAGCGGCAAACCATGGCAGATGAATCAACCGGCGGCGCGCTGTTACGAGCGAAGCGGAATCCCTGGCCATTCCCGCGCAAAGGCCATGGAACAATTCACGAAACGACATGATTCGTCTGAGCCACAGGACCACCCCGATGGGATAGGCTACGACATTGTAAATAATGATCGTCTCGAGGAAACGCTGCTTTAAGGCAGGAGAAACGAGTAACGGCTGAATAACAGTCGTGTTGTACCATATATTGAACGCGCTCCCGAGAATTTGCGGAACCACCGGCGCCAGTGCCGTGAGTAATAGACCGTAGCGCTTGCGCGCGATAGTCACTTTTCCGGGAGTGTCCATGGTCGGAAATAATCGAGCAGAATTAAGCGGCCGTGATTTGCTTGTTCGCAATCGCGGCGTACACGGGAGAAATCTGTAAGCGATCCGAATTGAAATCCAGCGTCCAATGGCCGAAAGAAATTGTCCTGGTGGCTGGGCAAAACATAGCGCGGCTGTAAGCGCTCGACCGCGTCAGGCAGTCGCGCGCGTGAATCTGGCAGGGCCATACCCAAAATTGCAAGATCGACGCGCTCATGGGGCGGCAATTGCACAGGTGTTCCACCAGAATCGATGTAGATGCGCTGATCTCCAACTTCGATGAGAAACGCTAGTGGCTCGCCACAAACCCAATCGGCCGGATGCAGTGGCGGCCCGGAGCCGCGCATTTCACTTTGACCGAAAGGCACCCTGCCAAAAAGCCGATCATGCGTGGCAGACAACACGCGAATTTTCCATGGCCCAAGCCACCGCACATCTCCGGGTGTCACCGCATCGCCGGACGAAGCGCCTGCTCGTTTCGCAAGTTCGACGACTGAGGCCGAAGCGATGAGACGCGCGTGCGTCCTCGACATGACAATCGGCACATCGAGCAGATGATCGAAATGCCCATGAGTAACCAGAATCGCGTCCGCCTTCGGCGCGAGATATCGCATTCCCTCTGCAATTCGAGACATGTCCGGCCGAATGCGCGAGCCAAGCGCAACACTCAAAAGATCAACGCGCGAAAAGTAGGGATCGACCAGCAGAGCGCGTCCATCGAACTCGAATTGGTAACCATTTGTACCCAGGTACGTCACGCGCACTCCGGTTCGTGGCATTGCGCCAGCGTCCTTTACAATCAGGTCAGTATAAGAATGCAGCCCCGCGCCTAAGACTTGCGCCGAGAATCCAAAGAAAAGAAGAAGCGCGCCTTTCAATCCTTTGAGCCGATCCTACCGAAGCGTTCTGTCGCGGCCAACTGCAAGTTTGCTTGACGAAGTCCGCGCTCCTGCCTTCAATAATTGAAATGAGTGTGGAGTACACGGACGCACCAACGGTTCGGTCTGAGTCGAGCACCGGAGACAAAATGGCGTGTCCATACTGTGGGCATTCACTGCCTAAAGATGCCACAAGGTGTGATCGCTGCGATTGGACGCGTGGCGCAAGTGAAACGGCGGAAGGCAAAGCGAGTGACGCCATCGCTGTTATCTTTAGTATCATCCCCGGCTTGGGACATATTTATAAGGGCCACAAGTTTGCGGGCTTTCTCTGGATGTTTGGTGCGATCCCAGTCGGGATTTTCGTGTTGTTGGCGGCATTCGCTTCTGCGGGTTGGGGCCTCGGCCTGTTTTTCTTCTATCTCATCGCGGTAATGCTTCATGCCTACGCAGTACACGATCGCGTAGCGCCCCCAAGAGAAGACGAAGGCGAAGAGTACTGACATCGTCGAAGCGTTAAAACGCTGAGTCGTTACATCGTGAATCGATTCAATAATCTCGATCCTCGAATTACGATTCCCCTATGATCCATGTCACATCTCCGGCGGATGGATTCACTCTTGACGCCGGAAATTGCGGATCGCCTTCGATGACACGCTCAATTAAACTGGCGTTTTTCGCCGCGCCGACCAGGAAACATACATGCCGAGCCTGATTGATGAGCGGGAATGTGAATGTCAATCGCCGCGCATCTAACTTTGGAACAAAGTTTGCAACAACTCGCCTTGTCGTTTCATCCAACGCGGCAGTCCCCGGAAAAAGCGACGCAGTGTGTCCATCATCTCCGAGGCCTAGAAGAATGAGATCATGCCGGTAAATCGGTTCTCCTCGCTGCGTGGCCATCAGGTCGAGTTGGTCCTGATATTCCTGCGCCGCCACTCGTGGATCGATCTCACCGCGCATACGCAGGATTGATTTTTCGGGAACCGCAGCAGGCGCGAGAAGGGTTTCCCAGACCATTCTGAAGTTGCTCTGTGGATCATCCGGCGGGACGCAACGCTCGTCTCCGAATGTAATCCGGGCCAACTCCCACGGCAGATCGTGCCCAATTACAGCAAGCCGTGTGTAAATCGGCGCGGGCGTCTTCCCACCTGAAAGCGCAATTCGAAATTCGCTACGTTCTCCAAGGGCTTTGTGCGCCTCGTTGAGAATGAAGTCGCCGGCGTCGACGACGAAATTCTTCGTTCGGATTACGTGGCTACCCATTCGCGCTTAAAGTCAGATCGCGCAATGTGACTGCCCGCGCTTCTGCAGATAACGCTGATGGTATTCTTCCGCGCGCCAGAACTTCGGCGCAGGTTCAATTTGCGTTACCACTGGCTGGCGAAAACGTCCGCTCGCATCGATCTTTTTCCTGGACCCTTCCGCCGCCGACTTTTGCTCGGGCGAATGATAAAAAATTACTGAGCGATACTGTGTCCCGACATCCGGACCCTGCCTGTTCGATGTTGTGGGGTTGTGGTTCGACCAGAAAACGTCCAAAAGTTCCTCGTAATTGATTTGTGATGGATCGAATTCCACTTCCACAACTTCGGCGTGGCCTGTCTTGTCAGTGCAAACATCTTCGTAGGTCGGTTTCTCCTTCGTCCCGCCGGCGTAACCGACTGCTGTAGACAAGACTCCCTTCAAATTACGGAAAGTTTCCTCGACACCCCAAAAACAGCCTGCGCCAAATGTTGCCTTCTCCGTGCCCATCAGCTGCAAAATGGAATGATTATGATAAGAGTGCAACCGTGCAGGATGTTGCCTGTGTCTCTTCACGATGTTCATATTGCCCTAAAGTCTTAGTAGCCAACGGTTGGCGAATCTGGCAGAACAGCGGCCAATCCTTTCATTGAATGAATTCTTCCGCCACGACTCTTGATCAGACTCGCCCGACCCTTCCTGTGCGGCTTCTCAATGGCTGTGGCGCGTTGTTGGATAAGAGCCCAATTCCGCGCACGCCTCTTCGTTCAGTTGATTTAATCGAGACGGCAAAACGCCGTTGCGGTCTCGATGATTTTGGAGGAGGCGACTTTTTCGAGGGAATCTCGCGGTTGCTCGATTCCTGCCAACGCGAGGCCCAGCTTAACCTGATCGGAAGAATTGTTCTTCGCGCTGATCTCATACGCATACTGTGTTCACGTTTATTCATACAACGAGATCGGAAGGCGTATCCAAGCATCGTGCGACAGGAAATTCGTGAACCTCTGTTCATCGTCGGTTTGCCTCGCAGCGGTACGACCGTGTTGCACACCTTGCTCGGCTCGGATCCCGATCATCGAATTCCGCTGACTTGGGAAGTCATGACGCCATCTCCACCTACTCGCGATAATGAAAAGCGGCGGATTCAACGGGCAATTAGCAGTTGTAATTGTTTCAACTGGCTGGCGCCCACATTTCGCCAGGCGCACCCGGTTGGTGCGGAGCTTCCGCAAGAATGTGTCAGTCTTATGGCGCCGACGTTCATGAGTGACCAGTTCGATGCAATGTATTATGTCCCTTCGTATCGGGCCTGGTTCTTTCGTCAGGATCTGCGACCGGCATACGAATATCACCGCCGTTTTCTTCAACATCTGCAGGTCCGGCAAAACGCGCGGCGTTGGGTGCTCAAGGCCCCGACGCACATGTTTGCCTTGCCAAGTCTGCTGGCTGTTTACCCTGACGCGCTTTTTGTCCAAACCCATCGCGCGCCACTCGATGCCATGGCTTCCGTATCGAGCTTGATAACGATCCTGCGGCGTGTGTTTAGCGATGCGGTCGATCCACTCACGGTTTGCCGCGAGGCGATAGATTACTGGTCGAAAACACTGGCTAAGTTTTTACAAGAACGAGCTCTATTGGCAAAGCATCGCATTTGCGACGTCGATTATGTTGAGATTCATCGCGATCCTCTCGCGGTGGTGCGGCGTATTTATGGACACTTCGGTTGGTCGTTATCTCAGAAAGTAGAGGAACGGATGCGTCGAGCGTTGGCAAGCCAACCGGAGGAACGACATAGGCTTCATCGGTACGATCTCTCGCAGTTTGGCGTGGAAGAAGCGGAGAGCGCCGCTCGATTTGCGGCCTATTGCGACCGGTTTGGTCTCGCTGCGCGCAGGAAATATGCGGCTGGCGAGCCATCGAAAAAGCTGGTTAGGAGATAAGGTCAACAACTCTAAAAAGCGGATCGAGTTGCCGGAGTTGCTGGCATGAGGAAAACTTCGCTCACATGACTTTTGAAGCGTGCCGCACGATTGCGGCCGATCATCCCAGCTTGCCCGGGCATTTTCCGGACGCGCCTCTTGTACCAGGCGTATTGATCCTCGATGAAGTTCTCACCGCATTGCGCGAATGGCAGAAAGACTGCCAGCTTACGGCGATCCGGACGGTCAAGTTTCTGCAGCCGCTAAAGCCTGAGCAGCCATTTACGATCTGCCTTTCCACGAGCAATGATGACGCGACTGGAATCAATTTTTCCTGTCGCATCGAAGGCCACTTAATAGTTGAAGGCCAACTTGAAGTTTGTTGCCGAACAAAGATGACCTCGTGAACGCACCCTTTCCCGACGCGCAAACCTTTAAGGTACGGCCAAGCGATCCGCGCCTGGCTGAATACCTCAAGGAATATCCACCGCCGGTGTTTAGTGAACGACTGTATCAAAGCATCGAACTCTTGGAGCGTTACAGCGTCGAGATGGCTATCGATCTGGCGTGCCGGTTAAACGTGATCGATCACCTCGGTGAATGGCGATCGGTCGATGATTTGTGTCGGCTCCTTTCGTTTCAGCCTTCTTTCAAGTTCGCCTTACAATGGATCCTCGACCGTCTGGCCGAAATCGATTGCGTTGAGGCTCGGACCGACGGGAACACTCGCCTTTACCGTCTGCGGAACACGTTGCGCAAACCGGATATCGAAAACCTCCGTGCAGCAGCTCTACAAATCGATCCTGCGAATGCGGCGACCTTGGATTTACTGGATCACGCCGCGAGCCTCTATCCTGCTGTCGCCAGTGGCGAACAAAGCGGTGATCGCAATTTGCTCGGTCCGCAAGGAGTGCCGTTGTGGTTGAATTATTTTCACAATGAAAATTTGAGCTATGCCGTGAATAACTGGGTCGGCGCAACGCTTGCAGCTGAGCGCGTTTCCGGTCGACGGGCGCTTCGGATTCTAGAAGTCGGCGCAGGCCCCGGCAGCGCCAGCGAAATTTTGCTACGCGTGTTTGATGAACGCGGACTTTTGCCACACGTAGAACGTTATCTCATTACAGAACCGAACGCGTTTTTCCTGCGATGCGGCCAGCGCAAACTGGCAAGGCAGTATCCTGGTCTTCCGGTTGAATGGAGTGCGCTCAATCTCGATTTGCCTTGGAGCAATCAAGGCATCACCCCGGGTGAATTCGATTTGATATACGCCGTTAATGTCATGCACATCTCCAGGGACCTCTTGTTTAGCTTGAACGAAGCACGCTCGGCTCTGGCTAGCGACGGCTGGCTCGTGATCGGCGAATGTCTGCGGCCCTATCTCAATCAACCAATCTACCCCGAGCTGATGTTTCAGATTCTTGAGAGCTTTACAAACGTCCAGACAGATCCAGAGATTCGCCCTAACCCGGGATTTCTAACTTCAGAGCATTGGCGGCGCGCGTTTACTCGTGCAGGCTTCCAGTGTGTCGAAGTTGCGCCGAACATTGATCGCATTCGCGAGATCTACCCACACTTTTTCACCGGCGCAATCTGCGGACAAAACGTCGTGCCCGGCAAATGACCTCGGACGTTCTCCAGACGAAAGCCTCCGACCCAGTGCGTTGGACGGGCTTGCCTGAACGCGGCACACTGACTTCGCTGCGATTGATCGCCTGGATCGCGACGCACATCGGGCGTTGGGCGGCAAGGCTGCTGTTATATCCGGTCACAACGTATTATGTGATTACTGCAAGCGCGGCTCGCCGAACTTCGTACGAATACCTTAAGCAAATGCGCGGCTACCCCGCCCACTGGTGGAATGTGTTTCGTCATTTTCTTTGCTTCGCGGCGACCATTCTGGATCGCGTTTACCTGTTGCGCGGTGAGTTCCAGCGCTTTGAGGTAAAGCTTCATGGCAAAGAAATCCTGCACCGCCGCATGGAAAGCGGAAAGGGTTGCATTCTGCTGGGCTCACACTTGGGCAGTTTCGAAGTATTGCGAGCTCTGGGCGTGATGCAGGGAAAGTTTCCGCTCAAGGTTTTAATGGACGCAAACCACAACCAAAATATCACCCGCTTTCTGGATGCATTGAACCCTGTGATCGCTGGCACGGTAATCGCGCCGGATCGGGTGGATACTTTGCTGACAGTTAAGGAAAGTCTCGATGCGGGATTCTTCGTTGGCACGCTGGGCGACCGTGTCTCGAACGATGGTAAGACGGCCCGGTGCCAGTTTCTTGGCCGGTCAGCCGCGTTCCCGGTCGGCCCGATTGTCCTTGCCGCCATGACGCATCGTCCCGTTATTTTGTTTTTCGGTCTCTACCGCGGGGGGAACCGTTACGAAATTTACTTCGAACATTTTGCCGATGAGATCACCTTGGATCGCGATCGTCGCGCTGAAGAGATCCAGCTTTGGATGCAGCGCTACGCCGAACGGCTGGAGTATTACGCGCGCCTTGCGCCTTACAACTGGTTTAATTTTTATCCGTTTTGGGACCAGGCTTCGCCGCGTTAGATCGTTACACAATCGCATCGACAAATTGAACCACGGATCACCAATTACGATTCACGAGCGTTTTCTCGCCGCAGTAACAATGTAACGAATCACTGCGAGTCCCAATGGTTTACGAGGTTCCAGTTAGCAAAGCAGAAATTCGCACATTGATCCCCCACTCCGGTCTGATGTGTTTGTTGGATGAGATAACCCGGTGGGACGATGAATCGATTACATGCGTCACTAACACGCACCGTGATTCCGCTAACCCATTACGCCGCGACGGACGTTTATCTGTTGTCCACGCTTTCGAATACGGCGCGCAAGCGGCGGCAGTCCATGGCGGATTGCGGGCCCGCTCGGTCGGCGCCACTGCGCCACCCGGCTACCTGGCTGCCCTGCGCGACGCGCGCTTGCATGTGGTATTTCTGGATGATATTACGTCGCCGCTGCAGGTCTGTGCAAACCGCCTCTTCGGTGACGGTGCCAACACAGTTTATGAATGCCGCGTTTTAGCCAACAATGCTCTGTTGGCCAATGGGCGTGTTACCATCATACAACGCGCCTAGCTGCGTCTCCGTGACGCGTAACGGGAGCAATTGCATCAGGCAAGTTCGTTTCGAGACGACGCCGAAACCAGTAGGCGACACGCGTGCGCGACCCTACATCACAATTCCGCCGTCGACGCACAACACCTGGCCGGTGATATAACCAGCTTCAGAAGACGCGAGAAATGCCACTGCGTTGGCGATGTCTTCAGGCGTGCCCGTTTTGCCCAGCGGAATCTTTGATTGAATGGAATTCTTAATCTCATCGGAAAGTCCGGCAGTCATGTCTGTCGTAATGAATCCCGGGGCCACCGCGTTGACGGTGATATTGCGACTAGCCAATTCGCGGGCAAGGGATTTGGTAAAACCGATCACGCCTGCTTTGCTGGCCGCATAATTTGTCTGCCCTGCATTGCCCATCAGCCCAATAACCGAGCTGATGTTGACGATACGACCGCCCCGCTGCTTGATCATGGCGCGGATAAGCGACTGGGTAAAACTAAAGACGCCGCGCAGATTTGTATTAATGACCGCGTCCCAATTCTCGAGTGACATTCGCATGGCAAGCACGTCTCGGGTAATACCGGCGTTGTTAACCAGAATGTCGGCCCTGCCAAAATCGTCCAGAACCCGTGCGCCGATTTTTTGCACGGCCGCGTGGTCCGCGACATCGACGGTGTAAGCCTTCGCCGCATCAGCGCGAATTGAGTGGATCTGATCCACGATGCTCTTTGCGTTTGCTTCCGTGCGGCGCACACATGCCACACGCGCTCCTTCGTTTGCCAGTCGCAAGGCGATGGCTTGTCCAATCCCCCGGCCCGCTCCCGTAACGATCGCAACTTGATTCTCAAATCTCATATGGGTTTTTGAAGAGTGAAGAGTAGCTTTGTGCATCGCTCCGTGTCGAGGGCTGGCTTTCCGGCGCGGCCTACACCGCTCCGTAGCGACGCTGCCGCCGCCCAAATTCTTCCACGGCAGCAACGAGATCTTTTTTTGTGAAATCGGGCCACAGTTTTGGCGTGATATACATCTCGGTGTAGGATGTTTGCCAAAGAAGGAAGTTCGACAGACGCATTTCGCCCGAAGTGCGAATGAGCAGATCGGGATCGGGATAGTACCGTG
>DATHHK010000083.1:0-2828 GCA_035317225.1 Candidatus Udaeobacter sp. | reverse complement strand
TCCCGCTCGCGCGCAGCGGAACGAGGCACGGGCGGCCTTCCTGAGGCTGCGCCCGCATGAACTCGGTTTCTTCAGACGCCAGTCCGGCTCGGACCAGCAGCGGGGAAGGCATTTCTGCTCCATTCATTCACCGGCCGATCGCGACGGTATTGCTTACGGTAGCGATCGCTCTGGCGGGAATCGTAGCCTTTTTGCAACTACCAACCGCGCCTCTGCCGCAGGTGGACTTTCCGACGATCAGCGTGTCTGCGAGCTTGCCGGGCGCGAGCCCAGACATCATGGCGAGCGCGGTGGCGGCGCCACTGGAACGGCAATTCGCTCACATCGCGGGCCTGAACGAAATGACATCCGCGAGTTATCTCGGTTCGACGAGCGTTACCCTGCAGTTCGATCTAAGTCGCAACATCGACGGCGCAGCGCGCGATGTACAGGCGGCGATCAACGCTGCGCGCGCTAATCTTCCCTCGAACCTGCCGCAAAACCCCACGTATCGCAAAGTTAATCCCGCTGACGCGCCGATTATGGTGATCGCACTCACCTCTGACATCTACGGCCGGGGCCAACTTTACGACGCAGCGTCCACCATCATGCAGCAGCGGCTACTTCAAATTGCAGGTGTTGGTCAGGTAAACATAGGCGGCGGCGCGCTGCCAGGCGTGCGCGTGGAAATCAATCCGACCCAACTGAATAACACCGGCCTCAGTCTGGAAGACGTGCGAACGATGTTGAGCCAGCAGAACGCGAACATGCCCAAAGGACAGCTGTACGATGAACGAACGACCGCGGACATCCTCGCTAACGACCAGCTGTTAAAGGCAAAGGAGTATGCGCCGCTGATTGTCACGTACCAGAATGGAGCGCCGGTAAGGTTATCGGACATCGCCAGCGTGCGCGATTCAGTCGAGAACATTCGCGCCGCCGGTTACCTCAATGGCAAGCCTGCCATTCCGCTGGTCATTTTTCGCCAACCCGGCGCAAATATCATCGGCACCGTCGATCGAGTGAAAGCAGCACTGCCATCGTTGAAAGCCTCGATTCCTGCTGCCATCGACGTGCAGATCGTTCTCGATCGCACGACAACCATTCGAGCGTCCGTGTTCGAGGTGGAGCGCACGCTTGTCATCGCTATTTTGCTGGTCGTCCTCGTCGTTTTTCTGTTTCTGCGAAATGGGCGCGCAACGTTGATTCCGGCAGTGGTTGTTCCGACATCGCTTATTGGCACGTTCGGCGTGATGTATCTGCTCGGTTACAGCCTCGACAATCTTTCATTGATGGCGCTGACTATCTCGACTGGATTTGTGGTCGATGATGCGATCGTCGTGATCGAAAACGTCTCACGTCATATCGAGCAAGGAGTGCGGCCGATGCAAGCTGCACTCAAAGGCGCGCGCGAAGTCGGGTTCACCGTTCTTTCGATCAGCGTTTCGTTGGTTGCCGTGTTTACGCCGATCCTGCTCATGGGCGGCATCGTCGGTCGATTGTTCCGTGAGTTCGCGGTAGTTCTCTCAACTGCCATTCTCGTTTCGTTAGTCATTTCGTTGACGACCACGCCAATGATGTGCGCGCGTTTACTTCGGTCCGCCTCCGCCAAGGCTACGGCGGGCAAACAAACTAAACAACGCGGCGTGTTTGCTCAGGTAAGTGAAGATGTCTTTGCGTGGGTTTCGGATTGCTACAAAAGGAGCCTGCAAATTGTCCTGCGGCATCCGGCAATCACACTCGGCGTGTTGATCGTGACGATCGCGGCGACTGGATTTCTTTTCGTCACTGTGCCAAAAGGATTTTTTCCGGAGCAGGATAATGGGACTGTGTTTGGCGGTATGCAAGGCTCGCAGGACGCGTCCTTCCAAGCTATGCAAGGCGCGGCACTGCAGGTCAGTAACACAATCAAGACTGACCCCGCAGTCGGGGCGGTAGTCAGTTTCGTCGGCGGCAATGGCGCGACCAACAGCGGTTTTGTTTACGTCGCGCTGAAACCGCTCAGTGAGCGAAAAATCACCTCCAGCCAGGTCATCAATCGTTTGCGGCCGAAGCTTGCCGGTGTCCCTGGAGCGATGACTTTTCTGCAAGCAGGGCAGGACCTGCGCATTGGAGGCCGGCAAAGCAACGCGCAATATCAATACACGATTCAAAGCGAAAACCTTCAGGAGCTGGTCAAGTGGGGACCGACTGTCCTCGCAGAGATGCGAAAGCTGCACGGTTTCACCGATGTAAACAGCGACCAGCAAAATGCCGGCTTACAAGCATCGCTGACTTACGACCGCCAGACTGCAGCGCGCCTGGGCATCTCAGCGCAACTCATCGATGACACGCTCTACGACGCCTTTGGCCAGCGCCAGGTCTCGACCATGTTTACCTCGCTCAACCAATACCACGTAGTGATGGAGGTCGATCCGCAGTTTTGGCAAAGCCCGACCGGATTGGACGCAATCTACATTCGGCCAAATGCGACAGCATCAAGTGCAGGAGCCAACCCAAGTCCAACAACTGCCGGTGGCGCTATACCGAGCGCAATTTCCGTGTCTGGTGCAGCACCGGTCCCCATTCCTTCGCCATCAGTTGCCAGTCCCTTCCCGACGGATGGAGTGATTGCCGCTCCAACGCCGCCCAGCCCATTTCCGGGTTTTGTACCTCTTCCTACACCGGCCGCCGTAACTATGCCTGCCGCTACGCCGTCCACCGCACTTGCCGTTTCTCAACCAACTCCAACCCTGAGCCCCACTAACACATCATCGGCGACATGTGCCAGCTCGACTTTTGTGCCAATAGGTGCTGCTCCATCGGTTACACCCGGCACTATTCAGCTACTTCCTACAACGACGCCAACC
>DATHHK010000082.1:0-3049 GCA_035317225.1 Candidatus Udaeobacter sp. | reverse complement strand
GACAATTGGAAAGACTTGATGGACTTCGAAGTCGTGCCCGTCCGCACGTCCTCTGAAGTGCGACAGATGATGGAAAAGCAGCTGTAGGGAAGCCGTCGTTCGCAGTTACGGTTTCCAAAAATCGTGCACGATGTTCGTGCTGGTGAAGACGGCGGCGAATGGAAAATTGCGACGTATCATAATGTTGACGTAAAAAGCGGAGTACAAGCACCGGAACGGCAATGAATGATAGGAATTAGCGGTTAAGCTTATCGGCTTCGCTTACGGCGACGCCTCGTGTAGTGCGATGCTGGCGCCCACCCAGGTCTTTTCGACGTTGAAATCGACGCCCATCATTTTGCCCTGACTCATTCGAACAAGGTTGTTGACCAGCGTTGGATTGCGGTCGTTATCCGGCCAAACAAACATCATACGAATTTCGGCCTTCGATTTCTGGCCATCGACCGTCACCACAAACGGCGCGTAGTCGACTTTCTTCTGTAAAATCCATTCACATGGATTTTCCAAGGCGGCGATTTTTTGCCGTGTTGGCTTCATATCCACGCCGTGACCGGCGAACGAATAAAGCGGTTTCAAAACATAATCGCCGATATTCTCGTTAGCGGGAAAATCATCGGCAAAAAAAGTCGGTGAGGTATGCTCCGTCTCCAAAAACGGCAACGAATGCTTGCTAATCCGGAAATACCAATTCGGATGGCCGACCCATGTGACATCAAGTTCATCCTGAAACTGGAATGGTAGATTCAAATCTGGCCGGCGAATCAGCTCATCGAAAATTACTCGATTATAAATGCGCTCGATCCGCACTTCACTGCCGTCGCGATCGTAGAATAACTGGCGTCCGCGTTTTTTGATTTTCGTCACGCAAACGGGGCGAATATCAAGGAGTGTTTCTGTTGCGGCGAAATCGATTCGCGTTTTTTGCTTTTCCGGTTCGATCTCTAGCAGCACAACATTTTCCGCCGCCGAATCGGCGATGATTGTGCGTCGTAACAGTTGGAGATACGCATCGTCTTTAATTCCACCAAACGACGAGGTCCAGTTGCGCGGAATGACCGGATACGCCTTACGAATGCAACCAAGTAACAGTAACTGAAATCCGAACAAGCTTGGAAAAGCCTGCAATTCAATCAAGCGCGGGACGAGCCGGTTTTCCTCTTCACAAATCGCGAAATCGACGACGAGAAAATTTGGGTGAGCAGATTCGTTTGGGACTTCTAATTCTTTCGGAACGGCCGACGCTGCTTGTTTCACGAACTCCGGCGTGCGTGTAGCATCGATGATTGCATTCGCGCCACGCGTTACATCGTCCGTAAACGCTCGAGTCAAGAAAACTGGCGTTTCCGAAATCCGGAAATCTGCTGGCCATTTCTCCGTCTCATTTACGCAGCGCAGCAGCGTCGCGTATTTTTCCGGCGTGAAATCAGCGTTGAAACGCGCGCGTAGTTCGGGGTGCATATCGTTGAATGACGAATAAAGGCCAAGCGCGACGACGCGATGATAGCAAAGTCAGACCAGAAATTTCCCGCCTCGCATCACCTGTTCGCCATCGAACCAAATGTCGAAATCGCGACCGACGCAGTCGATGTGTGTTTTGGAAACCCAGTTGGCGCCGGTGTGCTCGGCGTACGGATGACCAAAAGCGATGTGAACCCCCGGAATTTTCTCGTCCTGCAAAATGTGTCCAATGACGTGCGTGCAAGCGGTGTTGGTGCCGATGGCAAATTCGCCTACGCGATTGCTGTTCTCATCCGTGCTTGTATAAGCGCAAAATTCGTCGCGCAAATCCTTGTTCTCCGATTTCAAGGAGCGGATGCGATTATTTTCTACTTCGATGGTGAGCGGGTTGGATTCCAGGTCGCCGAAGCGTTCGCACAGATAATCGCCAACCACGCCATCAACAACGAAGACGCCGTTAGTATTGAACGGCGCTGTGAAAATTTCGCCTCCAGGCAAGTTGCCCCATTTGTCTTTCGTGATAATTCCGCTGGTTTTAAGCCATCTCAATTGCGGGGATAGCTCAGCTTCAAACTCGGTGCCGTGCGGTGTCTTGCAGGTAATCCGTTCAGCTTTGCGGGCACGCTCGACGAGGCGCTCACTCAGGTCGTCAACTTTCACAAAGTCGGCTCGCATACCCTCGAGCATGATTTGTCGGTTAATGTTTACCATATGACCGTGTCGGATCTTGTGTTTGTTGACGACGCTGGTCATCTGCGTGCGGGCGGGGAGTTCATCCGTCTGGGTTTGAGCTGCGAAGATCGATACCTGCGAGCGCGCAAGATCGTCAAGAATAAGCTCAGGCATGTACTTCAGCGGCCGCCGCGCATGATGCTCCAGCACAAACAAGCTGTAATCCGAACCCACTTGTTCCACTTCCGTTTGAAGCGCCGCCGCAATCTCACGCGTCGCGGTGTCTGTGATGATCGTGATCCGCTCCTGTGGCTTTAATCGAAGGCAGACATTGATCGCATTACGCGCGCCGGGAACTAATTCCGGATCGATGGGATGAAGATAGGCGCGATCGGGCATATAAAAGTTTTCAGAATTACGCTGAAATCAGGGGCAGGCAAATCTTCTGTTCGCCGCATTAACATCAACGGTGGCGAGGCACATCTGCTTGATGCTTCAATACGATACACACAAATACTGGCTTTTCGACGAAGAGACTGTGTGAATTTATTGAACTCACTTTGCCCTAACATCGTAAAGCAGTGATTTTCCCAGCGCTCGCTATGAAATGGCAAATTCGATCGTTGATTTTTTTTGGGGTTGTCCTCTTAATTTTTGGGGCGTGGAACAGGCCGGTTCTAGGCAACGAACAACAGCCGCCCTTCTCGTTTCAAGTGTCAAAAAGTGATGCGGCCAATGCCGGGAAACTGACCGACCAACTCGCTTCCCTCTCACCGAGAGTAAATCGTGACGAAGCAAAGCTGCTGGCTGACTGCGCGTTCGTCACTGTAAGCAAGCTCAGACGAGAATACCGCATGTTTGGCACGCCAATCTTCAATAATTTTCTCATTTATCACGGCTTGAGGAAACGCGGTTACTG
>DATHHK010000081.1:0-7446 GCA_035317225.1 Candidatus Udaeobacter sp. | reverse complement strand
ATTTGAGCTGCCCGAATACAAGAACATTCCGGTGCGATTGCCGGAGACGACGGTCTCCGAGCCGGAGATCGATGCCGCACTTGAGCGCTTGCGCGATCAATCCGCCGACTTCGTCGATGTTCTCGGGCGGGGCCTGGAGATAGACGACTTCGCGGTGATCGACTTTGAAGGATCAACCGATGGCAAACCAATCAGCGAAATTGCGCCCCAGGCGAGCAAAAATCTTCACGGTGGAAAGAAATTCTGGTTGCGTCTCGCGTCCGATAATTTCCTGCCTAAATTTTGCGAACAAATAGTCGGCCAGAAGCCGGATGAAACGCGCACGGTAACCGTCGATTTCGCCACCGATTTCCCGGTAAAGGAATTGGCAGGAAAACAGGCAAATTACAGCGTCACTGTCCGTGAGATTAAGCAGAAGGTATTGCCGGCTTTGGACGATGTGTTTGCGGCTAAATTGATTCCTGGAAAGACCATGAGCGATCTGCATAAGATCATTCAACACGACCTCGCTCATGAAAAGGAGCATGAGCGCGAACGAGCGAAAGAAGGGCAGGTCGTGAAATACCTGCACGAGCGAATTCAGTTCGAATTGCCGCCTGCTCTCTTAAAAAATGAGACGCGTCGCATTTTGGCAGAGTTGGTGCAAGGAAATCGGGAACGCGGTGTTACTGATGAGATGTTAAAGGACAGGGAGAAGGAGCTTATCGAAAGCGCCGCCGGGCTTGCCGCTCACCGGTTGAAAACCAATTTCATTCTGCATCGGATCGCCGAGCGCGAAAACATCAAGGTTTCACGGGACGACATCAACGCGCGGCTTCGTGAGGAAGCGGCGCGGTACAACATTCCAGTGGAGAAAATGCGCAAAGAACTTCAGGAGCACGATGGTGTGGACGCGTTCGCGGAGCAGATACTGCTGGGCAAGACTCTTGATTTCCTTAAGGCAAATGTTAGCGTCGAGACAGCGCAAGAACCCGCTGTTAAAGAAGAAAAATCATGAGTATATCGAACGAAAATCTTTCCCAGGTGCTGATTCCGATGGTGGTGGAGCAGACTGGCCGGGGCGAGCGCAGCTACGATATCTATTCGCGACTGCTCAAGGACCGAATCGTTTTTATCGGAACCCCGATGGACGATCACATCGCTAATCTAGTCATTGCCCAGTTGCTGTTTTTACAAATGGAGGACTCCAAAAAGGACATCAACATTTATATCAATTCGCCTGGTGGCTCCGTCACTGCCGGCCTTGCCGTTTATGATACGATGCAGTTTCTCACATGCGATGTGACCACTTATTGCCTGGGGATGGCCGCGAGCATGGCTGCGGTCCTGCTCTGTGCAGGAACGAAAGGCAAGCGTTTCGCGCTTCCGAATTCCGATATCATGATCCATCAGGTCTCCGGAGGCGCGCAGGGCGCAGCGAGCGACGTAGAACGTCAGGTCGATTACATGTTCAAGCTGAAAAAGCGCCTCATCAAAATCATCGCGCAGCACACAGGTAAGTCGGAGGAACAGGTGCGGGGCGATTCGGATCGCGATTACTACATGTCGGCCCATGAAGCGAAAACGTACGGCCTAGTGGACGAAGTGATCAAGTCTCGCAAGGAGGCGAAGCTGCTCGATGGGGCGAGTCCTCCTTCCGGCGATCGGTCGGTAGAAGTGGCTGAAACCGCTTTGCCGCGCAAAGTCGGAGCATAAGAGAGCTTTTCAAAAATATGGCCCGCGCTTCCAACCTCACCATGTGCTCGTTTTGTGGCAAGAGCCATGCGGAGGTTCGCAAATTGATCGCCGGCCCGGGCGTCTATATCTGCGATAGTTGTATAAATGTCTGCAAAAGCATCCTCGATAAAGAACTCAACGAGGATGCCCGTCGTCAATCCTCCAATATTCGTGTGCCCAAGCCGGCGGAAATCCGCCGGGCCCTTGATCAGTATGTCATCGGCCAGGACACCGCGAAGAAAACGTTATCGGTAGCTGTCCACAACCACTACAAGCGGGTATTGCAAGCTTCCCAACCGGCCGATGCTTCTGCCGCGTTTCAGCCAGATCCGTTTGCTGATGTTGAGATTGAGAAAAGCAACATTTTATTAGTCGGCCCCACCGGCTCCGGCAAAACGTTACTAGCCAAAACTCTGGCGCGGATTCTCGATGTGCCGTTTTGCATCGCCGACGCGACGACGCTGACCGAAGCAGGCTACGTTGGCGAAGATGTGGAAAACATTATTCTGCGACTCCTACAGAATGCGGATTACGATGTGAAACGAGCGGAGATCGGGATCGTTTACATCGACGAGATCGACAAGATCGGCCGAAAAACCGACAACGTGAGCATTACTCGTGATGTCTCCGGCGAAGGAGTGCAGCAAGCTCTGTTGAAGATCTTGGAGGGCAGCACATGCAATGTTCCGCCACAGGGTGGACGCAAACATCCGCATCAGGAGTATATCCAGGTTAATACCGAGAAGATTCTGTTCATTTGCGGCGGTGCGTTCGTCGGTCTCGATAAAATTATTCAAAAACGCATCGGCCAAAAGGTGATGGGGTTCGGCAGTCCCACACTGGAAGTTGAGGAGGCATTGCGAAAACAAGCGGTTCGGCATGTAGAACCGGAAGATTTGCTCGCTTTCGGGATGATTCCCGAATTCATCGGACGATTGCCCGTTGTCAGCTCGCTCGATCCGCTAACTGAGGACGAAATGGTCGCGATTTTGACCGAGACAAAAAACGCGATGGTGAAACAGTACACGAAGCTTTTCTCAATGGAAGGTGTGCGCTTAGCAGTCACCAAGGATGCGTTGCGCGCGCTGGCGGCCCAGGCAGTCACGAAGGGAACGGGAGCACGCGCTCTGCGTTCCATGCTTGAGCGGATCATGCTCGATATCATGTACGAGGTGCCGAGTCGCGAAGATATCGCCGAGGTCACCATCAATCGGGCGGTAGTGGAAGGGAAGAAACTCCCGCTCATTCGCAAGAAACAGGATAAGGCGGCCTGACGGCTTTCGGCCGGAGTTAGAAGTTAAAAGCGTTACAAAGCTGAAACGGTAGAAGTTCTTCCGTTGTAACATTGTAACTTTTTAACGTTCCACCTTTTGGTCATGCGTGTGATCCTTCTCAACACCGGAACGGAGCTTTTGCTTGGCGATGTTCAGGACGCGCACCTTGCATTCATCGCACGGGCGATTCTTCCCCTGGGCTTGCGGATCGAGGAGCGGCGCAATGTTCCCGATTCGGAGGCGATCCGGCAAACGCTGGCCGAATTGCTTCCACGTTGCGAGATTCTTTTTGTGACCGGGGGCCTCGGTCCAACCACTGACGACATAACACGCGAGATGGTTGCCGAACTACTCGCGTTGGAGCTCCGTCAATCTTCGGAGTTGCTGGCTTCGCTCCGGCAAAGACTCCGGATGCGCGGAATCAAATGGACGCCTGGCATCGCACGGCAGGCTGATGTTCATGCAGGCGCACAGGTGCTGCCCAACCAGAATGGCAGCGCACCAGGACTTTATCTGCGCGCGAACATCAATCCGCGGATTCAGTCTCCGCATCTTTTTTTGCTGCCTGGGCCTCCGCGCGAGCTTCAGCCAATGTTTTGGGCATTTGTGATGCCGACCCTGCGCTCACTCGTCCCGGATTCGGCTTTGATCGAGCGGCGCCTCTACAAAATTGCCGACAAGGGCGAGTCGCTGGTCGAGGAAGCGATCGGCGGCCGCGTGCTTGCCATTCCCGGTGTTGAGTTGGGGTACTGTGCGCGTCCAGGCGAGGTCGACGTGCGAATTGTCGGGAAAGCAAACGCCATCGAACAGGCAGACGCGATCATCACATCGACGCTGGGACCCTCGATCTTTTCTGCAACTGACGAAACGCTCGAAGAAGTAATCGTAAAACTGCTGGCGCAGCGCAATCAAACGCTGTCGGTTGCAGAATCCTGCACAGGGGGATTGCTTGCTAATCGCATCACAAATGTACCTGGCGCATCGGCCGTTTTTCCAGCCGGTTATGTTTGTTACGCAAACCAGGCCAAGATCGACATGCTGAATATCGATTCACAGGTAATCGAGAAACACGGCGCCGTAAGCGAGCAGGTCGCGTGTGTGCTGGCCGAACATGCGCGGGGGTGTGCGAGATCCGATTATGCGCTCGCTACGACTGGCGTTGCCGGACCGGGCGGCGGCTCGCCGGAGAAGCCGGTCGGAACAGTTTATATTGCTCTCGCTGCGTCGGACGAAACGATCGCGAAGAAGTTGTTTTTTCCAACCGACCGCGAGACCTTTAAGCAAATCGCTACTCAGGCTGCGTTGGAACTGCTACGCAGAAAATTGATCGAAACATAGCGGGATGGGCGCACAGACCGGGGAAGTGAATGTTCCGCTAGTAGTCACCAACATCTATCGACGTTCCGACCTTCGCGTAGTCGTAAAACAATTTTGCCCCATCGACGGACTCGCGGATGCAACCATGCGAGGCGGGGTAGCCAGGCAAAATTCCGATGTGCATCCCGACACCTTCTCCGGTGAGGCGAAGGAACCATTTCATGGCCGCGCCGGCAAAGTGCGTTCCGCTCGGCGCGGAATCGCTGCGCGCACTGACCCCGCCGCGTACTGTGCGTCCAGAACTGTCCACGAAGTCGCCGTAAAGACTGGAGTGATGATTCGGGTCCTTTTCCATTACATTGAAATGCCCCCTCGGGGTTTCGTGTCCGCGTCGTCCAGACGAGACTGGGCCATCGGCTACGATTTGGTCTCCGATCATGAGGTAAGCCCGCTGTTTCGGAATCGAGACGACAATACGCGTGTTGTCCTGCGTTGCTTGTTTGAGCAACGACTGATTTACCTTCAACGGCGCCTGCCTCTGAATGAAGGTTGAGGCTTTGCGCATTGGTGGCGGCGTAGGACTCGGTTGTCGCGGTTTTGGTCCCAAGTGAAATTGACCGCTGGCAGAAGACACAACCGCGGACAGCAAAACCAGCCGAATCAACGTCGAAAGTCGCATAGAATTAGCCGCCATTGTAGCTGTTTACGCGCCGAATCCAACCCGATAACCATCGGGATTCATGGCGTTCGGTCGGGGAGTTTTGCACCCGTTGAGTCAACACTGCCTTTGCCGCCCGCGCGAATTCATCAACCGCGTCGGCGCTCGAAGTGCCGTGCATGCCTTCCAAGACTTGAAGCAAGCCCCAGCCCTGGCCCTGGTAACGCTCTGTATGCAGGACGCCCTCTCCCTTGAAATTTACGTAATCGACCAGGGCATAACATCCCTGCGGCGTTTTGGTGAGACGCTCGAATTGTTCCTGTACTTTCGCTCGATCAGAAGGCGCCGCTTCGGCAAGCATTTTGGGCAGCGCGCTTTGTAACCGGGCGATAAGAAATTCAGCCTGAAGATCGATCGTATCGACGAGGAACTGGCGTAATTGATTCATGTCGGTCGAATGTTGAGTTCGAAGAAACTCCGTGCGCGAGTTCCAGGGACACGGCTTTTCGCCAGTTCCCAGAAGCAACGTTGGCAGTTTCGCGCCGCGTTTTGAAATAAAGCTCACGAGCTTGGGAAAACTTTCCTCGAATGGTCCCCGGCGGCCCTTTGGGTACCAGATGAAGTGGCCAATGCCAAGTGAGGCGAAATCTTCGCCTTCGTTCCACGAAGTGAGTCCGGAAATCGTTCCGTTGCATTCGTTTTGCCAGATTTTTTTTCCAATTCTCAGGACGTCAGCGTGCGAGAGGGTGATCGCGTGCAGCGGATTCGGCAGAAGGGCGGTGAGCGCGCCAAAAACCAGCGCGGCCAAAAAGTAGTGCCCTTCGGATCGCTGGCGGCGCTCTGGTCTTGACGGGCGACGTTTATTTATTAGCGTCCCAGTTTCCGCGGCGATCCATTTAACCGAATCCGTGCGAAAAACACCTTTTATGAAACAACTTATCGTCATTTTCAGCGCATCCTTACTGGTATTGCCTTTGTTTGGGCAAGAGAAATCGACACAACTCAAGGACCAAAAGGACAAAGTCAGCTATAGCATCGGCATGCAGATCGGGTTTAACCTCGCCCGGCAGAAGGTGGATATTAATCCCGATGTGTTGGCTGCCGGCATAAAAGACTCGCTCGCCGGCAAGCCCCAATTAAACCCCGATCAAGTCAAGGAGGTCATGGCAACGTTTGAAAAAGATATGGAACAAAAACAAAAGGACTCAGGAGAGAAAAATAAAACCGAAGGCGCAAAATTTCTGGAGGAAAACAAGAAGAAAGAGGGCGTGAAAACAACGGCCAGCGGGTTGCAGTACAAAGTCCTCAAAGAAGGCAACGGAGCGCAGCCGAAGGCCAGCGACACGGTTACGGTCAATTATCGCGGAACTCTGGTCAATGGAACTGAGTTCGATAGTTCATACAAGCGCGGACAACCAGCGACATTTCCAGTTAACGGCGTCATCAAGGGATGGACCGAAGCGCTTCAGCTGATGAAAGTGGGATCAAAATATCAATTGTTTATCCCGTCGAACCTTGCCTATGGCGAAAGATCTGTCAGTCCAGATCTCGCAGCCAATTCGACTCTGATTTTTGACGTGGAACTGCTGGATGCCAAGCCCGCTCCCTCACCTGCGCCAGGGGCTCCGGCGAAAGCTCCCAGCCCAGCAGCCCCTCCGTCGCCGAAGGAATAGTTTGTAGCGGCGCTTGTGCCGAGCGCCGAAACTGAGCTGGGATAGGTGCTTGACACAAGCACCTCTGCAAGTGCGCAGTCAGCGCGCTGCGGCCGCTTCCCATTCGAGGCGCGGCGCGTCGCCCCACAAGTCTTCCAAGCTGTAAAAAGATCGTTTGTCCCGATGAAAAATGTGGACAACGACTTGCAGATAATCGAGCACGATCCACTGGCTTGCGGGAAACCCGTCAATTGCCACCGGCCGCATGGAATGCTCCTCTCGCAAACGCGTCTCAATTTCGTTTGCGATTGCTTTTAGCTGCGGCTCGGACGTAGCCGAGCAAATCACGAAAAAATCCGTGAACGTCGAGATCGCGCGCAGGTCGAGGACGACGATGTCTTCCCCCTTTTTATTTGCGGCGAGCTCGGCGCAGGTTCTAGCTAAATTTTCGGGGGTTATTTCCGTTGCTCCAGGTAAAGTTTTTCGCGGCGAATGATCTCTTCCACTGCTGGCGGTACGAAATATCGAATTGACCGACCAGTGGCAACTCTCTTTCTGATCTCCGTCGCAGAAATATCGATTTTGCGGCGAATAACCGGGTAGACATGGCTCGGTTGTTGGCCCGTGCGATCGAGAACAACAAACCGGACCATTTTTTCCAGGTCGGCGAAGCGACGCCATTTTGTCAGCTTACCGACGTTATCTTCGCCGATCAGGCAGTAAATCGTTGCATCACCTTTGAGTTGCCGAATTTGCTCGACTGTATCGATGGTATAGGAAGGTGGCGGCCGCCGCAGTTCGCAATCGTCCATGGCAAATCCAGGTTCCT
>DATHHK010000080.1:0-12169 GCA_035317225.1 Candidatus Udaeobacter sp. | reverse complement strand
CAAGGTTCCGACCCCGTAGATTGCCAGGTAACGCAGACTGAGATTCTTAAACTTTTGACAAAACACGCAAAGAATTAATCCGGCCAGCATTGGCACTTCGTAACCGAGAAAATCAGCGCGGCCGCCTTCGAGCGATGGCCCCATTAGTTTCAACCAATAATCCCACGGTTTTTCATGGCCGTGACCGGCGGCGCCGGTCTCGGTCCAGGCCTTAAACGCTTGAACCAGACCTTTGACGCCATTCCAATTAAGAAAAAATCCCGAATAGAAAACGACGATCGCGGCTGCGCCCACGCCAAGCACCATCACAAGATCGATGTACCTCCACGTTTGTTTCGCTGGCTTGGCGTCGGGAACGCGGCTCAATGCGCAGGAAACCATCAGAACCGGAATGGCAATCACGGCGCAGGCGACGTGAATTGCGTAGGTTTCCTTAGTCAGAATCATGCCGGCTATTCCCATCCCTGCATACCAGAGATAATTCAACGTTCCCGATCTCCAGAGGCCAAGCAGCCCGAGGATAAACATCGTCGAGAAGAATTGCAGCCACACTTCGTGGATGGCGTACCGCCCGTAGAAGACAAATCCGGGAGAAACCGCCATGGCTAGCGCTGCTATTCGACTTACGTTTCGGCCAACTAACGGCTCGAACTTCAGCATCAGCCAGACGCAGCCAATGCTCACCAGTATCACCGGCAGGCGCAAGGCCCAGATATTTCGGCCGAACAAGCTGTCCGAGAGCAGCAGAACATAAAAGTGCAGCGGCCCGTGGTAATTGGTCGGGTCGTATCGGTAAAACCCATTATGCATGACCTGATCCACAAACCAGCCATTGATGCCTTCATCAAAATGCGGTGGCTTGATGTAGTACAGAAAAAAACGCAGAAATGCCGCGAGCCCGAGAATCATCCACGGGACCCAATCTTTCTCTGCCAGGCGGGCTTTCCACGTTTCCAGGTAATCGCGCAGCCCCGCGATTCCGGAAGAATATTCTGCTGGCGTGCCGCCTTCGGCGCTGCTAGTACGCGCTGCCATGCGCATCCTCGTAACCGGTGGCTGTGGATTCATCGGGAGCAACTTTATTCGGTATATTTTGCAACATTACAAGCCTGCGTACGTAACCAACGTCGATGTGCTCACTTACGCGGGCAACCTCGCCAATCTGGACGGCGTGGTCGAAGAACATGGCGAACGCTACGAGTTTTTCAAAGCCGATATCGCAAATGCCGATCAGATGGATGCGCTCATGACGGAGCATCAATTTTATGCGGTTATCAATTTCGCGGCCGAATCCCATGTCGACCGCAGCATCAACGATCCGCTCAATTTCATTCACACAAATGTCATCGGCACGAGTGTGCTGCTCGATTGCGCCCGCCGGCACGGCGTCCAGCGCTTCATTCAGGTTTCGACCGATGAAGTCTATGGTTCGCTGGGTCCCACCGGTAAATTCACCGAGCAATCGCCGCTCGATCCGAGTTCGCCCTATTCGGCCAGCAAAGCCGGCGCCGATCTGCTCGCCCTTGCCTGTTACAAGACCTACGGCCAGGAAGTGCTGGTGACCCGTTGTTCGAACAACTACGGACCGTATCAGTTTCCCGAAAAACTGATTCCGCTCATGATCATCAAGGCGCTGCGTGACGAAGCCCTCCCGGTTTATGGTGACGGCCTGAATGTGCGCGATTGGATCCATGTCACAGATCATTGCGCCGCCATCGTGGCCGCGCTTTTTGAGGGAAAACCAGGTCAGATTTATAATTTCGGCGGCGACGGCGAGATGGTGAACATCGATCTTGTAAAAATGATTCTCGATAAACTGGGCAAGCCCCACAGCGTGATTTCGTTTGTCACCGACAGGCTGGGCCACGACCGCCGCTACGCTATTGATTCGTCATTTGCGCACCGTGAGCTGAACTGGAAACCGCGTCGTAATTTCAATGAGGGCCTCGATGAGACCATTCAGTGGTACGTCGAAAACCAGTCGTGGTGGCAACCCTTGCTTGAGCGCGCTGGAAGATACTGATCATTCTATCAACTTGTGACTCTCGATGCCGGAAACATCGGCGGCTAATTGTTCTGCGTAGGCAAGCATGAAAATCGTAATTCTGGGCGCGGGCGGACGGCTTGGCGCGGCACTGTTGCGCGAATATTGCGATAAGTTCGAGGTTACTGGCTTCGATCGTACGCAACTGGATCTCTCCGATTTGAATGACGTGCGGGAAAAACTGCAGGAGACAGGTTTTGACGTCCTGATTAACGCAGCAGGTTTCACGAAGGTCGATCTTTGCGAAACGCAACCGGAACGGGCGTTTCTCATCAATGCGGAGGCACCTCGCGTTCTTGCCGAGATTTGTGGTGAAAAGAGCGTCAGACTGATCCACTTCAGCACCGATTACGTGTTCGACGGCGAGAAACGCGAGCCCTACAGCGAAGAAGATGAAGCAACCCCAATCAGCGTTTACGGCGAATCGAAGCTGGCTGGAGAAAAAAATGTGCTGGCTGCGCAAGATCGGAATCTCGTGGTGCGCGTGTCCTGGGTTTTTGGACCGGATCGTCCGAGTTTTATCGACGCAATGATAAAGGGGGCACAGGAAAGTGAGCGCGTCGATGCAATCGCGGACAAGTTTTCCGCGCCGACTTACACGCGCGACATCGCGGAGATGTTGCCACAGTTTTTCGAGAGAGGCGTCGATGGCGGGATCCTGCATTTCTCGAATGCTGGACAATGTAATTGGCAGGAATACGCGCAATGGGCTCTGGACTGTTGCCACAACGCCGGCCTGCCTCTCAAAGCGAGAACGGTTGGCGCAGGTAAATTAGAAAACATGACCAACTGGATCGCGCGCCGCCCCGTTTATTCTGTGCTTTCCACCGCGAAATACACCAAATTGACCGGCATATCACCTCGCACTTGGCGGGAAGCCGTCTCTGATTATATTACGCGTTTCTATACTAAAAAATGAAAACCCACATTCTCACTCTTACATTGACGTTCATTTTTTGCCTGACTGCGCGCGCCGAATTGAAATGGGAGCAGACTGCCGTTGAGCTGCACCCAGTGCGTGGTGACAAACAAGCGATCGGTCATTTCAAATATCAGAACGCCGGCAAGACACCGATTCATTTTAAGTCGGTTCACGCCTCATGCGGCTGCACGGCTGCGCAATCGCAAAAGGATCAGGTCGGGCCCGGCGAAAAAGGTGAGATTACAGCCACGTTTACCATTGGCGATCGCACCGGCACCCAGGTCAAAACCGTGACGGTAGAGACTGACGAGGCCCTGAATCAGAAAACGGTCCTGACTCTCAAGGCTATTATCCCGCAGGAATTGGAGATCAGTCCGACTTTTGTGTTTTGGAAACAAGGCGAAAAGCCGGACCCGAAATCGATCACCGTCCACGCCGGGAAGGATTTTAGCGTGAAACACATCAAGGTCACCTCGTCGAGTCCTGATTTTCAGACCAAAGTGGAAGAAACTGGCGAGGGGCAGTTCAAAGTTGATGTCCATCCCAACGAAACGAACCGTTTGCTTGCATCGACCTTGACAATCCAATCGGAGAATTCGCCCAAGACATTTTACGCCACTGCGCGCATCACGACTGCTCCGACTGCGCCAGGTGCCCCGGCTATTCAGAAAGCCCCAGGTGCTCCAGGTGCCCCGGCTGGTCCGACCGCCCCGGCTCGTCCGCCTGCGCCGGGTAGTCAAACACGTTGAAATTTTCGCTTCCACGCCAGGCGCTCATTCTGGCAGCGCTCTCGCTTCTTCCCGGCGTAGGGCAGGCGATTTATTTTCGCGACAAGATCTCGTGGCAATCACCAATTCCGCCCTCGGAAATGGTGGGCGCCGATCAGGCGCGCGAGTGGGGTGATAGTACCATCTGGATCGACGCTCGTCCGGATAATGAGTTCGCTCGTGATCACGTCCCCGGTGCGATTTTGTTGAACGAAGATCGCTGGAACGAATTGCTGCCGCAGTTTTTAGCCGTGTGGTCGCCGGGGAAAAAGGTCGTTGTTTATTGCAGCGCGCAAAGTTGCGATCTCGCCCGCGAAGTGGCCGAACGCCTGCGCAAGGAAGCGCAGCTTCCTGATGTGTTCGTGCTCGAGGGCGGCTGGGAAGCCTGGGTCAAGAAGAATAGATAGAAGATGCGCTTTTCGCTCGGCAATTTCATCTGGCGGATTGTCGATCTTATCATCGCCGCAATTTTCATCTACGCCGGCGTGCTTAAAGCACTCGATCCGGTTCAGCTCGCCCACGATATAGATCATTACAAAATTCTACCGTGGACGGTTGGAGTCGGACTCGCGTTTTATTTGCCGTGGTTGGAGATTTTTTGTGGTCTTGCACTGATCTTTCGCCTGTTCTATCGGGGAGCATTGTCGATTTTGACTGCGCTCGTTGTGGTCTTCCTCGTCGCCACTATCGCTGCAAAAGTTCGCGGTCTTGACATTACCTGCGGCTGTTTCGGTCATGCGAGCCAGAACTGGAGTTTTCCGGCGCACCTGGCGCTGGATCTGGGAATTCTCGCTGCTCTGGCTGTGCTTTGTTACTGCAGCGTCGCGCGAGCGCGTGCAAATGCCTCGCCAATGCCTACGTCAAGCTGATTGATATCGAGACAACATGATCAGGAAGCTGAAGTCTGGCAAATATCGCTTGTACTCACAAAAGAAAAATCCGAAAACGGGAAAGCGCCGGAATTTGGGAACGTTTAAGACAGAGACCGCAGCCCGGAAACACGAGCGAGCAGTTCAGTTCTTTAAGCGGCATTAAGTGTTGCGTGCTCCTCGAATTTGACAGGCGCGATTGCCTGGCGCTTCATTTTCATCGCGCTCGATTTTGTCGGCTTGATTGGACTACGCTACGTGTTTCACACTGTCTGGGCTTTAGCAACCGATGAGACCGTTCTGGCTTACCCTTGGATGCTCGCTTTGTCTGGCGATTTTCGCGACGGCGGGATGCGGCCGAAAATCGACTAGCCAAATCCGCGGTGAACCGTCCGCCGCCCAATCACCTTCGGTTTCCACTCCGGTTCAGTCGCCAGGTTCATCGGCGTCGCCAAGCCAGGCGCAATCGCCACAGACAAGCCAGCGCCCAGCGCTCGATTTGTCGCGACTGGAGAACAGCGTCCAGCCGGCAGTGTTTTGGATCACGGTGTTCGATTCGTCTGGCAAGTTACTGCGTACTGAGACTGCTTTTTTCATTTCAGGCGATGGCAGATTCATTACGACAGCGCATGCAATCGAAGACGGGATCAATGCTGTGGCGAAAATGGCTGATGGCAGAATTCATGATGTGACCGGGGTCCTGGCAGCTTCCAAAAAGCTCGACCTGGCTGTTCTTCAAGCCGATGTGAAATATGTGCCATTTCTGACGTTGAATAAGAATCCAAACCTCGCGACTGATGGGCGGATCGGAGTGGTAGGCAGCGGGCTGGCCGGAACTGATGGAGCTCCCCGCGATGTGACCATCTTAACACGGCAATCTGATCGGCTAGAAATCGCAGGCCCAATTTCTTCGAATTCGATCGGCTCGCCGAGCGTAAGCGAAAATGGAGAAGTTGTAGGCGTGGTGATATCAGCCGGTGAAAAAACGACGGTTCGACCTTCGAATGCTGTGGAGTCGTTCCTGGGTGGAATTGCTGCGGACGCCAAACCGCGATGGCCGGAGATTGCCCAAGCTGCTATTACACCTACACCCGCGCCTCGCCCAACTCCGAAGCCACGCTTGGTTTATGCGCCAGCGCCGGCATTTCCTTCTGATGTACGTTCTCGTCCAGGCGGGGCGTGGTCCGGCCGCTTCAGGTTAAGCTTCAATGCCAGGGGAAACGTGACAAATGTCCAGGTTGTCCAATCGACTGGAAATGTTGCGCTCGATCAATCTGCACTCAATACGCTTCGTCAGTGGAAATCCGCTCCCGGCCAAGACTGGGCAGCGACGGTTCCCGTTACATTTCAAAGCAGGTGAAGGCAGAAACCGCAGCACCGGGCTTTCGCATAAAATCCGGCTGGGCGGCCGCTGTATTGCTTACAGGTCCAATTGTTGCGCCTGCGCTTCGCGATAATCGGATGGTCGATTTGTCCGATCCACGAGTTCCCGAGACGCGCCAGCCCTACCACGCCACCTTTGGACAACTTGAAACGGACACCAAGAAGACAGACCGGCGCGCGGGCATCGTGCATCGCATAACAACGCAATCCATCACGGATCTTCTGTCAGATTATCGGGGGAAAGGTTATTCGATTACGCGCGCCTCTCTGGTGATTGGAAGTCAGCTCGATCCTGCTTCCATTGCAAACCCGCACATTCGCGCGCACGCGCTCGAGGGGCAGCTATTTCGCTCGGCAATCGAGCAGGCTTTGAACGGGCACGGTATTCGCACGCTTATTCTACTGGAACGCGATGCTTATGCCAGAGCCGGTGCACAACTGAAAAAGTCCTCTGATGATATGCGGCAGATCATTCAAAATCTTGGCCGGTCTACCGAAGGCTCCTGGCGTGCCGAGCAGAAAGTTGCTGCTCTCGGTGCATGGCTCGCGCTTTGTCACGAGCCGCGTTGGAACAAGAAGGAGAAAGATGAAAATTTGTGAAGCGACTGTTGCGGATCACGATGAGATCTGGCGTATCTTTCATGAGGTTGTCGCCGCCGGAGACACGTACGCATTTAATCCCGACACGCCGCGTGAAGGTGCGCTCGCGTATTGGTTTGCGCGTGGAACGCACACGTATGTCGCCAAGCAGGAATCTGCAGGGGACGGCGTCGCCGTCCGACGGGAGTCAACGCCTCCCCCGATGGTTATCCAACGTCGAGACATCGTAGGCACTTATATTTTGCGGCCTAACCAGTCTGGCGGCGGTTCGCACGTTGCGAACGCGGCGTTCATGGTTGCTCCGGAGGCGCGTGGTCAGGGAATTGGTCGCGCGATGGGTGAACATTGTCTAAGTGAAGCGCGCCGCCTCGGTTTCCGGGCGATGCAGTTCAATTTCGTGGTCTCGACCAACCAATCGGCAGTCCGTCTTTGGCAGCAGCTAGGATTCAAGATCGTCGGCACTTTGTCGGGGGCGTTTCGACATCCTGAAAGGGGTTATATCGATGTTTACGTGATGTACCGCTCGCTGCTTGAAGTCCACGCTCAGCCCCTTTTCTCCAAACAAACATTGCAAAAGATGTGATTTTCCGGTTGAACCTAGGTGGATGCAGACGGTGATCCAAGTCATCACGACCGGGCGTGGATCGCTGCGCGAAAAGATCATGACCGATCCCCAGCTCCGGCGGTTTGATCTGATTCCCACTGAACATCAGCGGCCCGGTCGCCCGCATGGCTGGGCCAAAATCCATAGTGAGACCGCGCATGGCGCGATCAATTTGGAATGGCATGCGCGCAGTAGCACGCTGATTTGCCGGGTCGTCACGAAATTGGGAAACAAGCCCAACTCGATCATCGGTGATTTCATCGATTATCTGTTGGCCCGTCATCAAAGCCGCATTCTGGCCATCCACATCATGCGACGATGAATTCGGGAAAATAGAGGTGACGAGCATGCCCGAACTTTTCATTATCGATGCGCCTGCGGCCACCGTTCTTGTGCGACTTATGACCGGTGGCGTCTTTCTGTCCGAAGAAATTTAGAAGACGATCCGGAGTCTACGGGGCTCGAACCCGCAACCTCCGCCGTGACAGGGCGGCGCTCTAACCAATTGAGCTAAGACTCCTCGGGAAGAACAATTGTAGAGGCGGCAATCGTCAGTCGCAACTCTCGGAAGAGAGACTTCTCTGCAACAAGAGTGCGAACATCATGGTTGAACATTTTGAGTATTGTGGCGTCGAAGATTGCGGATGCGTCTGATAACGCTATAATGAGACACGGTTCGGCGGATTGACCCAAACCATAAATGAGTGACGAGCGCAGCGAGGGACTTCAGGGCGGGGTTGGGGACTCAAGTCCGGACAATCTCCTCGACTCATTTGATCAAGTGATTGCGTCGTTGCCTCCAGGCGATCCGATTCGACGCGATCTGCTGGAATTGCGTCCGCAGATTTCCGACCAACAGGAGACGATGGTCGAAGCGCGCCGAATGATCGAGAAACTTGAGGAGGTCGTCAAAAAGGTGACTTCGCCTGCGAACCGCATCGGCACGTTTCTCGGAGCCACTTCGAAAGAAACGGCACACATTGTTGTGGGGGGCGCCGATTATTATTGCAACGTCGATCCGCGCATTCCACTTGCGAAACTCAAAAAAGGAACGCGCGTACTGGTAAACGAAGCGTTCGTGATCGTTGGCGATCTGGGATTTGAAACCGCCGGTCCGGTGACAAAAATCACTGAAGTCCTCGGCAAAGACCGGCTGCGGGTCGGTTCCGAGCACGGATTGCAATCGATGGTGTTACAGCGCTCCGCCGACCTTGCCGACTTCGCCTTGAAATCAGGCGACGAAGTCCGCGTTGACTCAAACTACCGGATGGCGTTGGAAATGCTCTCGAGCACTAAATCTCACGAACATTATCTAGACAATGTGCCGGAGTTGCCGTGGGAAAAGGTTGGCGGTCAGGAAGCAGCGCTACAAGCGATCAAGGACGCGATCGAGCTCCCACTGTTGCACGCCGATCTTTTCCAAAAATTTCACCATGCCACACCGAAGGGTTTTATCCTTTACGGTCCCCCGGGTTGCGGGAAGACGCTGATCGGTAAAGCGACTGCTTACAATTTGACCAAGCAGCTTCGTGAAAAAACAGGCGCTGAGATGCAGGAATATTTCATGCACGTCAAGGGTCCAGAGATTCTGAACATGTGGGTGGGCGAATCGGAACGAATGGTGCGGGAAATTTTTGCCACTGCTCGCGAGAAACGCGGCGAGGGTTTCATGCCATTTCTATTTATCGACGAGGCTGAATCGATTCTTGGCACGCGCCGCGCATCGCGCCATTCGAACATCCTTTCAACACTGGTCCCGATGTTTTGCTCGGAGATGGACGGGATCGATTCGCTCAATGACGTCGTCATTATCCTTGCTTCCAATCGCGCCGATCTGATCGACCCGGCAATTTTGCGGCCGGGCCGAATCGATCGAAAAATAAAGGTTAGCCGGCCAGATAAAGAAGGCGCACGCGAAATCTACCGCATCTATCTCACGGACGATCTTCCTTACGACGGTGTGCTTGGCAAGGAAGCCGATGGCCTGGGGGCCTCGATTGAGCACCTCATTGAGCGCTTTGTCGGCTGGCAGTTTACGCGTCGCGACGAGAACAAATTCCTGGAAGTGACGTTGCGCAGCGGACGCAAGGAGACCCTTTACCGCAGCGATCTTATTAGTGGCGCGATTATCGCCTCGATTGTGGAGCGCGCAAAAGCGATGGCGATTAAGCGGGCCATCGCCACCGAACAGGAGCAAGGAATTCGGGAAACGGATCTGCAGCTGGCCTTTAACGCCGAGTACGTGGAGAACGATATTTTCCCGACTACCGACATCACCGAGGACTGGCTCAAGCTGATTGATTACGATCCAGAAAACGTCGTCAAAATTTCGCCTGTTAGACCGGTCTCTGACGCGCGAGCGCGCGCAACCTCCGGCGTGATCTGAGTTGCGAAGGAAAATGGCCACTGCGTCACACCGGTTGAGGTTGATCTCAGTTCGTATATTGGTCGAGTGACATCGGAAAAAAAGCACGACGTGATGAAACGCGTCTTTGGGTTGGAGACGGAATACGGCATCACGCTCGGCGGTGCGGAAACTGTCGATGTTGTAGCCGAGTCGATCGAACTGGTACGGCGTTATACCGAGAACGGTGCGCTGATGAAATGGGATTACGAACTGGAAGACCCGCATCTCGATGCGCGGGGCTTTCGCGCTCGAGAATTACTTCAGGACACCGACGAATCGGCCTACTACGAGATCGATAAACGTCGCCCGCTTAGCTTCGAGGAAATCAAAAGCGATCTGGTTCTTTCAAATGGCGCGCGCTTTTACAACGATCACGCACACCCGGAATATTCTACGCCGGAGTGCACAACTCTTCAGCAGATCGTCGCACAGGACAAAGCGGGAGAACGCATTCTGGCCGAGTGCGCGCGACGCAGAAATCAGAAGTTGCCCTCCGGATTTGAAGTTCGGCTTTACAAAAACAACACCGACTTTGCCGGACACAGTTACGGTTGCCACGACAATTACCTGATGAGACGCGATGTCGCGTGGGATCGGATCGTCGCTGGAATGCTGCCGTTTCTCATTACTCGCCAAATCTTCGGAGGCGCGGGCAAGATGGGGATTGAAGCTGAGAGTGCGCAAAGCGAGCCCGGGGTCTATCAGATCTCGCAGCGCGCCGATTTCTTCAGCGTGGTTGTGAGCATCGATACGATGAATCGCCGACCTCTGATTAATACTCGTGACGAGCCGCATGTGGATGCCAGCCGTTATCGTCGGTTCCACGTTATTCTTGGCGATTCAAATATGAGCGAATGGGCAACCGCCATGAAGATTGGGACTACAGCGCTGATACTCGACTTGATTGAGCGCGGGGAAGCGCCCGAGCTTGAGATCGCGCAACCGGTTGATGCAAACAAATCGATCAGCCGCGATCAGACTTACGATTGGATCATCGAACTGAAGGACGGGCGTAAGATCTCTGCGATCGATGTGCAACGGATCTATTTGCGCGCTGCGAGCAAACTCAATAACGGCGCGAACGAAGATCGACAATGGATACTACGTGAGTGGGAAAATGTGCTCAACGATCTCGAGCGGGACGTTATGTCGACGCGAGATCGGATCGATTGGGCGGCGAAGAAGTTCTTGCTGGATGCACTACAGGAGGACGAAAAACTTTCGTGGAGCGATCCCTGGTTGCAGTCCATCGATCTGGAATATCACAATCTCGATCTGGACCAGGGATTATACTATGAGCTGCTGCGCAAAGGTCTGATGCGCCGCATCACGAACGAGGAGGAAATCAAGGCAGCTATTTTTAATCCGCCGGAGACAACCCGAGCGTTTTTTCGTGGTCGCGCCGTAGCACGCTTCAATGACGAGATTTCTTCCATTCAGTGGGATGAAATCGTCTTTACAAACGAGGCCAATTCATTCCGGGTCGAGCTGCCCGAAGCGGCAATCAATGCGCGGCTGGACGCGCTTAATCACGCCGCCCGCAACGGCAAGGATTTCTCCGAGTTTCTGAACGCCGTCTTGCAGATCAACTAGCTCGCGAAGAAAGCTGCATCTGCGCCAAGAACCTCTGCAATCGCGCGACAGCAGGGGATTGATGCTGCGTCATCGGGGCGAACCCGCCACTAGGATTCAGTGTATCGGCGGCGCGTGCTGCGCGATGACAAAAGTCGAGGCGGGCTGCGGACTATACGTTTCCGGGTAATAAACTTCGCAACCGAAGCGAACGTCCAGGACAGCCGCATTAGTAGGCGTGTTCGAAACAGTCCAATCAAAATATCTAGTGTTCGGACTGACCGGTGCGATGCACGTCGAGAACGTTCTGCCGCCATCCAATGACAGCCAGATCTCCATCTCGCACACGTGCAAGTTTCTCATATCAGGGAACGCGGCGGTCCATTCAACCCTGACTTGCTGGCCAGGGTAGAGAACTTGTCCAAGACGCGGCGAAATCAACTTCGCAGAATAGTTTTGTTTTTGATTACTCTGGGCACTCAGTTTCGCCGGCGCGAAAGCAAATGCCACCAACAACATTGTTACAATCAATCCAGGGGTTTTCATTTTTGGGGTCCTCCGTTTCAATGAGGATGCATACCCGATGACCGTTGATGTCAACGATTTTTTTAGATTTTTTTGTCCGCCTGTAGGATTTTGTACTACAGGCTGAGAACCATTCAAAATCTCATTCCCACTCGATCGTGCTCGGTGGTTTGCTGGAAATGTCGTAACAAACCCTGTTGACACCTTTGACTTCGTTGCTGATTCGATTCGAGATACGCGCCAGCAATTCGTAGGGAAGCCGCACCCAGTCAGCGGTCATGCCGTCCTGACTTTCGACAATGCGAAGCACGACCGTGTTTTCATAGGTCCGTTGATCGCCCATCACGCCAACCGATTGCACAGGAAGCAAAACAGCAAATGACTGCCAGACTTTGTAATACCAGTCGGCCGCCTCCATTTCACTCTGCACGATCGTGTCCGCCTCGCGAAGAATTAACAAACGTTCAGGCGTAACT
>DATHHK010000079.1:0-5323 GCA_035317225.1 Candidatus Udaeobacter sp. | reverse complement strand
GCTTGAAGTGAGCAAACCTGCGCCGCAAGTGGTCAACAATCCCTAAAGCCGGACAGAGATAAGCCACGGCAGGGTGTTGTGGCAAACACACTGAACATACAACGCAATGGAGCCGTTGGTTTCATCGATTGGTTAGACCTTGTCATAGTCCAAAACTGATCGGGACCGTTACTGAGCTGGCGTTTTAAGCCCGGCACGGTGCCTTATCGCAAGATCACTTAGTTCAGATGTCGCCGCACAAGGCATGGATGAGACGCTGGTGAAGGATTATCATGCGAAAGAACCCGACTCCGTGGTGACGGTTAAATTCGAATTGGAATCTCGTTCGACGAAAACCCCGATTGACGCACTAAGCCGGTCACCAGAATTTGTCAGAATGACGGATCTGAATCAGACGGAGGAAATCTCCCCGTTAGGTTCGTGTACACGGCGCTACGAAGCAGTGAACGCGATGTTGCTTAATGAGTTCGTCAAAGAGCATCGGAAAGTAGAACAGTTAACGAAGGACTTTGAGTCCAAGCTTGCGGAGCAGAAGAAGCAAATTGAGGCGCTTACTGCGGGCCTACAGAAGGTCAGTGCACAGTGATCAAACCTGCACCGCAAACGGTTCTCAATGATCAGTAAAACTGCGGAGGCCAAACTAGCAATATTTGACAATCAGCCGTCACGCTTCGCCGCGTGGTGCTTTCTACTTTTGCTCAATAACTACCAATCGTCCATTCCCTCTGATCCGTCATGACCGCACATGTTCTTCAGTTGATTTTGGACGGATAGCAGTCGCGCCTTCAGACCTCGAATATAATCAAGGTCGAGATTACTGGATAGCTCCCATTCTTTGAGCAGGGCTTTCATTCCGGCAATGCGCTGGGATTTTTTAACCACTCGGTCGCTGTGGCCGTTATCTCGAATGGTTTCCATAACCGTTTCAACCGCGACGACAAGTTACCAAGGAACAGACGCCCAGTGCGATAAAAAAGAAACTTTCACCACTTTTGGAACTCGCTCGCGTCCGCATGGTCAGATGTTTTTGGTCTCGCAGCCGAAAGCAAGGTGATTCCCGTCAGGATCGACAGCCATAAAATCTCTCATGCCGTATGGATAATCTTTGGGGTCAGACTTCACGATAGCGCCATTCTTTTTGATCTTTGCGCAGTAATCGTCGACCTCATCGCACAGAATATAAGCCGTGCCGCCGCCGATAGGCCTCTCATAAATGCTGTGGCCTGAGAAATGTAGACGGACGTTGCCCAGCTTTACCCCAGCGTAGTTGTCGAAGCGGAAGTCCTCAACAAAGCCGAAGACGCTGGTGTAGTGCTTCAGTGAAGCGTCTACGTTTGAAACTTGGAATATAGGGACTGCACTGGTTGCTTTCATATTTGTGTGACTTTCACCGTTGAACGTGGCTTCCACGTCTAACTATAATTAGACTGCATCTTGCGGTATTACTGAGGATTTAGGAAGCAGAGATTGGATTGACGCCGCGATGATCTTTGCGTGGCAAACTTCGTAAACGTGCTGTGAGCTAGTCATCGAAACGGCCAGTGGGTTGGCTGGCATCGCTTAGTTAGGCCGCGCCAGGAAGACCACGATTCCTGCGATCACGACGTCTGTGAAAACGTGCGCTATCCAAGGAGCGAACATGCCGCCTGCGCGTCGCCGAATTACTCCCATGAGTAGCCCGTAGATACAAGCGAGACCAACGCCGAGCCAGCCGCGCGGAAAGCCCCTAATATGGATCGCCCCAAAGGCAAGAGCTTGCAGCAGAAGAGCCGCGAATCCGGGTCCGAGTGACCTATCCAGCGCGTGCAAGATCACACCGCGATAGGCGCCTTCTTCGACGGCTGCGTTGACCATCGAGAAGATCAGGCCGCCGGCAATCAGCAGTCCCAATGGCAGCGCGGGTACAAAGGCTTCGAGGATGTCCGCAATGTTCGGATGCAGAAGAAGGTACCAGCTGAGAAGCGCGGCCGCTGCCAGGAGCCATGCGGCTACAGAGAGGAAGCAGACGGTCGCGTCAAAAGATCCCCATCGAGCCCATGTGGCTGTTCCCCGCAGCCAGGGTACACCGCGCACGACTCCGGCGTAACAAAGCAGACCAAGGGCCAAGACGACCTGGAAATACAGCACGCCGGACAAGGCCAGGCCGAGGCAGATCACGCAGAAGGTCGAAAACGGCGCGGCTGCCGGACACCGCTTGTACCAAGCCAGCACAGCCAACACGGCGGTTCCGCTCGCAGCGCCAATCGCAGCGTTGCGGGGAATCAGGGGGGCCGCTGTAAAGAGCAAAGTGACGCTAACCACCAGAAGGGCATCAAGTTTCCGAAGGCTACGGATTACGGATTGCCTTTGAAGAATTGACACCGTGGGAAAAATGTCTGCCTAACTATAATTAGACGGCATCTTGCAATCCATTTCTTGCCGCATAGAGGCAGTTTGCGTTAGAACACTGCAAGACGGCAAGTCCTCTTTCGGACCGGGGGCCCCCGGAAGCCGCCCAAACTGCTTGGCAAACCTCGCTTCGAATGCGGTGGCGTTATTCCGACTTAAGCCGAGGCACAACGTCGTTTATTGCACGAAGCGTTAATTGATCGTCTTCTCTTATGTCAGACAGACAGTCGCGGCGCTCAAAGGGTCATCTGGCGCCTTTTGACCCTCGAAGCGTTGTCGTCAACAATGTGGGACCATGACACGCAAACTATCGGGCCAGAAACTAGCCGTCCTCGGCGTTGGGAAACTCGGTGGCATTCTTCTTCGCGCGTATCTTAAGCAAAAACTGTTTTCGTCAAAGCGCGTGAGCGCAACGGTACTGCACGGCGATAAAGCGACCACTCTCAGCAAGGATCTTGGCGTCGGGGTGACCTCCGACAATCGCAAAGCTGTCGCGGAGGCCGACATTGTGCTGCTCTGCATGAAGCCGCAGGTGATCCGTGAAGTGCTTGAGGAGATCCGGCCGCATGTTGGTGAGAAAGCGCTGGTGATTTCGGTGGCGGCTTCAGTGCCCACCAGTTACATCGAGCAACATCTGGGTCCGAAAGTTCCAGTCGTGCGGGCGATGCCTAACACCTGTTCGGCGGTGGGCTGCGGAATGACGGGGATTTGCCGGGGCGCACACGCGACAGCTGAGCATCTGGAGATGGCCCGCGCCATGTTCGACGCGGTGGGCCGCACGGTGGTGGTCGACGAGAAGCACATGGACGCGGTTACCGGACTCTCGGCGAGCGGTCCGGCGTTTGCGTACATCATTTTGGAATCGCTGGCAGAGGCGGGAGTCAAAGTCGGCCTGCCGCGAGACATGGCCACGTTGCTGGCCGCGCAGACGATGAAGGGCTCAGCGAGCATGGTGCTGGAGACGGGAGACCATCCAGCGCTGCTGAAAGACGCAGTAACGACGCCGGCGGGCTGCACGATTGACGGCATCCTCGAACTCGAAGAAGGGAAGCTGCGTGTCACGCTCATCAAGGCAGTCGTCAAAGCTACACTCCGCGCCGGGGACCTGCTCTTCGAGAAATGACGCGCTTCCCGGCGTAGCTCAGATCGGGTTGGCGCTGGGAGCAACGACGCGGCCGTTGATGGTGATCGTGGCACCTTTGATTTCGAGGACGCCCACGCTTTTGATCACGACCTTCCCGTTCGACATCGAGATGGTGTTTCCGTGCCCATCTTCGATCATCAGCGCGCCATTGCCCCCGCCGGGCCGCTGTTCGATTCAGAGGCCGAAGCTTATGAATTCTATTGTGCAAATCGCGCTGAGCTGAAGGCGAAGGGCATGAAAAGCTCCGGAAACTAGCTACTCACATTGACTTGTCACGCCATAACGCGCCTTGGATTCATCGGAAGCGTACCGGCGTCTGCCTAGGCATTGGCGGCGCATTTCGCATTCTAGCGCGATCCTGAGCCCGTTAATGCTTTACCCACCTTCCGCTTTGCGGACGATCATGATTCGGTGCTCTGCAAGGGCGCGGTTGAAGATGTCTGGACGCTCAATTAGCGACTGAAGCGCGTATTCGTTCTGCGTAGACTCTGCCAACTGAAAGAACAAGTATCCCGACAGCGCACAGAAGAAAAAGAAGGTGATGTATTGATGGAAACTGAAGCCAGCCTTAAACCAGACGCCTACACACAGCATAAAAAACAGGAAAATAAGCTTAGAATGTCTAGCAGCGGAAAAACTCGCGATGTAGGACACTGCTATTCCTACTAGAAGCCAAGCGTTGCGCTCGCGATATGCCCAAATCGGAATGAGGATGTAGCGGAGCGAGCATGTAGAGAAGCACGAAGATGTTGAAAATAGTCTTGCGCGCGCCGAAAGATCACACGAAATTTATCTGGATTTTCATGCTGAGTAAGACCTTTCGGAATCTTCAATGAGCACAAAAATCACATCGCTTTATGTCTGCGGGAACTCTTACAGCGCAGCAACGCAAGCGACTGGCTATCAAGCGTGGCCCGGGCAATTATCTCGGAGGCTTGCCTTCACTTATATCCAAGCCAACAATAAAGCCCAACCGAGCGCACAGCTATTGACCATCACATCGCCGCCGCGCCCAGGTTTAATTGCTCAGTTGCAAAGTATGCCGACTGGATCAAAGGCCGGTGCGTTGCTCGTTATATGGTTGTTTCCTGCATTAGACAAGCCATTGCGCGTGGCGCAATACCTTCCAGCTTATACATCGGGAATAGACATAGCCTACCAGCAAGGCTTCCGCTCGGTGTTAATGCCGAACCTGCCGGACTTGACCAAGACAATCTACTACCAGCGCACTTATTCGCGCAAGAAACTCCGCGCGTTACGCAAAGCCTTCACCGCTTTCAACGCGCGATACAGCACGATGATAAAGAATTTCAGGCGACGCCATCGCAACACGAAATACGCTACTGTTGACGTCTTTCGACTTTGGAATGGAACAGGTACGGTCGCCGATGGTTTGCATCCAAATCCAAGCACGCACCGGCTGTTTGCACTTTGGTTCTGGAACGTCGTTAAGTAGCGTTCGGAATCTTGAATGACCGCCGTGCGAATTGAACGCAGGGCGATCGATGCGGCTGCAGAGCCGTTGCGTTGCACTCAATTCGCATTCTAGCGCGATCCTGAGCGCGGGCCGTGGTGTGTCCATTTTATTCCAGCGAGGCGCTCTACCACCCTGCCGCTTTATCCACTATTTTATCCACTCGTGGAAATTTTTGTGTGTTATTTGAGCGTACGTGAGATGATGCGATTTGGCCGATTCACCCAGCGTTGACTACGTCAGAGCAAGTTGGGACAATTTGAGAAAATGGTGTAGCAAGCGGTGTAAACGAGATGCTCTACCACTGAGCTAACCGC
>DATHHK010000078.1:0-10507 GCA_035317225.1 Candidatus Udaeobacter sp. | reverse complement strand
GCCGCGAACAAACAATCTGGGCTGCCGAACGGCCGACGGGCTCCGGGGATGAGCCTCGCAATACAGCTCCATCTGTTCCATCGCCACCAGCGCATGGTCCATGATGTGGTGTCCACGCGAATTGCGGCCGTTGTTGTACTTCATTCGCGTGTAGAACGCATGATTGTGTAGAATTGGATGTGGTTCTTTTCCTGTAGCCCGGGGATTGGCGATTCGGGCAGCCAGGAACGCCAGACGTTATACAAGCCGGGAGCCCCGATCCAGTTACAGCGCGCAGCTCCATAAGATTTTCACCGATAAGCAAATCCGTCGCGCGCCTGATTGTCGTGCGACTCGCCTTTGGCGTATAGCTTTTTCATGGCATTATCTTCTCCCGCTCCATTGTCCGACGCAGAGAAACTAGCTGTCCTGCGGAGCCTCGATCAATTTCGCGAGTGGCATTCTCTGGACGAGAAGCGTTATTGCCTCGTTTGCGGCAAAATCATTACGGGCCAGCAGATCCAGGTAGCAAGCGACACACGCGGGGATGGACCACAACGGTTAAATTGTCCAACAGAGCAGTGTAGCTCAATTCCCATGGATTGGGCGTTACCGACGGACGAAATTCTGGCTGCGGCAGAGACAACGGTTACGCCTAACGAGTGGAACATTGCTCCTACGAGGGCGGCCGATAGCGGCGTAGAACCCAGCGCGATATCGCAATTGGGCAAACTCGCGACGCAAGTAAAACAAGCTTTCGACTTCTGAGGCCCTCCAATTACTGCGAGCCCGGCAAGACACGGTTCGCAGAGTTCTGTGCGCTAGGCATAGCGTCACCCAATGAGACAGGGCCTTTGGCGCATCAAGCAAAGAATCGCGTAGGGTTTTGTCCGATCACACAATCATCCACCGTCCCGATTGTCTGTTTCTATATGATGCGCAGATTTTTTTGCATGATGACTGCGCATGTCAAACTCAACGATCGACTATCCATCCTGCGTGAGGGAGATCGACTCAGAAAATGGAATTCGCTCGACGATCAACGGGTTTGCAGAGTTTGCGATCGAAAGTTCAAAGGGAGGCAGGTCGAGATCAGGCGTTCCCCTAGCGGTAGATATAAAATGTACTGTCCGACGCTCGGATGTCCTTCACAGCCGAATCAATGGTTTTATCCGCACGCGCCGGTCGTTTCCGAAAAGGCTGAGCCGGATTGTTGGCGTGATGGTAAGCAACCGGCACACCGCCAAATGCGGTCAACGCTGCAAGCACGTTGTTATTGAGTATGATTGGAGCAAACCTTGATCAACCCGGGATATCTTCAGTGCCGGATGAGGCACTGATGAAAGCAGTTTCACGCCGTCGCCACGATGCGCTTGCAGAGTTGTATGATCGGCATGGCAAGAGACTACGCGCAACAATCGATGGCGTCGTTCATGAAGGATCAGAAGCGGATGATGTCTTGCAAGAAATCTTTATTCAGATTTGGGAAGAAGCGGGACGTTATTCACCCAAGGCTGGCAAGCCGCTCGGATGGATGGTCACCATTGCGCGCCGTCGTGCCATCGACCGGCTACGCCGTCGTCAGGCTTATTCTCGGGTGCGCGAGCGTTATCAAGAGCGCGTAGTGCAGCAGACTCCCAATTCACCGCGCGCAGCAGATGATGTTTTCGTCTTGAATGATCTGCGTCACTTTCTCAAGCAGTGCATGCGGGTGTTGCCGCGGCTTCAGCGGGAAGCGCTCGAGCTCGCTTTTTTCAAGGGGCTCAGCCACAGGGAAATTGCCATCGCTACGCGCGCTCCACTGGGAACGGTAAAAACGCGGTTGGAACTTGGCTTGCAGAAACTCACCCATGCCATGCGACCGCTGCGCCAGAAGGTCTGAACGATTACTGCACAGTTGGTCGCCTTTTCAGGCGATCGGAAACAACTCGTCGACTGCGCAGACGTCAAAGTGGTGCAGCCGCAGCTATCTTGCCAACGCTTTGACGACAACGCGTTTCAGCTGATTTCAAATAATGCTTCCTGTGAACGGCAAACTGCCGTGTCTGCCGTTGGTTGCCCTAGCGAAGTAAGACAACAAGCAACACGATTACCAAAATTAAACCCAAACCGCCGCTGGGATAGTATCCCCAGCCGGTGCTGTATGGCCATGTCGGGAGCGCGGCGATTAACACTAGAATTAAAATGATGAACAGAAGTAAGCGCATAGGTTTTGTAGTCCATTCGCATTCAGTGCATTTGTCACGCGTAATTTTTTGCCGCTACGGGCTGGGCGAAGTGTTGATGTTCACTTCGGTCTTCTCCTTCTTGGTTTCAGTGGTCGCGGGTGGATTTATTACCGTGGTCTGACTTTCCTTCTTCTCGGCAGGCGGTTTTACGATCGTAGTATTAGTTTCTTTCTTTTCTGCTGGCGGATTAACCGTTGTCTGCTTTTGCTCGCAAGCTAGAAACAGCGCAAGGGCACTAAGTAAGTAAATATACCTTATCATGTAGACGAATCGTGTTTCGGGCGGAATTTGAGCCTGTGTTATCTGGGCCCTGCGAACAAATGGCTCGCGATTATTTCATTGGATGTCCCGTAAGAAGGCCGTAAACAATCAAACCTGCGCCAACGAGTGGCAGTGGTGAGAATGCCAGCCGTATCCGCGGGCCGCGAAAGAATTGCGTCAAGACAACGCCGATCTGCGCTCCGACAGCTGCGCCGGTGTGCATCACTAGCGCAATCATGATATCCACGTTGCCCTTAATCGCGTGCGATAGTGTCCCGTAACTGGATGAGATGACAACTTCGAAAAGGTCCGTTCCTATCGCTACCTTCGTGGGCACGCCAAGGACGTACACCAACAGTGGCATTCGCACGTAACCGGCGCCACCACCCAGGAGCCCCGCAAAAAGTCCGCCAATCACTGCAACGATCAACACCGTCCATAACGAAATGCTTTTTATCTCGGACTCAGCCAGTTTTATCATTGGCCTGAGTTTGATTCGGTGAATCTTGTCGGAGAAACCGCCAACTGCTGACTCATCGTCTTTACTTTTGCGGTTTTGAGCGCGTTTCCCTTTTCCCGTTATCGTGGCCCAGCTTTCCCAGGCCATAAAAGCAGAGATCAATACCAGAACAGCGATAAATAAGACGCCGACAACTTGATTCACCAGCTTCAATTGTTTCAGGTATTGAATACCTTGAGCACCTACCTCAGTGCCGATGATCGTTCCGCCAGCCATGATGAGGCCCAGCTTCATGTCTACGTTGCCCCGCACCAGATGCCCGCGCATCGCCACTATGGATTTTCCCACGATGTGCGCGAGGTCTGTGCCGACTACCCAGTTCATTGGAAGTCCGGCAACAAACAGACCGGGGCCAGCAATAAAACTGCCGCCTACTCCGAAGAACCCCCCGAAGATTCCGACAACAAATCCCAGGACCACCAGATACAAGGGGTTGATGTGTTGTCCCGAAATAGGAAAATCCATTCAGCCTCCGTCAGTCGATCCTCGATTCGACAACCTTGAGAAGTGCTGCAGCGATGACCTCGAGCACGAGCCCCTGAGCGGCCATCAACGCCCATGCTACGAGCGCGTAAACCACCTTATTTTGATCGAAGAGCTCTTTTAGCCAGTGCGAAAAAAAGCTCAGGACAAAGAAGAAATACGAGACAACCAATGTCGTAAAAATCGCGAGCTGGACTAGGAAGGCCTTGAGCGACGGTTCACTCTTTTTTTGTTCTGCCTTAGTTTTTTTCCTTACAAGCTCAATCGCAAAAGCCTTAACGGAGTCCCAACTCGTCTTTCTCATCGCTCATTCTTTCGTGCGTATTGAGGTGCGTCTAGTCGATCCGCGCGATCGTCAGATTGTTCCCAACAGCGCGAGAATGATCACAATCACGAGAATCAAACCGAGTCCTCCGGTGGGATAATAACCCCAGCCGCGGCTATACGGCCACGCAGGTAAGGCTCCAATCAACAATAGAATAAGAATGATTAAGAGAATCGTGCTCATAAGGCATAGATAGAACGTATCACGAAGTCTCTTCGGACTTATTGCACGCATAGCGCCGGAATCGTCACTCGTGTGTGGCTCGATTTATTTCACTTGAAACGACTGATCGTCGCTCCGCATGCGAAACCTTTATCACATATGACGAAACTACAATTCAAAGGCGGCTGGAATGAAGTGAAAGGCAAGCTCAAGCAGAAATACGCGCAGTTAACCGACGACGACCTCACGTTTGCAGAGGGGAAAGACGAAGAGCTGCTGGGGCGGCTTCAACAAAAGCTCGGTAAAACGAAGGAAGATTTGCGAACAGAACTCGAAGATCTGTAACAGGGAAACATTCCTGAAATAAGCGGGGGTAGGGTGCGACCACCGGTGCGCCTGAATGCAACGTCCCGGGTCAAAGATCTACCCTAAAGTGCATGAGAATGAGCACCAGTAAGAGCAAAATTCCGCAACGACCGGGGTTACAATTTTCGAAGTTGTGATATAGTCCTCCAATGCAAACGCCTGAAATCACCGCTTATTTGAAGACCTATTGTGGTTGGAGCGCCGGGGTGCGCGCCGTGCTGGCCAAATACAACCTTCCCTACACAGAGAAAGACATTATTCAGAACCCGGCTTTCCGCTGGGAGATGGAGACCAAGAGCGGGCAGCCGCTTTCGCCCTGCGTAGAAATTAGCGGGCATATGCTGGCGGATGTTAGTGGCGAAGAAGTCGAGAGGTACCTGATCGACAACAACCTCGTGCAATCCAGCGACGCGGCCACGGAGGTTCCGACCAATGCGCCGTGTCCGACCGAGCAGCACGAGGGAGTTGTGAAGCTGAATCTCTAATTTGTTAAAAGGGTTACAACGTTAAATGGGGTGAATCGTTGAACCGCTGAGAGGTTTGAAGAGTCAGAAAGGTTAAACCGCTTTTAACCTTGTAACTCTTGTAACTTTTTTAACCTTTCAGCAATGCAATTCTTCGCTCGTTTCCGATCGAGGAAAAGGAAAGGCGGAAGCCGTCTTTTCCGGTACGGCTGGAAAGTTACGCTCCTCATTCTGATAGCGGGAGGTGGTTTCGCGGTTTTCCTCTTTTACGGCACGTGGGCGTCAAGCTTCGACATGAAGAATGTCGGCGAAATGCCGGAACGAAATACCGTTTATGACGTCGACGGGAAAATTTATAGCCGCCTGGCGGGCGCAAACCGGCTGAAGGTTTCACTTAGCGAGGTATCGCCGTTCTTTATCACTGCGGTGCTGGCGCGCGAGGACAGTCGTTTTTACGATCACAAGGGGATTGATTGGCGCGGAATTATGCGCGCTTTGGTTCGTGATATTGCAAGCGGCTCAGCCAAGGAAGGTGCGAGTAGTATCACGCAGCAGCTAGCCCGAAATAGTCTTCCGCTCGGTGGTCGCACTCTCAGCCGTAAATTGCTGGAAGCGATGGTGGCGCTGCGAATCGAGCGCCAGTTCACCAAACAACAGATCCTCGAGCTTTACGTAAACAGGATTTATTTCGGGAGCGGTTGTTATGGAGTTGAGACGGCGTCGCAAGCATATTTTGGCAAGAGCGCCTCAAAACTGAATCTTCCCGAAGCAGCACTTCTGGCGGGATTGATCAGGAGCCCGAATCGGCTGTCGCCGCTGAAAAATCCGGAAGGTTCTAAGATCCAACGCAACGCTGTTCTGGATCGAATGGTAGCATTAAAAAAGCTTTCGCCTGCGGATGCGGAAGCCGCCAAACAGGCAAATGTCGCCGTGCACCCCAGGCGTATGCCTTTTGTTCAGGAGAATTACGCGATGGATGCAGTGCAGCGCGATTTGAATCTGTTGCTGACACAAGACCAGATCGATGACGGCGGTATGTCGATCTACACCACACTCGATGCAGCAGTGCAAAACGCCACACAAGACGCGCTCGAGACGCAGCTCACGAAAATCGAGCATCAATCCAATTTTCATCACCCGGTGAAAGCGAATTATCATCCGCCGGAAAACGGGGAAGGGGATTCGGCCATGCCTTATCTGGAAGGCGCAGTGGTTGTAATCGATAATGCCAGCGGCGGAATTCGCGCCCTCGTCGGCGGCCGTGATTACGCGCAAAGCAAATTCAATCGGGCGCTGGCGCCGGCAAACCGGCAGGTTGGTTCCGCATTTAAGCCATTCGTCTACACGATCGCATTCACTCACGGGCTATTGCCGGGCGCGGCGATCAGCGACGGTCCAATTCGCCCAGGTGAAATAGAGGGCGCGGGGAGTTGGTCGCCTGGAAACTCCGATGGGACTTATGGGGGCACTCTGCCTTGCTCCTACGGTCTCATTCACTCGCGCAACACCATGAGTGTGCGCGTCGGGCAATTCGCCGGGCTTGATGCCGTTCAAAAAGTCGCCAGTACGCTCGGCATTTCCCAAAATATTCCGCATGGTCCAGCCACCTACATCGGTTCGTTTGAGACTGACCTGAAAGATTTGACTTCTGCGTACTCGGTTTTTCCAAATGCGGGAGTGCGCAAGCAGTCTTACGTCATCGAGCGGATTGATGATGGGAATCACAAACCGATCTATCGCGCCGCGCATATTACGGTGCCGGCGCTCGATCCAAGCGCGGCTTGGATGGCCTCGCAATTAATGGAAGACGTCTTGACGCGGGGAACGGCTGCCAACTCGCGATCACTGGGGTTCAGGCTGCCGGCAGCCGGAAAAACTGGTACCACGAACGATTATAAGGATGCGTGGTTTATGGGTTACACCAGTACGCTGACGTGCGGTGTCTGGGTCGGGTTCGACCAGCCGACAACAATTATTTCACGCGGTTACGGTGCTGCGCTCGCGCTCCCAGTCTGGACACAGGTCATGAACAAAGCGGCGCATCATTATCCAGCCGAAGAGTTGCGACCGACCATGCCGCTACAGCATGCCAATGTCTGTTCAATCTCGAATCAACTTGCCACGACGGGATGCATGTCTGCCGGGTCGGCGTATGACATCGATTTGCCAGCCGACAAGGTGCCGACTACTGCGTGCCAGGTGCACGGCGGACAGCAATGGCCTTTTGCTCAACAGTTCCAGGGAGCACCACAAAAGGCATTCTCCCTTCCCGGTCGTGTCTTCAAATCGTTTCGTAAATTCTTTGGTGGGAGATGAGCTGGTCGTACCCCGCCGGTCCGAAATAAACATTCGCGCACTGATCGATACGTCTTCAAAGGCCGGAATTATGGGTCAAATCCTCGTTAGGTCTTACGCGAATATGACGAAGTTCCTCATTTGCCTTGGCGCATCTCGCTCATGCGCTCCCAGCCAATTCCAGCCACTGCGAGAGAATGCTCTCCGCCTCGGCAATAGACAATGCCTTAGCCTCCTTCATGACCTCAGGCGGTACCCACGTTGGAAAAGGCTCTCGTTTCGACTGGTGTGCTCCGCTGGCAGTGTGCTCGTTCCATACTTTTGCGAGCTGTTCCTCGCGGAATCGTGAGGCGAGCTTGATAAATGCTGGCCAGAGACGGCGGTGCACGTAGGTAATCTTGCCCCCAATCAGCTTACAAACTAGGACGTTGGGACTCTCGCAAATCGCCTCGGCAGCGCGAAAAATCTCTTTCCCTTTTGGATGGCCCCACCAGCTGCCTCGGATGGGACCACCGGCAATCGCCTCTGCGAGATTTGGAACAGGTCCCCGGGCGGCTTGGAGAACGATTCCGTGACGTTCGACAAATGCGAGCGCTTCCTTCTGGTTCACAACGCTCCTTTGGCCCTCTTCCGCCTAACGAGAAAGAGATAAGCCACGGCACGGTGTCGCGGCAAACTTGCTGGCGTTCGCTCGATCAGGTGTTTGTCCGGCATCGCGCAGACCTAACCGGAATATCGGTGCCTCGGCAATCAAGCAAAATTCCGCGTCACGAGATATTGGCGGACAAGGGCAGAAATCAAGCGATGTTTTCTGACTCACCGTTCTGACTTTGGACTTCGGAAGCGCTTTTCAGCCTTTGTTTCAGACCTAAATCAGCGGACGAGGGAATCGACGGGGACAACCCGTGAATAACTCGTTCAAACTCCGACTTCCGAACTATGCGTCGCCATCGCTTTTCGCATTGGGCCTAGGCAAATTATGGCAATTAGGTTACGACGTTAACAAACTCACGAGTCGATTAAGTCGACGCCCCGATAATCTCTGCGCGGGACTCGACTTTGTAAGTGTGCGATGAATCGTGGATTCAAGAGCTTCCCAATCTGGTCGTAAGTCAACGGCCAATCACCTGGCTCTTTAAATGTGAGGCGGCATCTCACGCGCGATTTAGGCGTTGAACAATCGGTTTGGCGTGGCAAAGGCGAGAATTGTGGGTTCAGGTTCTTTGAGCAGCAAAGTGGGAAACACTCACCATGAGGAGAGGATGAGTGGGCGGCGGCGCGCGAATCGTCACCGCGTCGCCGCCGTTCTCTTCGTGGCTTGCGGATGCCATGCCCGCTTCGAAACAATTTCAGTGAATGTTGCCGATAAGGTCGACGAGAAAATGCGCGATCATATTGGCGACGAGATCGCGCCGCCAGACATAGAAGACGGATAGAATCACCCCAAGAGCAAGCGCGATGAGAATGTTAGCCCAGCCGCCGGTCCAGTGCCCAACGCCGAAAATGGTGAGCGGAATAACGACTGCCCAAAACCGATTCAATCCTAGCGATTCAAGGCGCTCGATGGCATACCCGCGATAAAATAATTCTTCAACGACGCCGGCACGGAAAATGATGAACACGAGTAACCACACTGGCAATTTCGAGAAGGCCGCAACAGTCGGGTTATCCGCCCCACCGTAGTGGGTGGCGTGAACGATTCCGAAGCCCACCAGGGCACAAATAATCGTCATGGCCAATCCCCATAGAATCGATTTCCACCACGGGCAGGTGCCGATACCCACCGACGTGAGCGGCAGACGTTCGCCGCGCCGAATGATGACCAGCAAAGCGATCACGCAAAGCCAAATGAGCGATTCTTTCCAAATTGCCGCTGTGAAAGTAGGAGTCGGCCAAAAGTAGTAAGTGATTTGGCGCGCAATCAACATACCGAACAGCGCCACGAAAAGTCCCAGCCACGTAGCTTTTGGAATTCGCGATGCGCCTACCGGTTGGTTATTCATGGTCAGTCGTTAGGATGCGACGAACAGCTTAATCGGATTGCATTATTCTTTGAACCTTTTCTCTGTTCGGTAGTGTCTATTGGGCCGGTTTAAGTCGATAGTTGTGCGCTGGCCACTCCGTTCCCATACCTACGCAGCCCTGATTGTGTTGTTTAACGGAACTGTAGCAATGCTTCTCTTCTCGATAGCAGAAGCAGGCACCGAGGGTTTGGCGCCGGCATTTACGGGGGGATCTTCCTGACAGATCCCTACAACGAGGGACCTGCGTTCGCAGCAATAATAACAAGAAAAAGATCGAGCAGTCCGATTTTCCAGCCGAAGCGCCAGAAGGCAACTCCGACGAGCACGAGGCAGGCTATGCTGAGCATTCCGTGCAAGATTTGTCCCCCGAGTGTTCTAAAGAATCCTTCCTCATTAAGATCAGCGAATCTTGTGATCATACCAAGAATGAGGGTGGTACCAATGAAGGGGAAAAGCATAGGGCACACGAAAGTATTCGTGGTTCCTAAAGAAAGGCAGCAAGCCTTGTGCCCAGAAGGCGAAATTCTCAGTTATAGTTGTAAATATCTATTTGGTGCTGACTTACAATGCAACACAATGATCAAACTTCTTTGAAGCGGTTCAAAGCCGAATCGTAAATAGTTCTGACGGGTCGTAAGGTTTTTCTACAATTACCAAATTGCCCCAACCTCAATGCCTACAATGACGTCGTGAAGCGGCTCGTATCACGTAATAAACAGGCCGTAAAATATTCTGACGATTTCGCACAACTGCTCTGCCCATTGTGATGTTGAACTCTTTGAAGAGAATTTATGGGAGCAGGACGAACGACCCGCACTCGCTTACGAAACGCGAAATTCAAACGCAGACGGCGAAGCTCGGCCAAGTTGTGCGGCAAATCGCGTCCGCTAATGATTGCTAACGAGGAAACTACAGACGTCGACCGAACTCCTTCGCTACTCTTTTCGTCGCTAAGATACTGGGAGGTCGAGCGGGATTTAATCGACGAACGTCTCGCCACGCGCAGAAGCGTCCGGCAATCAAAACGTGTAACGATCGGATTTTTGCCCGATTAGGCAATCATCCGTTAGCCGATTGTGTGTTTTCATCGACCAAACCAGATTGCGGCACACACTCCATAGGTATGCCAAGGCGCATTATGGTTGTGCCTTGGACTAATGAGCGGCGGGTTGGGGAGTTCCCGTCGCTCTTTCTTCGGGTGACAAGGAATTGAAGATAATATGGCTCGCTTGATTCTGAATTACGAAGGGGTTGGTCTCGTAATGCGTGAGTTGGCTCGCGACATTGTCATGATTGGCCGCGCTCCATCGAATCAGATAGTCATTGATCATCCGACGGTATCAGACCGACACGCCGTGCTTGTCAGAACCGGCGACTCCTATTCGCTGAAGGATTTAAAT
>DATHHK010000077.1:0-5726 GCA_035317225.1 Candidatus Udaeobacter sp. | reverse complement strand
CAGATCGCTTGCGTTGCCGGTCTTTTCCCGTGTCGTTTCGATCCACTTTTTCTCCAGCGCGTTTTTGGTGGGGCGATCGGTTTCGTAGAAGACGCCGAAGACGCCCGGGAAAGGAAGTAACGCCAGCTTGTACGCGGCCAGCTCATCGGTCACATCGTGTCGTAATTCATCCTCGGGTGTGTTGTCCCATTTCTTTTCCTGGATGACTTCAAAGCTGCCGCCCTTCTTCGGATTGGCCGGATCGAACACGTCTGGGAAAAATTCGACGCATTCGCTCAAGCATTCGATGACGCTGAAGCCCTGATGATCGAACGCGCGCTCGATCAACTGTATCATGTGGTTGACATTCGCAGCGTGAGTGCGCGCGATGAAGGTCGCCCCGCCGGCGATCAGTTTTTTCATCGGATTCACCGGCTGATCGATTGCGCCGGTGGGATCGGTCTTCGATTTAAACCCGATGGGCGACGTCGGCGAGGTCTGTTTCTTCGTCAGGCCATAGACGAAGTTGTCCATGATGAAATAAGTCATGTTGATGTTTTTGCGGCCACCATGATCGACATGGTTGCCGCCGATGGAGAACCCGTCGCCATCGCCGCCGAACAAAAACACATGCAGATCGGGCCGGGCGAGACTGATGCCCGAGGCGAGTGGGACGGCGCGGCCATGGATGTAATGCGCGCCGTGGCCGTTAACGAAATAAGGGAAGCGCGACGAACAACCGATGCCTGCGAGGGTAACGATCTTTTCGTGCTCGAGGTTGCGTTTCTCGAGCACCTTGTAGAACGAGGCGAGCACCGCGAAATCTCCGCAACCGGGACACCATGTTGGATGATCCGCCGTGATCGCTTTTCTAGTCAGTTTTTCCCTCGGCGGCTCTGCGATAGCAGGCGCCACGCCTGCCGCTACAGTTGTGGTGCCGTCGCCGTTTCCTGTTGTTGCTTCGCTCATTGGGTTCGTTGAATCGTTAAATGGTCAGATCGTTGAATCGTAAATCCGCGTTCCGTTATCCTACACCCTGCGGCACGATTTCTCGTAAAGATTTCACGTTTTCCCCGCCGGTGTCTTCGTGAACAATCGCCGCGCCGTCGCGCGGAATGTGTCGCGCCGCGAACGAGCGACCATGGAACACGCCGTCCAGAATTTCTTTCACCCGGAAGGTGAGTCCGTCGGTCTTGGTAAAGCTCGTGATTTTCGGTTCGCAAAACCGGGCCCGCAAAATCGTGGCGAGCTGGCCGTAGCCATAGACTCCCTGGTCGTTCATCTCGACGGTGACGACTCGCTCGAATTTCTCGAAGATTTTCTCGAGACCGTTCGGCAAAGGATGGATGTGTCGCAAATGCAGAGCGCCGACTTTTTCGCCGTGTTCGCGTGCAAGCGCCACCGCGTCGTGGATGGGTCCGTAAGTTGATCCCCAGCCAACGAGCAGTGTGTCGCCCTCCTGATCGCCATAAACTTCCGGTACCGGAATTTCTTCGGCGAGCTTGCGCAATTTGTTGCGGCGCTTCGCGGTCATGGCCATGTGCAGCTTCGGGCTCCCGGTGGGGTGACCCATCTCGTCGTGCTCGAGGCCGGCCAGGAGCGGGTATTTTCCATCTAGAATACGGGTGCCCGGCGGGGCGTGCTGTGTGATTTGATCGATGGGATAGGGCTTGTGTGTCGGTCGCGAGCTCAGGTCGGGCTTTGGGTTTTGCATCAGGTTGGGCAAATCGGGCTCGTCGAACGCTTCAATGCGCGTGGCCAGCGATGTGTCGCTCAAAATGAATACCGGCGTGCTGTATTTACGCGCGATGCGACCCGCTTCGAGTGCGATGTAAAAACAATCTTCCACTGTCGATGCTGCGAGCACCACGCGCGGACTGTCACCGTGGCTGCCGAAGATTGCCTGATTCAAATCGCTTTGCTCCACATTGGTGGGCAGGCCGGTGCTCGGGCCGCCGCGTTGAATATTGCAAATGATGAGCGGAATCTCGGCCATCGACGCCCAGCCGATCGCTTCAGCTTTCAGCGAAATGCCCGGGCCGGCGCTGCCGGTCACCGCGAGATATCCCGAATACGAACAACCGATAGCTATCGAAACCGATGCCAGTTCGTCCTCAGCCTGAACGAAGATGCCTCCATACTTGGGCAGCTCGCGTCGCAATAATTCCATGACGGACGACCACGGCGTGATCGGGTACCCGGCGCCGAAGCGCACTCCTGCGGCGATGAGTCCAAACGCCAGTGCCTGGTTCCCATCCATCGTAATCTGCGGGCGACCGCTCGCTCTCGGGATGTGCTCGAAACGGTAGTGCTTTGTCAGAACATTGCCGACTGGATAGGCGTAACCGGCTTGGAAAGCCATCAAAGCCGTGTTCACGATGCTCTCGTCTTTGCCGCCGAATTTTTCGCTGATCAGTTTTTTCAGCTTTTCAACGTCGAGATTGAAAACCTTCGCGATCAACCCGAGAACAAAAATGTTTTTGCCTTTGTCTTTTGCGGTGCCGCCCAGCGCTTCGACGGTCAAACCTGTAATTGGCACGCCGACATAAACGAATCGCTTATCGTCGAGGTTTGGCTCGACGTTGTCGGAATCGTAAAGCAGGACGCCGCCTTCGCGCAGAAAATGGAGGTGATCCTGGTAACTATGCTGGTAAAACGCGACGAGAAAGTCGGCTTCGTCACCTGCCGATAACACTTCGCCTGAGCCGATGCGCACCTGGAAAATCGATGGGCCACCCGAGATCGTAGCCGGGATGGTCATATAGGTCATGACATCGTGTTCGCTGCGTCCGGCGAGTCGGGCCAGAAAGGCGCCGGCGGTTTGAATTCCGTCCTGCGAGTTCCCGGCAAGACGAATTACGGCGTCCTGAATATTTTCAGGCCGCAGATCGGCGCGGTCCGAACCCGGACTGGCGGTGGAAGCCGAAGCGGCGCTGGAAGTAGAATTGGCGGCAGTCGCCTCATCACCTTGGGTTACAGCAGGAGTTTCACTCACGGGATTATAAAATTAACAGAATTGGCGCAGCATTCCACCGGCAATTGAATTTGCCCCGGCGCGCCGTCGCCGCAGCGAGAAAGGTGTGGTCGCGCCCTACCAAGAGATGGCATTTTCTTGATTGTAGGTGGCGGAGTCACTGGTAAGATGCGGGTGCCCCCCGAAATTGGAGAAAGATATGGCTGAAGCGGGAGTGATCGATGCGGCTCGTCAGGAGGAGTTCGTTGGAAAAGTAGTTCAGCAAATCAGCGGCACAATGACGACGCTGCTCGGAGCTATTGGCGACCGATTAGGGTTATTCAAGAATCTGGCGGAGCAGGGGCTGGCGACATCGGCAGAGCTCGCTTCGCGAACAAACCTGAACGAGCGCTATCTGCGCGAATGGCTGGGCGGAATGGCGACGGCTGGTTATTTGAACTACGACGGAACAACAAAACGTTTTACTCTGCCGGCCGAACACGCCGCAGTGCTGGCGCAGGAGAACGGCCCGTTTTTCGTCGGCGGCATGTATCAAATGCTTCCTGCGTTCACTGGAGTCTTCGACCAAGTTTTGACTGCGTTTCGCAGTGGCGGTGGGGTTTCGCAATCACAGTACAACGACATGATGTGGGACGGTCTGGAGCGGTTCACCGGTACATGGTTTGAGAATTTGTTGTTGCAACAATGGATCCCCGCCATGCCCGACGTGAAAGCGCATCTCGAGAAGGGTTGTGATCTGGCAGACGTGGGATGCGGACGCGGGCATGCGCTGATGAAGCTGGCGCAAGCTTTTCCGCGGTCACGGTACGTGGGCTACGACAACTTTGGCCCGACTGTTGCGCGCGCGACTGCGAATGCGCGCAAAGCGGGCGTATCAGACCAAGTGCGTTTCGAGGAACGCGATGTCTCGAAAGGATTGCCGGCGCAGTTTGACGTGATCACCACGTTCGACGTGGTGCATGATGCAGTCGATCCACTTCAGTTGTTGCAATCGATTCATTGCGCACTTCGGCCAGGCGGCGTTTATGTTTGTCTCGACATCAACTGCTCAGAGAAACTCGAGGAGAACGCGAATCCGTTCGGCGCGATGTTTCACGGCGTAAGCGTGTTCTATTGCATGACGACGTCGCTCGCGAACAATGGCGCAGGACTGGGCACGCTCGGTTTTCATGAAGCGAAGGTCCGCGAGCTTTGCGAGAAGGCCGGCTTCAGCAGTGTCCGGCGCGTGCCGTTGGAAAATCCTTTTAACAATCTGTACGAAGCGAAACCGTAACGTTGTCGCTGTATTCGTCTCTTCTGACGTTTTCACGCGCCAGGGACGTTCGCCTGTTTAACCCAGGAAGCGGCGCGGGTCACCAAGTGCACGACTGGAATTTGCGTCTGTCACGCCGAAAGTTCTTGCGTGAGCGTTGCGTCTGTTGAATACAATGGGGTGGCGAACTTTGGGATTGTGTTCAACGTCAGTGTCCTCGGCTTAGTCATGCTGCTGCTTCGAGCCCCCGAAGGCTACGAAGACGAGAATGGCTTTCATTTTGGTGTGCTACCGGATCCTGCTCTGCTGTAGCCCCCCGATTCTGTCCGCGGGCTTGCTCCACTCTCGCTGTGCGCGCGATCGAGCCCGCGCCGCTTTAGCAACGGCTCGACATAAGGATCGCGCCCCACAAAATTCTTAAACAGTCCGAGGGCGTCAGCCGATCCGCCGCGTGACAGTAGCATGGCGCGAAAGCGATCGCCGTTCTCACGCTTCAATCCGCCGTGTTCTTTGAACCACTCGACTGTGTCGGCGTCGAGTACTTCGCTCCAGATATAGGAGTAATAACCGGCCGAGTAACCGCCTGCGAACGCATGTGAAAAATAAAAGCTGCGGTAACGCGGCGGCACCGGCGGAAAATCGACACCGGCCTTGTGCAACGCTTCTGCTTCAAAGGCGACTGCGTCTTTCGGAACATCAGATGGATTCAGTTGATGCCACGCCTGATCGAGAAGTGACGCCGACAGGTATTCGGTTGTTTTGTAGCCTTGATTGAATTTTTCCGCAGCCATCACCTTGTCGAGCAATGCCTGCGGAATTGGTTCGCCTGTCTTATAATGTTTCGCATAATTCTTCAGCACCTCCGGCCATGTGGCCCACATTTCGTTCACCTGCGAGGGGTACTCGACGAAGTCACGCGGCACACTTGTTCCACTGAAGCGCGGATATTTTACCTTGGAAAACATCCCGTGCAGCGCGTGGCCGAACTCATGGAAAGCAGTGCGCACCTCGTCGTGCGTCAGCAGCGTTGGTTCGCCGGGCGGCGGCTTCGGAATATTGAGATGATTCGCAACGACCGGTTTGGTTGCGAATAGATCGCTTTGCTGCACGTACGCGTTCATCCATGCGCCGCCGCGTTTCGATGGGCGCGCGTAATAGTCGCCAAGGAACAGCGCCAGCGGTTTGCCGTCACGATCGTAAACTTCGAATACACGCACATCCGGCTGATAAACGGGAATGTCATGACGCTCTTTGAAGGTGAGACCATAAAGTTTTCCGGCGGCGAAGAACACACCGTCGAGGATAACGTGATTCAGCTCATAGTATGGGCGCAGCTCCGATTCGTCGAAAGCGTAACGCGCTTTGCGAACTTTCTCCGAATAAAAGGGCCAATCCCCGGACGCGATCTCGAAGCCGCCTTTTTCCTGGTCGACAATCTTCTGCATGTCGGTCGCTTCGCGTTTTGCGTTTGCCACCGCGGGCGGAGCGAGATCGCTCAGTAGTTTGTTTACGGTAGGAACA
>DATHHK010000076.1:0-2263 GCA_035317225.1 Candidatus Udaeobacter sp. | reverse complement strand
GAGACTTAAGCCTTCGTACGTTTCTGCAACGATCTGATCGACCACCGCTTTCATATCGTGCGTCCGCTCGTAGGCTGCGAGTTGTCGATCTGCGCCGGTGCCTTCGCGCATGATGCGCTCGATGTGCGCCATCTCGCGGTGCGTGCCGAGCTCGTCTGCCTCGCTGGCCACAAATTCGAGCAATTCGTTTAGCAAGCTCCGCTCTTCCACTTCCGCTTCCCTGCCGAAATCGATCAGTTTTCCGTCGATGCCGTAGCGCGCCGCGCGCCACCGGTTTTCATCCAGAAGACGACGCCGGTAAATCCGGAAAGTAGTGTTTCGCCAGAGCAATTTGAAAAGCTTGGCGATGACTGCCTGGATCAATGCCGCAATCGCGAGCGTGTCGTCTACGCGTGTTTGGGCATCGCACACGCGCACCTCGAGCGTATCGAAGAAAGGATGCAACCGGATGTCCCACCAGATTTTTTTCGCGTTATCGATACAACCGGTTTTGACCAGCAGCTTGCAGTAGTCGTCGTACTCCGAAAGGCTTTCGAACGCGTCTGGAATCCCGGTGCGTGGAAAGCGTTCGAACACTTTGAGTCGATAACCTTTCAAGCCCGTGTCCTGGCCAACCCAGAACGGTGAGTTCACCGAGAGCGCGTAAATGTGCGGGAGAAAATAGCGCGCTTGATTCATGACGTGAATGGCCATTTCACGATCTGCAATTCCGACATGGACGTGCAATCCGAAGATGAGATTGGCGCGTGCGAGCTGCTGCATGTCCTTGACGATCTCCTGATAGCGCTCGCCTTGAGTAATGAGTTGATCGCGCCAGTGCGAAAACGGATGTGTGCCCACCGAAGCAATCTTTAGTCCGCTGCGACCCGCGAGTTCCGCGAGTCTGCTGCGCAGTTCGATCACATGGGCACGCGCATCGACAACCGACTGGCAAATTTCAGTGCCGAGCTCAACGACCGATTGGTGCATCTCCGGCTTGATTTGCTCTTTGAGCGTAACTTTCCCGCCCTCGAGGATCTCCTGGATGTGCGACCGAAGCTCGCGTGTCTCCGGATCAATGATCGCAAATTCCTCCTCGATGCCGAGAGTAAACGTGTGCTGCTTTGCGCTCATCAGGGGTAGGAAACTTCCGTCAAAAACGGCTCGCTGTCATCGTGGATCGAGCAGTCCCTTGTCTGCCAGTCGGACGGACTGGTCCGCGGCGCGCTCGATACTAAAATCAGGCGGCCAAGCCGCATTTGTTTGGCGTCGTCCGCGGGGCGGTCGATCCACCTTCGCCTTCACGTTATTTCTTACGCGAGCTCGCCCAGCGCTCGCCTTGTCACCGCGGCTTGCACGTATTTGCCCCAGCTCAAATTATCACGTCCAGGTTTGTGTTCGCGCGCTTTACGGATTGCCATTTCGGAGACCGCTTCGACCACCCATTCGAAATTTGCCTGACCGACGTTGGCCGCTTCCGCATCCGGGGCGGGATTGCAAAAATCGATCGCGACCGGCACGCCGTCGCGAATCGCGAACTCGACCGTGTTCAAGTCGTAACCCAGAAACTGGTTCAGCGTCAGCACATCCTGCTCGACTCTTTGGAGGATTTCTTTCGGTGCCTGCCATTCGGTTTGATACCGCAGGTGATAAGGATGCCGCGGCTCGTATGGCATAATCCGAACATGCCGTTGATCGATTGAATAGCAGCGGAAGTACATGTCGAATTTCACTTCTTCCTGCAACATCATCACCAGCTGGCCAGTCTCGCCGTAGGCGCGATAAAATTCCTCCGGGTTATGCAAGCGATAGACATTCTTCCAACCGCCACCTGCGAACGGTTTAAAAAATGCCGGCCAGCCGACATAACTGAAAATTCCTTCCCAATCGAGCGGGTATCCGAGATTGCGAAATGATTCGTCGTTCGTGTCCGTCGGCGGTTGGTTTGACGGAAGCAACACAGTACGCGGCACGGCGACGCCGATCTTGGTCGCCAGCGCGTTGTTGAAGAATTTTTCATCGGCGCTCCACCAGAACGGATTATTCACGACTGCAGTGCCGGTGAGCGCTGCATTTTTCAGCCACGCACGATAAAACGGTACGTCCTGCGAGATGCGGTCGATGACCACGTCGAACCGCACGGCTCTCCCTGAATCACCTTGTCGATTTTGACAAATTCCGCGACGATGTCTTTGCCGCCGGTTTTCTGATTCACCCGCTCCACGAATGCCGGTGGGAAACTGTGTTCCTGGCCAAAAAGAATTCCGATTTTTTTCATAACAGT
>DATHHK010000075.1:0-2346 GCA_035317225.1 Candidatus Udaeobacter sp. | reverse complement strand
CGGAAGCACCAGCTTCAAACCGTACGCCGTCGGTGAATGCTGGGACAGTGAACGCACGATCGGTGATTGGCTGGATGAAGCAAATGCGTGGTCGGACAATCCGGTCGGTGCATTTGATTTCCCGCTGCGCTGGCGTCTGCGAGACTTGTGCGACAGCTATGGATTCAGCCTCCGCAATCTCGCAGAACGCGGAGTCCTGGTATGGGACCGCCCCGCGCAAGCTGTCACTTTCGTCGAAAACCACGACGTGGTGCGTGACAGTCCGCTCATTAATGACAAGCTGCTCGCTTACGCCTTTATACTTACGCACGAAGGTTATCCGTGCGTCTTCTGGCAGGATTACTTCAACTGGGATCTTGCCCAGCCCAATAATCAAAGCGGTATCAAGGCGCTCATTAAAGCTCACGAACAACATGCTGCCGGCGCGGCGCAGGTGCTTTTCGTAAACGACGATCTCTATGTCATGCAACGGATGGGCGACGGTCACCAGAGCGGACTGGTTTTTGTGTTAAACAACCGAGGTAGTTGGAATGGCACGTGGGTTCAAACACGGTGGAACAGCACGCGGCTTGCTCCAGCGGCGTGGCGCGGTCACGATGACGCAGGGGTGCCGGAGGAAAAATGGACTAACGAGTCAGGCTGGGTCGATCTCTGGGCGCCGCCTCGAGGTTATGCCGTGTATCGCCCCGCCTGAGGCGGCAAAATTTTGAGTCACGGATCGCGGCTAACATTCTGAAAGTCTTCGCGAGCGGGCAGCCGCCACTACAATAATCTAACTGGCGAAGTAGCTGCGTTGCCGAGATTCGAAGCTGTCGCCAAAGTAGCGCTTCCACCATTGATCGGTGTCATCGAGATGTCCGACTTGCACTTCGTCGGCTCCCGGATGTTGCGTAAGCCAGTCGCGGAATGCAAAGTGGCGGTAGAGACGCATGAACTCGCCAAGATAAATATCGGCAACGCGAGGGTTGCCGCGAATGATCAGCATGTTCTCGTCATTATTGGTAGTCGAAGCGTCACTAAAGTTCGCAGAACCGGAAACTACCAGCGGATTGGCGCCTAACGGATCGACCAGCATGTATTTCGTATGGAGATATCGCACGTGAACGTTCAAACCTGAGAGCTGCTCTACGAGCCAGTGGTTGAACGCGCCTTTACCTAAGCGCGATCCAATCGCGAACTTGTTCGCTTTCATTTTCCTTAGCTTGATGATTGCGGCTTCGTTGGCGAGGCGCTGCTCTTTGGTCCTGGTCGGTCCGCTCATCGCTTCCATCAACGCGTAACGCAGTTTGGCGGTTCCAGTTCGGTACGCATCCTGGAAACGCTCGTTCATGCCGAAGGCAAACGTCATGAACAGCGCGTCATTCGCGCCTTTGGCCTCCTCCGCATACCAGTCCAATGCCTGCATAGAATCGCGCGGACTAAAAATAGGAGTGATTTGTTTCGCGAGCGGATCGCCTGGAAGCGGCGTCTTACCGGCCAGCACGCCTGCATCCCCAGATTTCGGCGTGTTCTTCTTCAGTTCATTCCACAGCCATAAATATTTCGCCGCGACATCATCCCTCTCGCAAATGTGCACAACGTTGCTGTGCCCATAAATTCCTCCGACACTGAAATTGGTCGAGCCAGTGAGCACTGCTTGTGTCACGCCGGCTTTCATTAACACGATGGTTTTGTTATGTGAAAGGGTCAGGCCCTGCGCATTGCGGGGCTGGCAAATATTCTCCAGGCCGAATTTCTGGATGGCCGCCTCATTAGCGATCTTTTGTTCGTCATTTTTTGCGTGATAAAGGACCGCCACATCGGCACCGCGGTCGCGGGCAGCGCCGAGCGCTTTGAGCACCGTCTCATCGGTGAATTCGTAAGCGCCGACGCGCAGTCCCCAACCTGGTCCAACGGCACGCCCAATGAACTCCGCGATGGATTCGGCTGCGCCGCGCGAAAGCCATGTGAACGCCGACGGTCCCACTCCCTCGGGCCGCTTGTCGCCAAACAACCGCGTGTACTCCTGCGATGCTGCGGCCCCGCGGTTAAAATGCACATGATTGGTCCTGCCATGCTCACTCTCAGTCCGAATCTTGACGGCTACTTTTTCGGCCTCTTGCGGAGTCGCAGGCACGCCTCTCAGGGCAAACACTTCATACGTGTAATCATGCTCCGGTTTCGCGGAAAAATCCGACCACGTGAAGCCTTGAATAGGATGTTGTCGCGTTGAGTAGAGTATCCCTGGAGGTGGAAATGGTTCTACGCTTTTGAAAGTCTTATATCCGGACAGCCAATATTTCTCTCCCTCAGTATGATCTTCTCGTCGCAAGGCAAATCCAAGTAGACCCGGGCAATCTTGCTCGG
>DATHHK010000074.1:0-6227 GCA_035317225.1 Candidatus Udaeobacter sp. | reverse complement strand
TATCGTGCTGGGTCGCCGGACGGCTCGCCTTTTGTTGATATTGGAAAAACGATTACGGAGGAAACAGTGGTTTGCATTATCGAGGCGATGAAAGTGATGAATGAAATCAAGGCAGAAACCAGCGGTGTCATCGCCGAAGTCGTGGCTGAAAACGGCAAGCCGGTGCAGTTCGGCCAAGTGCTTTTTAAGGTCCGTTAGGACAATATGGTAGGGCGCGACCGCCGGGCGCGCCGGAATCGCCTCACCTTATGTTCGAGAAAGTCTTGGTTGCCAATCGTGGTGAGATCGCGCTGCGCGTAATTCGCGCCTGCAAGGAGCTCGGAATCCGAACCCTCGCGGTCTATTCCGAAGCCGACGTCGACTCACTCCATGTGCAACTTGCGGATGAATCGATTTGCATCGGTGCGGCGCCTAGCACGGAAAGTTATCTCAAGATCGATCGCATCATGAGCGCCGCGGAGATTGGCGACGTGGATGCCATTCATCCAGGCTATGGATTTCTCGCCGAAAACCCCCATTTCGCGGAAGTTTGCGAAAGCTGCAATATCAAGTTCATCGGGCCTTCTTCACAGGCCATGCAAGCGATGGGTGATAAGAATGCCGCGCGGGCTGCGGCGCGAAGAGCCGGCGTGCCGGTGACGCCAGGGAGCGACGGGATCGTCGAGACAGAAAGCGACGCGATCAAAATCGCAAGGAAAATCGGTTATCCAGTAATGATCAAAGCGACCGCCGGCGGAGGCGGACGGGGAATGCGCATGGCGCACAATGAACCGAGCTTGCAATCAGCCTTTCACAGTGCGCGTCACGAAGCCGAGAAAGCCTTCGGTAACGACCAGGTTTATCTCGAGAAGCTCATCGTCAATCCGCATCATGTCGAGTTTCAGATTGTTGCCGATAGTCATGGTCGCATGGTGCATTTGGGCGAACGCGATTGTTCCATTCAGCGGCGCAACCAGAAAGTGATCGAAGAATGCCCATCACCTCTCATGACGTCGAGTCTGCGCAAAAAAATGGGACATGCCGCGATTAAGCTGGCCAAATCTGTCGGGTACGAAAACGCAGGCACGATCGAATTCCTGGTCGATTCGAACAAGCATTTTTATTTTATCGAGATGAACACTCGCATCCAGGTCGAACACACGATTACGGAGGAGGTTTACGGGTGCGATTTGGTGAAGGAACAAATCCGTATCGCTGCCGGTGAGCCGCTTTCGGAACACGTCGCGCGTGCAACGCCCCGGCTTCATGCGATTGAATGTCGCATTAACGCGGAAGATCCGGCGAAGGATTTCCAACCAACACCGGGTCGAATCGATTTCTATTATGCGCCAGGTGGTCGCGGCGTTCGAATCGATTCGCACGTTTACACCGGTTACACTGTGCCGCCCTATTACGATTCATTGATCGCAAAGATCATCACGGTGGGCGCGACTCGAATCAATGCCATCGAGCGAATGCGGCGTGCACTCGACGAGTACTACATCACCGGCATCAAGACCACTGTGCCGTTTCATGCCGCCATCATGCGTAATGGAGAATTCCGGGCCGGAAATTACGACACCGGTTTCATCGAGCGAGTCATGTCATCGGGTAAACTCGATCTCACGTCGCGACCGATTCGGCTGCGCGAGTAAACTTGTGCCGTGCACGTTTGCATCTCCTGCGTAACAACAGTTGTCCCTAATTAGCTGTTCAGAACGTGCTGCAAATTTCTGAGATGCGCGCGTGCAATCGGAAAAATGATCACCGGCAGCGAACCTATCGCTGAGAATCCCTGTAAATCCGGTTTGCTGGAGGGATATGATGTCCACTTGGCGCAAACATCTGATCATTTGTCTGTTTCTTGGGCTGCTGGGGGTTCCCATCTACTTTCTCGATCAGGCGTTCACTCAAAGGGAGGCGGCAATTGGATCACATTCGATTTCCGGGGGCTTATCTTTTGGACTTACATCACGTTGCTAGCCATCCACGTCACCTTAAGTTCCATTGCTGTCCTGTCGTTTCCCAACTCAGGAGCATTGCGTATTCACGTTTGCTCACTGGTGCTTTCCGTGATTCTTCTCGGCGCAGGCTACTTCTTTTACGGAAAGCTACTCCGCGCGCAGGTCGCCTCCAGTCGACCAACGAACTTTGATGGAGACAGGTTGTACAGGCGACGAAAAGCTGATTGCGTTTCGGAAACGTAAAGCAGCAATTTACCGCGAATTGATTTGACCGTTCCAGATTCCAAGTTGTGATGCGAATCTTGGTTGATTCTGGCGATTGACCCAGCGCCGAACCAACGACAAAGAAGGCTAATAGAGCGAACAAAGCGCGCTTCATTTGCACCTGTTCATATCGCGTTACCTTTGCTGTGAACAGACTAAAAAGAGGATATCCGACGCGTGCGATTAATTAAAAAATACTGTTGACATTGCCTCTCCCGGGCGGCCAAAATCCCCCAGCGCTAAGTCTGTTAGGCTACTCCCAGAGCTCCACCTGACCCTCTTCCCGCAGGGTTAACCGTGAACGAAAGGCTTGTTCACACAAACAAAGAAACACATGAAAATACTAACTAGCATTATTTGTGCGGGCGTCGCACTGGCGATTCTGTCAGCTTGCGAAAAAAAGGAAGCAGTCACGCAGTGCGCGACACCGACGCTGACTCCACCAAGCAAGACCGGTCCCGCCAACCAAGACATTAAGGTCACAATCGAGACGAAAACATTGGGAGCTTCTTTGAGCTGGTCGGATGACCCCAATATCCCGCCGACGCCAACCGGCCCACATATAATAGCAGCGCCGAAAGGGGACGCCACTACGGTGTACGGAAGGACGTTAAGGGCGATCGCGTTCAAACCGGGATTGACCGATTCACCGGTCGCCGAAGGAGTATACTCAGCGAACCAGTAAGAATCGCCACGCCACGTCCATGCCGGTGGGACGCTAAAAGCCGCCCATCGATTTCGCGGCCAAGGCAGATGCAGTAGGAGAGGGGACCGAATTCGAAACGACTTCTGTTCTAAACTCGGAACCCTTCACTGTTTCGTCCCGCCCGATGCCAGCAATTGGAAGCGCGCATCGTTCCGCAACGGATCGAACATCGGATCGAGCCGGAGCAGCGCAGGAGTAAGTGGAACGTTCTGAGCCAGTGCGCCATCGTATGGTATCGAGAGCAGTTTCTGTAGCGCGGCTATGGCGCGGTCGGGCTCCTCCGCGCGTGCCGACACCCGGGCCAGGAACTCGATCGGAATAGGACCAGCCACGGCATCTTTCTCGATCGGGATCACGGCTATCGCTCGCTCGATCAGTTTGAATGCGGCGGCTTTGTCGCCAAGGCCCATACTGGCCAGCGCGAGATACCCCATGAGGCCAAAGTTTTCCGGCTCTTCTTTCAGAAAAGGTTCCAGTTCGCTGCGCGTCTGACGCCAGCTCTCCTGAGCGGCGGTATGATCGCCGGCGACGTCCTGCGCCCATCCTAAATAAAAGCGCAGTTCGCCAGTGATAGAACCCAACGCCGGATCAGGCTTGGCTAATATCTCCTTTAGCCGAGGGATGATTTGTGCAGGACGGCGTTCCAGGATCGCTTGATAAACTTTTGTTTCCAACGCCTGGGGGTCGTCGGCCGGCGGGTGGATTGAGGCGAGGAGCGTGGCGGCCCGCGGCAGATCGCCCTCAGCTTGTGCGATAGCCGCCTTTGCCGCAATGGTGTCGACGTCGTCCGGCATGATTTCGAGAATCTGGTCAAACTTACGCAGAGCTTCGGGGAAACGGCGAAGCTCGATATACAACTGTGCATGCTGTCCAAGCAGGTTAACGTTGCGAGGGTCGAGCCGCTCGGTTTGGTTGAAATACGACTCGCTTCGGTCCCACTCGCCTCGTCTCCTCGCAACAGAGGCCAGCAACGCAGGAATTTGGCTGCTGTTCGGCAGGAGCTGACGTGCGCGTTCCAAGTAACGCACCGCGGTATCGTAATCCTTTAGACAATAGTAGTAGTAGGAGCCCTTCGCCAATACGGCCTCGCCCAGATTGGGCTGAAGAGCGAGCGCAGTTTCGGCGGCTTGCCGTGCCTCTTCGCGCAGCGCGGCCGTTGGTTGAAGACTCTGTGTGATGTAGCCGCGCGCGTCTGCAATTGACAGTAGCGCCCAACCAAGCGCGAACTTCGGGTCCAATCGCACTGCTTCTCTCAAGTATTTCTGCGCGCCAAGTGCGTTGGCAGGTGTGTATACCGTTTGCACGTTATAAGCCAGGCCACGTAAGTAGGCATCGTAAGCCTCGGGATTGTCTGTGGGTGTAGCAGCAATGACTTGCTCTTCCCGACCGGTAAGATGGACGCGCAATTGCTCGGCTATGGCTTTAGCCACTTCACTCTCGACGGAAAACAGGTCGGTCAATTTCCGATCAAAGGTATCTGCCCATAAATGGGAATCATCGGCTGCTTTGATGAGTTGCACGTTCACACGCACAACATCGCCGCTCTTTTGGACCCTTCCCTCCAAGATGTGCGCAACGCCAAGTTGTCTAGCAATCTCAGGCAGGTTTTCCGGTGTGCTTTTATAATGCTGCGTGGATGTCCGTGAGATGACCTTCAGATCTGCGATCTTTGATAAGCGCGTCAGAATCTCGTCCTGAATGCCCTCGGCAAAGTAGGCGTTGTCTTTTTCCTCGCTACGGTTTTCAAATGGAAGCACCGCGATACTTTTTTCCGGAACAATTGATCTCGATCTTGCTGATTTCTTGGAAATCAGAACGAAAGCCGTTGCGATGCCGGCGAGTAAAAGCAATGCAGTTGCCACTTCAGCCCAGCGCACTCGGGCGCGGTGTTTCCTGAGAGCTTGAAACTTTTGTGGGAGCTGAGGGTTCCCCACGTCGTCGGACCACAGATTAACGATGGCTACCTGCACCCCGTGCTTTACTTCGCATGTACCCAGATCGTGCAGTAGCGGTCGCCATTCCTCGAACTCGGTCAGATCTTCAGCGAGGTGTTTAGAGAGCAGGATGTGGCCCGCGTCGCCGCAGTCCATCACACGTCGCGCCAGATTTAAACCGGCACCGGCGAGATTTGCGCGACCGGTAACATCGACCACTCCGCTAACCGGCCCACTGTGTATTCCCATGCGTACGCGCAAGCGCGGGTGATCTTTGAGCGCTCGGGTCAGTTCCACCGCGCAGCGAACGGGCGCCTCAGGACTGGTATAAAAGACCAACGCCACGCCATCGCCGGTGGCAATTTTGACCAGACGCTCAGACGCCTCCGCTTTTTGAAATTGCTCGGTCGCACGGACGATTCGCGTCAGCTCATCAACAGCTGAGCGCTGCTCGTTAATCGAAAGCTTCGAGTAGTCAACGATGTCGATGAACAAGACATGGGCGATCTCGAGCTGGATCTCTTTCTTGCTCTCAACGGACATCTTGTCGTACGCTCTATGATTACGTAAATTTCATAATCGCGCCTTAGTCAGACTGTCGAGAGTGTCAGCGATGGTATTCCAGTAGTTTTACACGATGAATTGTGCTCTTTTGCTCTCCACAGGGCAATGACAAAATGATATGAACGGGCGCAATGACGCGCGAAATGTTCATGATTGCCGCAGTTGCGTTTCTTTTCGGTGCGGCAGCGGCACCGCCAGTTACGTTTGAATCGGCCTGCTCATGTCACGGCAACCACAGTGAACATCGCCGGCGTACTGGGACGCTGGCCATGCGCCCAAGGATCAGTTGAACCGGAGAAGTCTATCGGAGCTAGTGTGAAACGGGAATCTCGCTGTCTGGGGCAGGTTCCGTTCTTTTTGTGTTAACGGGAAGTCTCGCGTGGCTGAAACGATTACGGGATTACGTCATCCGACGTTTCAATGCATCTTCGGCCCGAGCCGAGCAGACCGAGGGCGCTGAATCTTCTGAAACAGCGCTTAGCGTGATCGAAGCAGGAGGTAAACTTAAACAAGGAGATGAATGAAATGAGCATGCCACGATTCACTGCAGACCTTTGTTTGCGCAATGCAGATCGACGCTACCAGGTTTCTGCGCTGGAACATCGGACCGATCAAACCATCCAACCGGCGCTGATGGGCTCGAACGCTCCGGGAATCGCAGGCTGTCTTCAGGACTGCATGGATGCACATCCCGATTGGACAGTCGCACGTTGTAAAGCAAGCTATCGCGATTCCGGTGTTACCCAAGGTAGCGGTGGCGGGCTACACCGGGATTTCGCGTCAAAGGCGCTATGTTGGTACGGCTATCTTCTTTGT
>DATHHK010000073.1:0-17381 GCA_035317225.1 Candidatus Udaeobacter sp. | reverse complement strand
CACCGTATGTCGTCATCCTGAGCAAAGCGAAGGACTTCGCAAAGGCGAGAGCATTACGCAAACGTACCTTGTGACCGGTCAGCCGATATGAGTTCCCAAGCCATCCTCGCGGCTCGGGATAACGGTGCGTTTATGCTTTCCAAGATCGATATCTTCTGTTGATCATTGTGAGTTACTGATGCAAACGGAGCGACCAGCATATAAACGCATCGTTCTCAAACTGAGCGGTGAAGCAATGCAAGAAAGGGGGGGACGCGACAACATTTCGCCAACCGTTGTGCGTGAGATTGCTGAACGGATAAAAGAGGTCCGCGATCTCGGCGTACAGGTATCAATCGTCATTGGGGGTGGAAACATCTGGCGCGGTTTGTCGGCGTCGCATCGCGGGATGGATCGAACTACCGCAGACTATATGGGTATGCTCGCTACCGTGATCAACGCACTGGCGTTACGCAGCACGCTTGATCAAATGGGTATCGAAACTCGGGTCCAGTCGGCTATCGACATGAGAAATGTGGCAGAGCCGTTCATCCTGGGACGCGCTATTCGGCATCTTGAACTCGGTCGTATTGTCATTTTTGCTGCCGGCACTGGTAATCCATACTTTTCCACCGACACGACAGCAGCGTTGCGAGCGAGCGAGATTCGAGCCGACGTCATTCTAAAGGCCACCAAGGTCGATGGAGTTTATGATTCCGATCCGAATACTCACCCAAACGCGCGCCGCTACGACCGGCTCACTTTTTCGGAAGCGCTCACGAAACGTTTACAAATAATGGACTCGAGCGCGTTCAGTCTCTGCATGGACAACAAAATACCCATTGTCGTCTTTGACATGAATAATCCCACTAACATTCGCGATGCAGTGCTTGGGCGAAAAATCGGGACACTGGTTTGCGATGAGCTTCCATCGACGTAACACTTTAGCGACATGAGCAGAGATGACATTCTTCTGGAGGCCGAGATGTCGATGGATAAAAGCGTCGATTATATGGTGCATGAATTTGCCACGGTGCGCACGGGCAAGGCTTCGCCCGGTCTCGTAGAAAACGTCGATGTCCACGCTTACGGATCGACTATGAAACTAAAGCAGCTTGCGTTGATCACCACGCCCGAGTCGCGTTTGCTCGTTGTTCAGCCATTCGACGCTGGCACGGTGCAGGACATCGAGCGGGCGCTCAAGGAATCGAAGATTGGCATCACGCCTGCGATTGATGGAAAAATCATTCGGCTGCCAATCCCAGAGTTGTCTGAAGAACGACGCAAGGACCTGGTCCGTTCCCTGGGCAAAATGGCCGAGGAAGCGCGTGTGCGTGTGCGAACCAACCGCCGCACTGCACTCGACGAAGCCAAAAAACTCAAGACTGCAGGTGAATTAACCGAAGACGGTTTTCGCGATGTGGAGGAAGAAGTGCAAAAGCTCACCGACCGCTTCGTCAAGTCCGTCGACGATCATCTCAAGCACAAGGAAGCGGACGTCATGAAAGTGTAAGGAAACCCCACCGGAAACATGAAGAAAAATCTTTACGTATTCAATTTTGAACAACGCACGCTTCATGCAGATTGTTGGACCGAATCCTCTCCGACAAGTCAGGGAGATGACAGAATTCTCCTGCGATTGTTAGCACAGCGCACGAATGGCAGAATCAGCGCGAGCTTCGCAGGTTAACTCGCATCAAGATTGATGCTCCGGGCGTGGAAAGAGACCGCGCGACAGCAACGCAGGAGCCTTCGCAAATTGGAGTGAGTGGAGAGTAACCGAGGCCCAATCGCTTCGTCAAATCGCAGCCACGCTGCGTATTTCGACATCCTTCTATACTGCGAAACTTTCTCCGCAAGAGCAGTGCGCAACGGCATTCGGATTCGTGACTTTGAAGCCGCCTTTTTGCAGGTCTTCGCTGTAATCGAGCACTGAGCCGCTGACAAAAAGCGCGCTCTTTGGATCGACAACTAGGCGAACATTTGAGGTCGGAACCAGGATATCGCGCTCCTTCGGGCCATCTATCAAATCCATGACATATTGCAGTCCGGAGCATCCGCCGCCGACGACGGCGAGACGTAGCGCCCCGTTTGGCTTGCCTTTTTCTTCAAGCAGCGACTCTAGCTTGCGCGCCGCTGTTTCGGTAACGCTGATCAGGCGCTCATTGCCGATCTTATAATTGATAGCGGTGGATTCCGTCGTCATCGAAAAACATTATGAAAGCAGCAACGCAGGGATCGCATTTTCAACTTTTTCATGCTCCGTACTCGTACTTTCTTTATTCAAAACATCTTCTTCCGCGATCGCCTTAACTTCGGCGAGTGTCGACACATGTGCAAAGTTTTCACGCAACCGTTTCGCATTGGGCATCGTCCGCGAATAAGCCATCAGGCGCGCGCGCATCGATCGAATTGCGGGTTCCTCCGCGCCCCATTCGAGAACCGCGAGCTGGCAGTGGCGCAGAACTAGGTTCCACTTTTCCGATAGGCTGGGTGCATCCACCATCAGCCCGCTGGCGAAATACTCTTTGATCTGATTGAACATCCATGGGGCGCTCATGGCCGCGCGACCGATCATCGCGCCCGCGACTCCGTTTTCACGCCGTCGTTTCGCGATGTCGGCGGCACTGGATAGGTCGCCGTTCCCGATAACCGGAATCGGAACAGCAGCGGCAACTTCGCCGATGATATCCCAATCCGCGGCGCCAGCGTAACCTTGCGCGCGTGTGCGACCGTGCACAGTTATCGCCGCGATTCCTGCATCAACGAGCAGGCGTGCTACGCGCGTGGCGTTGATCGAATTGGCATCCCAGCCAATGCGAATCTTGGCCGTCACCGGCACTGGCGCGATCGCTCGAACTACCGCAGTCGCGACGCTGGCCAAAGTCGGACAATCTTTCAACAATGCGGAGCCGCCATTTCTGGAGACTACTTTTTTGACAGGACAGCCGAAGTTCAGATCAATGAAATCTGGACGCACCCAATCAACGACCTGGCACGCCGCTTCCGCCATGTGCTTGACGTCGGCACCGAAGAGTTGCACACCGATTGGCCGTTCTATCTCATCAAAATCCAGGTACTCACGCGTGCGCGCATTGCGGCGGAAAATTCCTTCGGCAGAAACGAATTCGGTCGTGAGAACGTCAGCGCCATATTCTTTGCAGAGCTGCCGGAAAATTTTGTCGGACACCCCAGCCATTGGCGCGAGGTAAAGAGGAAATTGTTCGAAAAACCAGGGAAGAAGCATGTCGATCTTTCAATCATGTGCCGCGGTCTGGAGCAGGTCCGCCACTTCGTTTTGCACGTTTTCCAGCTCGTCGAGCCGCAATTGCGGATCGGGTACGATGAATACATCGCCGGTTGCGCCGTGTTCGTAAATCAAAACACGCCCATTGGTACTCTCTTCCGTCTTCACTTGTTTCAAAACGCGCTTGCGCTCAAGCATCGCGGCCAAGACGTAGCAAGCATTTGCAGGCGGATTCTCCGATCCAATCAAACGGCGAAAGAGTTGTTCTGCATTTTCCCTCGGCAGAGGTTCGGGCGGCTTCGGCGGCAATGGCTCGTAGCGCGATTTCCAAAATGAAAATGGTTGAATGTTTTCGTTCCGGTTCTGCCACGCCTCCTCACTCAAATCCTCGCGCCGATAGCCAGCAGCGCTGTGGTAGAGCAGCGTGTAGAAGTATTCTCCTGGAACAAAAGGTCGATGCGTCATCGCGCAGACGTCTGCCCGGTGCGTGATCGCCCATTCATTCGGAAGCGGGTTCATCGTGATACCATACGACGCGTGGCGAAAAGATGAAGACCGGGCGCTTCGCGGTTGGACGCTCGCAAATAGAGCAGATACAGGCCAATCCCGGCAAAAAGAAGGTTCGGCGTCCATGCCGCCACCCATGGAGAGACGCGGTCACCTTCGCCGAGCGCGAGAAACAGGTGCACCAGGAAGTTCATTGAAAAGACCAGAAAAACCGCAGCGGCAACACTCGACAACACACCTCGCCGTGAGTAGCCGATTCCGAGCGGCGCAGCAATGCAGACAACAACTAAACAGGTCCATGGCAAGGCAAACCGATACTGCAGATGTGTCCGAAACGGCGCGAGCAACGTAGCGGGAAAATCCGCATTGAAATGCAAATATTCTCTTAATTCCGGCAGGCTTAGAAATTCCGCGCGTTCATTTGCGCTGCCGAGCCTAAACGGGGTCTCACTCCAGTGCTCGATCTTGAGTGAAGGAAAAATCTGCTCATCAACGATATTTCCCGCGTGATCATAGTGAACGACCTTTACGTTCTCCAAATCCCAGGTTTTGGTTTCCGGGCGGTAGGAAGCGCGACTTGCGACATAATTCGTAACGATATTGTCGTTCGCGTCCTGTTGAAGCACCTGAACGTTATTGAACGTGCTGCCGCGAGGAAGGAAATTTTGAATGAACCAAGTACGCAAGTCGGTGCGATTGCGAAAAATTTGTCCCTGAATGTAGCGACTGGGGCGCGCCTGCGCTTCGGAAAGAAAATTCTTGCGGGCCAGTTCTGCATGCGGTGCAAGCGAATAGTTGAGCACCATGCTGGCTGCCACAGTGAGCAACCCCATGCCGATCAACGGCCTCAGCACGCGCGGGAGACTGATGCCCGCCGTGAGCATGGAGACAATTTCGTTGGACCGCGACATTCGACCCAGAGCAAAAAGCAGCGACAAGAGCAGCGAAACTGGCAGCAGAATGATGAGAACCTGCGGGATCTGCGTGGCGTAATAACGAGCCACCAGAAGAAGACTTACGCGCTCATCGATGAACGTCGAAATGTTATCGCTCACATCGAAAATGAGCCAGATGGAGATAAAACCGGCGATGCAGTAAAGATAGACCTGCAAGAAATTGCGAATGACGTATCGGTCGAGGAGTTTCATTGCGATCTAGATGGTCTCGTCTCAAATACCGTACTCAAATCAGTGGCGCGTGCCAAATCGCGGGCAAAACTGCAATTCGACCCTCGAATGATGAAATCCGAATGACGAAGCCGCGTAAATATACAATGATCGCCTGCGTTTTGCGTCGCTCACGCGCAGTGAAGCCCGAAGCAATGTTATGATCGCACTGAAGGACAGCTTGGGCAGTGATTTTGTTGAACGTGTCCGCGCGTTTTTTTCGCAGAACGGGCCGCTGTCGAAGGCGAAGAACTTCGAGTTCCGTCCGCAACAGCAGGAAATGGCAGCCGCCGTCGCGATCGCGCTGGAGGAAGAGCGCCATTTGGTAGTCGAAGCGGGAACTGGTGTGGGTAAATCCCTAGCTTATCTCACGCCGGCAATTTTATGGGCAATCGAGCAGCACAAAAAGGCCATCGTCTCGACTCACACGATTAATCTTCAAGAGCAGCTTCTTTACAAAGACATCCCCATTCTGAAGAAGATTCTTCCGGTCGAGTTTGAGGCCGCGTTGATCAAGGGACGCCAAAATTATCTTTGCCCGCGCCGATTGGAACGCGCGCTGCAGCAAGCCAATGAGCTTTTCACGGGACCGGAGCAAAATGAGCTGAAGAGGCTGGCGGAATGGGCGCGCACAACGCGCGACGGTTCGCTCAGCGATCTATCGGTCGAGCCCGATCCCAAAGTGTGGCTACAGGTCTGCAGTGAAGCGCACATCTGCACGCAGAAAACGTGCGGCCAGGATCAACGCTGTTTTTATCAGCAAGCGCGCAAACGTCTGCTGGCAGCCGACGTTCTGGTGATTAATCACACGCTTCTGTTCATCCTGCTCGGCGACCCGGAATTGCAGGCGGAGCGCGAGAGCGGTTTCATTTTTCCGAATGATTTTCTCGTTTTGGATGAAGCACACACCGTCGAGCAGATTGCGTCACGGCGAGTCGGCGTCCGTGTTTCGCAATACGGGCTACGATCGACAATCCAGCGGCTCTACAATGCCCGAACACGCAAGGGCCTGTTCACCGTGATGCGCGATGCTGAGGGCGTACGCCTCGCGGCCGACCTGGTCGATGACGCGGAGAAGTTTTTCGCCGCGGTTGAATCCAAATGCGATTTCAAAAAGGGCCGCGAATTTCGTGTACGCGATGCCGATCTCGTTTCGGACACAATCACGGGTCGCATGATCACCTTGCAGAATCGGATAGCCGAGGTCGTAAAACGGGCTGAAGACGAGTTTCTAAAAGCGGAATTACAGGAATATGGCCGGCGGATTCATGAGGACCGCACCGGGATCGCAGCGTTTCTCGAGCAAAACCGCCGCGAGCATGTTTATTGGGTGGAGCGCACGGGAAAAACCGCACTATTTCTCACGCTTAACGCTGCGCCGATCGATATCGCTCCTGTCCTGCGTCGAATGATTTTTCGCGACAATTGTTCGTGTATTATGACGAGCGCGACACTCTCAGTGGGTCGCAAGGATCTCGCTTATTTCCGGCAACGCATCGGCGCGGAGGAAGCCGAGCCGGCATTGCTAGGGGGACCGTTCGATTTCCAAAAACAGATGAAGATGTTCATCGTCAAGAAAATGCCCGATCCGCGCGACGCTCAATACGAGGAAGCGCTCGAACATTGGGTCGCGCATTTTGTCGAGAAAACGGACGGTCGCGCATTCGTCCTTTTCACGAATTATCGCGGGATGCAGCAGGTGGCAGAGCGAATGGCGCAATTCTTTTCGCAAAAGAAATTCAATCTGCTGGTGCAGGGCGGCGGCGCGCCGCGCGGAAAACTTCTTGATCAATTCAAGACCACGCCGCGCAGCGTTCTTTTTGGCACCGACAGCTTTTGGATGGGCGTCGATGTCCCCGGCGAGGCTCTTTCGAATGTGATCATTACGCGTCTGCCCTTTGCGGTGCCCGATCATCCACTGATCGAGGCGAAACTCGAATTGATCGAGGAGCGCGGGGGCGATCCGTTCACTGAGTATTCGCTGCCCGAAGCGGTTCTGAAACTGCGACAAGGGGTCGGCCGCTTGATTCGAACAAAGAGCGACCGCGGCATTATCGTCATTCTCGACAATCGGATTGTGACCAGGCCCTACGGGCGCGCCTTTCTGCAAGCGTTACCGAAATGTCCAGTGGAAATAATTTGAGGCTGTACTCTTAAATGTTCACTTGAACATATTCCTCGGACTGTTTAATTTGGGCGCATGAAGCGCTCTTTAACCGCAAAAGGAAACGCCCAACGCCCAGCAGATAAATCAGTTCAGGAGATTCTGACTATCCTGCATAAGTGGGGAATTCATACCCTTGGGCAGTTTGTGGCCCTGGATCGGGAGCAGTTGGGTGCGCGACTTGGCCCAGAAGCAATCCGAATGTGGGAACGGGCGAATGCGCAATCTGATCGAATGCTTAAATTAATCCGGCCGCCGGAGTCGTTTGAAGAGAGCTTCGAATTTGAAAACGAAATTGAAACCGCCGAGCCACTTCTCTTTATGCTTCGCCGGTTTTTGGAGCAATTCGCCATTCAGTTGAGCGGAATTTATCTCGTCACAAAAGAACTCACCCTGCGGATCACCTTCACGAACAAACAAATTTACGAGCGCATTTTCAAAATTCCGCAACCGACCAACAATGTCGATCTTCTCTTCCGGATGCTGCATACGCATTTGGAAAATTTTAAATCGAAATATCCGATCGTTGCGGTCGCGCTGAACGCGCAGCCGATCAAACCTGCGAGAGAACAATTCGGATTATTTGAAACTACATTACGCAATCCGCATCAACTCTCAGAAACGCTCGCACGTTTGACCGGTCTTCTGGGCGCTGATCATGTCGGCACACCGGTGTTGGAAGAAACGCATCGGCCGGATGCATTTCGAATGGAACCATTTGCATGGCAGGTAGGGGCGATTGAGTTCAATCGCCCGAAGGGGATCGAACCAACATTTCGGACAGCGGTGCGTCGATTTCGGCCAAGTATATCTGCATCCATCCTGTTGGATGAAGACCGCCCCATGCACATTCGCGGCGCAGATGTTGGCGGCAAAATCATCGATCTGCACGGCCCATATTTGATTTCTGGAAACTGGTGGGACGAAAAATCATGGACGCGCGCCGAGTGGGATCTGCAATTGGACGCTGGAGAACTGGTTCGGTGTCACGAATCGGAGGCAACCTGGAGAATTGATGGGATTTATGACTGACAAGACCGTGATTCGAAATTCGAGAATCGTGAATTGCGGCCGATGTAACGATTCAACGATTTAACGAATCACAATAGAAGTGAGCTACGTCGAACTTCACGCGTGCAGCGCGTTCAGTTTTTTGCGCGGCGGTTCGTTCCCGGAGCAATTAGCTGAAACAGCCGCCGAACTGGAAATGCCGGCGATGGCGTTGCTCGATCATAACGGTGTTTATGGCGCGCAACGATTTTCTGTCGCCGCGCGCGAGCACAACGTGCGACCAATCGTTGGCTGCGAATTGTCGATCGACGACGGCAGTGTTCTGCCAGTGCTGGTCGAAAATCGCGACGGTTACAGGAATTTGTGCGAACTGTTGACCCAGGCACATCTGCGCAGTGAGAAAGGCAAATGCGCGGTGCAATGGAACGAGTTGGCGCAATTCGCGAAAGGGCTGATCGCGTTGTTCAATGCTTCGTTTGCAAACTGTAGGGCGTCTATGTCAGACGCAAAATTTTCCCAGCGTTTCACAGAATGGAGCCGCGGGGACACCAGCGCCATGGACGAGCGGGTTGAAAAACCGAGCGAGCGGGACCGAGGGAGTCAAACGCCCTACAAACCAATCAAAATGCTAATCGACACCTTTGGCCGTGAGAATGTTTTCATAGAACTTCAGCGGCATTTCATTCGGGGTGAAGAACGCGTGAATCGTGAATTGATTCATCTGGCAGGCGCATATCGATTAGCGCTCCTCGCAACAAACGGGGTGAAATACGCGAAGCCTTACGGACGCGAAGTGCTGGATGTTTTTACCTGTATTCGGGAACACACACATCTGGATGCTGCCGGGAAATTGCTAGCCCAAAACGCCGAGTGCCATCTGAAGAGTGATCGGCAAATGCGAGCAATTTTCGCGGATTTGCCGCAAGCAATTGAAAACACATCGCTCCTGGCTGAGCGGCTCACGTTTTCGCTAGAAAATCTCGGGTACGAATTTCCCGAATATCCGGTGCCCGCTGGTCACACGATGGATTCATTTTTGCGCACCATCGTGTGGTTCGGCGCGCAACAGCGTTACGCCGCGATTAGCACGAAAGTGAAACATCAGCTCGAAGAGGAGTTAGCGCTCATTACGAAGCTCGGTTTTCCCGGGTATTTTTTGATTGTTTGGGACATCGTCAATTTCTGTCGCGAACACAACATCATGGTCCAGGGCCGGGGCAGCGCCGCGAACAGCGCGGTTTGTTATTGTCTGGGAATCACGCCGGTCGATCCGGTGGAAAATCATCTCGTGTTCGAACGATTCCTAAACGAGAGCCGCAAAGGCTGGCCTGACATCGATCTGGATCTTCCCAGCGGCGATCGACGCGAAGCAGTGATCCAGGAAATTTATCGTCGCTACGGCAAACACGGCGCGGCGATGACAGCGAATGTTATCAGTTATCGCGGCCGCAGCGCGGCTCGCGAGATCGGCAAGGCGCTCAATTTTTCTCCGAGCATCATCGATCGTTTTTCCCATCTGTTTGCGAGTGGCGATTTTCCACACACGCTCGAGCTCGAATCGCAGATCGAGCAGGCTGGTTTGCCGAAAAACCATCCACGCATGCCGGCGTTCATCAGACTGTATCGCGCAATTTATGGATTGCCGCGGCACCTCGGGCAGCATTCCGGTGGCATGATTATCTGTCAGAACAAGCTCAGTTCGTTTGTGCCGCTGGAAAACGCGTCAATGCCGGGGCGTGTGGTTGCCCAATGGGACAAGGACGATTGCGAAGATCTCGGCATCGTGAAGGTGGACTTGTTAGGCCTGGGCATGATGTCCGTGATGCAGGACGCGTTTGAATTATGCCGTGAACGCGGACGCCCAATCGATCTGGCGCACATTCCGACAAACGACAAGAAGACGTTCGACATCATGCAAAAGGCCGACACGATCGGTGTTTTCCAAATCGAAAGCCGCGCGCAAATGGCCACCCTGCCGCGGATGAAGCCGCAATGTTTTTACGATGTGGTGATCGAAGTCGCAATCATCCGCCCGGGTCCGATTCAGGGTGACATGGTGCATCCATATCTCGCACGCCGCGCTGGGCGCGAACCGCCCACATATTTTGATCCGCGTCTGGAGCCTGTTTTAAAACGCACACTCGGTGTCCCGTTGTTCCAGGAGCAAATGCTGAAGATTGCGATGGTGATGGCCGATTTTTCCGGCGATGAAGCAGAAGAGCTGCGACGCGCACTGAGTTTTCATCGTTCCGAGGAACGGATGAACAAGGTCTGCGCGAAATTGCGCGCCGCGATGGAATGCAAAGGCATAGCGCCGGAGAAGATCGAGAAAATTATTCAGTCCATCTCATCGTTTGCGCTTTACGGATTTCCGGAATCGCATGCAATCAGTTTCGCCATTCTGGCGTATGGCAGCGCGTATTTAAAAGTGCATCGCGCGCCGGAATTTTATGCGAGTCTGTTGAACAATCAGCCGATGGGTTTTTACACGCCTGCAACGATTGTGAAGGATGCGCAGCGACATGGGCTGAAAATCAAGCCGGTTTGCGTTTCGCAATCTGACTGGCGCTGCACAGTTGTCGATGACAACACGGTGCATCTGGGTTTTTGTGTGGTGAATGGAATACGCCAGGAACATGCTGACGAACTCGTCAGGCAACGACAAGCGCAACAGTTCGATTCGTTGGAGGATTTCAAGCGACGTGTTGCGCTCTCAAAAGACGAACTGCGCACATTAGCGGAAATGGGAGCATTCAATTGTTTTACCGAACATCGCCGCGAAGCAATGTGGAATGTGGAAGAGATGCTGCATGATGATTTGCTGGCTAAAAACTTTGTAGAGGCGCTCGCTGGGGCGAACGCTTGTTTATCCGATTCGGCGTTTGATACAAACGCCGCTACAAGATCGCCGCTCGCCCCAATGACCTTACCTGAGCGCGTGAAGGCGGATTACGAAACGATGAACCTGACCACCGGACCACATCCGATGAAACTGTTGCGCGAAAGTTTGCCGAATATTTGGCGAGCAATCGATCTCGTTCACGCGCGACACGGTTCGACCATCCAAATTGCAGGCAACGTGATTTGCCGTCAGCGCCCCGGAACGGCGAAAGGATTTGTTTTTATCAGCCTGGAAGACGAGACCGGCGTTTCAAATGCAATTGTTGAGCCAGATTTATTCGAACACTTTCGGCTTGTGATTACAGAGGAAGCCTTTCTTCTCATCGAAGGCGATGTGCAGAATTCCGACAACGTGGTCTTGATCAAAGCGCGCGAGATTAGACCGCTCCTACACGAGCAACTCGTGGGAAGCGAATCACACGATTTTCACTAATTCGATTGAGCGATGAAGCGTCAAAGCGCCGTCCGCTTCAACGCTTTAACGGTAATTCATTCCCCCGCTTGATGCGGCTCGGGTGTTTTCGGTTCGGTCGGTTTTTCCGCGGGTTTCTGATCCGAGTCGATCCATTCCGTGTGGAACACACCGGGTTTATCGACGCGCTCGTAAGTGTGGGCACCGAAGAAATCGCGTTGTGCCTGCAAAAGGTTTGCCGGTAACCGAGCGGAGCGATAACTATCGAAGTAAGCGAGCGACGCGGAAAATGCCGGCACGGCGACGCCCTGCTTAATGGCTGCTGATACCGCGACGCGCCAGTTGCGCTGTGCTCTTTTGATAGCTCTCGTAAAATATTTGTAGAGCATAAGATTGCGGAGACTCGCGTCCCGCTTGTACGCTTCGACGATTCGGTTCAAGAATTTTGCGCGGATAATGCAGCCACCGCGCCAGATGGTCGCGATGTCACTGAGGTTAAGATTCCATCCGTAGTCAGTGCTTCCAGAACGCAAAAGTTCCATTCCCTGCGTGTAAGAAACAATTTTCGATGCGTAAAGAGCGTCACGTACTGCATCGACGAATCGGGGCCGGTTGCCTTTGAATTTTCGAACTCTCGGTTGTGGCAGAATTTTGGACGCGGCCACGCGCTGTTCTTTCTGCGCAGAGATAACGCGCGCTTCGACCGCTGCATTAATTGTTGAAATCACGACAGATTGGTTGATAGCCGCTTGAAGCGTCCAGATGCCGGTTCCCTTTTGTCCCGCTTTGTCAAGAATCATATCGACCAACGGTCTCCCAGTATCAGGATCGATCTTTCGAAAAATTTGGGACGTGATTTCAATGAGGTAACTATCCAGCTCACCTTTGTTCCATTCGGCGAACACGTCGGCCAGCTCCGAAGCTTGCATCTCCAAAATATCTTTCATGATCGCATACGCTTCGCAGATCAATTGAATGTCGCCGTACTCGATGCCGTTATGGACCATCTTGACGTAATGACCGGCGCCATTCGGGCCCATGTAACGACAACACGGCTCGCCATCCACTTGCGCAGCGATCTTGCGAAAAATGGGGGCGATAATCTCCCATGCCTCGCGCGGGCCGCCAGGCATGAGTGAAGGCCCTTTCAGAGCGCCTTCTTCCCCTCCGGAAACGCCCATGCCTACAAAATGAATTCCTTTTTCCTCTAATTCCTTGCCGCGTCGCGTTGTGTCTGCGAAAAGAGAATTTCCTCCGTCGATCAGCACGTCGCCCGGCTCGAGGAATGGCACGATTTCGCCGATAACAATGTCCACCGGCTTGCCGGCCTTGATCATCATCATGGCTTTGCGCGGTTTCTTGAGTGCCGCGACAAATTCCTCCATCGTGCGTGTCGGCCGAATGTTTTTGCCTTTGGCTCTCTCGGCAGCAAATTTCTCCGTTACTTCAGTCGTACGATTGAACACAGCGACAGAAAAACCCTTCGATTCCAGATTCAGAGCGAGGTTCTCGCCCATCACAGCCAGGCCGATCAGTCCAATATCACATTGATTCGTATTCATTTTAGTATCTTCTTTTCCAACAGCTTGAAACAGGGGGCACCTTACTGTAGCGAGCATTTGAACCTTATGGCAAATCCGGTTTGCGAAGTTTTACTGAAAGAAGAGCGACTTAATGCCTTAGAGAACCGAGTCGATCTTGCCGCAGGCGCGAGTGTCGATTTTCAGGGGATTGTGCGCGGCTCCGAGGATGGGCGCGAAATCGACGGAATCGATTACGAAGCGCACCGCGAAATGGCCGAACATCAGCTGCAGCAAATTGCCGAACACGCCGCCATCGAATTTGGGCTGCGATCGGTGATCATTCATCATCGGATTGGGTTCGTCCCTGTTGGGGAACCGTCTCTCTTTACGCGAGTATGCAGTGGACATCGCGAAGCAGCATTTCAAGCCAGTCGATGGATCGTGGAAGAGTTGAAGAAAAAAGTTCCGATTTGGAAACGGCCCCGATTTACGAGCAATGCTTTGCGCGGGGCGTCCCAAAGCGAGCCGGCTACAGCATGAACTGGGCGAACCGTATAACTCTAAGCCGGCTGGCGCTAACTGTGTTTTTTGTCGTGGCGCTCAATTCCTCCTGGCAATATGCGCGCACCACTGCGCTGATTCTCTTTCTCGTCGCGGGCCTGACGGATTTCATAGACGGTGAGATCGCCCGGCGTTACGGGGTGATCACCAACTTTGGCAAGTTGATGGATCCGTTGGTGGATAAGATCATGATGGCTGCGGCGTTTATTTCGTTGGTACCGCTTAAAGCTGTGCCGGCGTGGGCTGCCACGGCTGTGGTCGCGCGAGATTTTCTAATTACCGGCTTGCGCTTAATGGCCAGTACCAAGGGTCGGATTCTGCCAGCAGAACGTCTTGGCAAACAGAAAACTTCATGGCAGATCATTACGATCGTTTTCTTTCTGGCGCTTCTTTCGATGGCAGAACTGCAGTACGTCAGCGAGAAATCGACATGGTGGGTGCGCGCATGGAATGAAGCCGGGCCGGTACTAGTGTGGATTACCGTAGCGCTGACGCTTTACTCAGCTCTTGGCTTCGCCTGGCGGAACCGCGAGCTAATTACGCTAAATGAATGACGGACTACAGGGATTGAAAGCTTGAAACGTCGGAAATTCTGACACCTTAAATGTTTCGCATAAGATGTTCATTTGGATACTGTTACGCTGCGTTTCGCTGAGCTGGCATTGAGTCGTCCGAATTGCTTTACAACACCCGTCTTCAATTGACTATATCCATCCAAATTAGCCTGAGCATAACAGACTGTAAATGATGCAGTTATGATCGTAGTTGCGTAAGACGATTTTTTGGCACGACACTTGCAGCATCTTGTACGATTACACTTTTTTACGTCAAGCCATGCAATCAAACGCGGTTTCGAGACATAAATTTTTGCTGCTCTGCATAGTCTTTTGCGGAGCGATGCTCGTGCCGAGCCACGACTCGAAGGCCTCTGCCCTGGGTATCGGCGACTCTCGCCAGCTGGGCTTCCTCTGGCCCGGCATACAAAGCAAAACAGACAATCAAAGCAAAGCGAACTACGTGAATCACTTGATCGGTATGGCTCTTGGCGCGATCAACGTCGCTAATGGCGAGGTCTACTTTCGTTCAAACCATGGTTTTAAGTCCTTGCCCTCCGCCGTGTCGGCTGTTAACGGCGGTGGTCGAAGTATAAACCTGCGCACCGGCGGCTTATATACATACCTGTTCGCGACCTACGATGGCTACGGTTCCGAAGTCTGGTACGTCGGTAATATGACTGGAATAATAACGATTCCTTTTCTAGCTGCCGGGCACTCCCTCACAGGATGGACGCTTTTTGGTCCACGCAGCATAGGAGTTCCAGACGGTGGCGTTACGGTGATGTTACTTGGTGTGGCTCTCGGCGTGCTCGCTTTGGCACGGCGCTTCCTAGTCCGTTAGTGGTCTCTTAAATCAGGAAGTGACAAACCATATGTCGGAGCGTTGTGGTAAGAGCCATACGCGAGCACTGCAAAGTCGCCATAATGCGGACATGAAAAGACGTTTTGCTAGTGCACTGGGCGGAATTATTCGAATCGCCGGTGGATTGGCGATCTTGGTCGCTTTCCCTGCTGAAGCAGTTCACTCGGGAATCCAAACCATCAAAACACCGGGTCCCTATCCCTATGAAACACCTGGTCAAGTTCCGGCACCGCCGCCTGTTTTGGATTCGGCACCCTTGCCGTCGCCTGCTCCTTTTCCCTACCCTGAATCATCTCCGTCTTCCTCTGCTGCTCAGGATCACGATTCACGAACACCAGGGGCCCGACGCCCGCTCACGGCGAAAGCCGTGCGTGAGGCAGCATTCAGATACAACGGAGTAGCAAATTTTTGTGGATTTCTGGCAGCACTTCCTGCCAACGTTAGCGTGTTCGATCCAAAACTCGGAAGGTCACGCGCACTTGTGCAAGGAGGCCAAGTACTACGCAAAAACGTAGCGTGGCTGCGCAACCGTAAGGAAGCCGCGCACACAATTAAAGATGAACGGGTGACAGTAAGCGGGCAACGGGAATCGAACCCGCATTTCGATCCCAGCTCTTCGACAACTCGTTAGGATGAAATTTCTCCGGTTTTGTGCAGCGACGCTCGTCGCCCCCTGCTTGATTTGCGGTTGCGCCACGCGTCCCATCATCGTCGGTCAAGTGCGGCCGCCAATCAGCTCTGAAGCAGTGCGCGTCTACCAAGTGCCGCCTCGTCATTTTGAGCGGATAGCAATCATTGATTCCCCGGCGGGGACGAGCTGGATTTTTCCTGATCGGCCTTCCATGGACCTGGGCATCTCGCGCTTGCGGGACCAAGCGGCTGCGCTTGGCGCAAACGGCATTTTACTGCAGCGCGTATACGATGTCTCGGCTGGAGGCTTAGCCATTGGCGGGGGCGGTTTCGGTTATAGTGGGAATAGTTTCTACGGCGGCGGTGGCAATGTTGGCGGACCGCTGCTTAACCACCGGGTTGAAGCTGCGGCCATCTACGTGCACTGATGTGTGATAGCCGTTTCGAGGTGCCTGGAAAGTGTTCGAGGCACCAGGGGTTGAGCCATTCTTGTTGGCCCACGAGCGGCAACCACGACGAATACAGCGCCTCATGGGGGCAGTTGCGAGGCGATGAACGAGTTATTGTTTTTCTTTGGAGCACATCCGATTGGTCGATCAATGTTCCGTCTGTTCCCATACACAAAAGTGGCTAGCGGTCGAGAATGCTGACGTTCCCGGACTACGTCTTGTAAGCCGTTTCTCCCGTGATTGTTATGCTTTAGCTCCCTTCGCGGAGCGGATGGTCTCGTCGAAATACCTTACGTTTTTACAGTAACAAGCAAAATAGTTCATACTTAGATCAAGATGCTAACTCATTAAGATACAATTCTTTGCAGTACAATTTCCGCAACTCCCGACTTTGGCCCAAGTTATGCTTCTAAACTTGTACCAACCCAAAATTAATATGAAAATAAACTTCATCTCCACAACTAAACTGGCGCTCCTCTCCACAGCGGTATGCGCCGTCATGCTTGCGTTCAGCCAAAACGCCGGTGCGCTGCCCACTCCCGTGCCCCCAAGCATCAACCTTACGATCGGCGACCCCCATGAAATAGGCTTCGTCGAGTTCGGCATACCGTCCGGTGATCAGGACAGAACAAATTATGTCAATCATTTGATTGCCATGGGTCTTGGCACCCAAGACGACTTCGGTGGACAACATTTCACTCGATCAAATAATAGTTTTGGTTCCTTACCTACGGCCGTATTCGCTCTTAATGGCACCAGTACAAGTATAAATCTTGGCGCTGCGGGCACATATACGTATCTGTTCGCGAAGTACGACGGCCCAAATTACGGCTCGGAAGTGTGGTATGTCGGCGATTTGTCTGGGGTCATCACCATTCCCGCCACAGCCGGAGGCTATGGTCTTTCCGGCTGGACGCTCTTTACAGCTGGCGGTCCTCAAGGCGTTCCAGATGGCGGCACCACCGCGATGTTGCTCGGCACAGCTTTAGGCGCCCTGGGCATGGCGCGGCGGTTTCTGAAGCGCTAACTGGATCTAAGGAGTTTCCCCGTCACAAGAGTGGCCGTTCCTTCGGGGCGGCCACTTTTGTTTTGTGCGCCAGACATGAAGCCTAACGAGGTAAGCCACGGCAGGATGTCGCGGCAAGCTCGTATCCTAATACAGCTTTGCTGTGGCTTGCGAACGAGCATTTGAAACTTCGTTCCACCGTTTCCGTAGAACGGAGGTTGGAAGGACGTGTTTCCCTCCCGCGCGGCGCTTCGAGCTTGGAGGCTTTTGTCGCGCGTCAGGAGGCACGAAGGCCACGTGCGTTGCCTGGCCTCCATCACAGTCTCCGATTGGCGTCGTCAAACGCAACTACGCGTTCAACGTTGCCTGTTGAATCAAAAATGCGTATCTCCCCCGTACGAAGTCG
>DATHHK010000072.1:0-12777 GCA_035317225.1 Candidatus Udaeobacter sp. | reverse complement strand
AGAGGATACTATTCTCGACGCGAGTGCGGGCGTGCATCGGCCGCGCAATCTTGATTGGAAACGCGCGGCCGCATTGCTCTATGGTGATTGGGGCACAAGCAAGGCGTACGTGATCGGCCTGGCGTTTGTGGCTGCCGGGTTTTCGTCGCTGCCAATTATTCTGGCTGTTTGTGCGCTTACTGGTTTGGTCGGAATCAATTACGCGGTCATCTGCCGATATTTTCCGGATGGCGGCGGCGTTTATTCGGCGGCGCGATCGCAAGGACGATTGCTCGCCGTAGTTGGTGCGCTGCTTCTGATCGCTGACCTCACGGTGACGGCCGCGCTCAGTGGCTGGTCCGGTTTGAGTTATGTTATTGCCGGCGCCGAAGACGTTTTCTGGCTGAAGTTTCTCAAAGACCACATCGCCTTTACCACCACTGGCGTGCTGCTGGTCCTCGGTTTCACTAACTGGTTTGGGCCAAAACACTCCGGCAGTTTGGCCGTCGCACTCGCGTTGCCCACTGTGATCATCGTCACCGCGTTGATCGCCGTCAGCGTGCCGTATCTGACGACCCACTTTCTCGAGCCACGGCATGAAAGCCTCAGCATGCTATGGGTTCAGTTTGTCGGCGTAATTCTGGCACTATCGGGAGTGGAGGCGATCGCAAACCTCACCGGTGTCATGAAGCTCGATCCTGGTTCGACTCCGGACCGGCCGAGCGTTGCGCGCGAGTCACTAAAAGCGATCACTCCTGTAGCCATCGAAGTCGTCGGCGCCACTGCTCTTCTTGGTTGGGCGATGCTTTCGCTGCCGGCGGTTTTGGAAAAGACGCTGGGTCTATCAAGCAAGAGTGAGATTGCGGCCGTCCTTTTGAACCGCCACGAGGACATGCTTCGCTTCATGGGCGAACAATTTGCCAAGGCCTCGTTCGGACTTTGGTTTGGCCAGGCCTTTGGCTGGATGGTCGGCGTTGTGTTCTTGCTATTGCTGCTGAGCGCGGCCAACACCGCCATCGTCGCGATGATCGGGCTTCTTTACATGACGGCGCGCGACGGCGAAATGCCACCCCACTTCAAACGCCTCAACCGACATGGCGTCCCGCTGTATCCGCTGCTCATCGCGGTCGGTCTGCCAGTTATCGTACTGATCACCGCAACAAATTTCCAATCGCTCGCCGGCTTGTACGCGATCGGTGTCGTCGGCGCGATAACGGTCAATCTTGGTTCATGCACGTTCAACCGCACTATCGGTTTCACCTGGTACGACCGCGTCTTGTTCGGCCTTACTTTCACTATTTTGTTCTGTGTTGAGCTGACCCTCGCGCGCACCAAGCCGGACGCGCTTTTCTTCGTCGTATGTGTGCTCGGCGTCGGTTTGGCATTGCGTGCGTGGACCCAAAAGCGTGCCGGCTTTACCACGCTCACCGTCACACGCGAAGTTGCCCGGATGGTCACGCCCGATCTGGTGGCGAACATGCGACCGCGTTTGGAGGAAGGACAAAAAATCCTGGTGGCAGCGCGCGGGATCACGCCAGTGCTCAGCTTCGCGATGGACGAAGCGCAATTGCGCAAGGCCACACTCTTTGTGCTCTATGTCAAGGAGGTGGCTGTTTACTTCACGGCAGCTGGCACACGCCTTGGCCGCTCCAAATGGCAGGATGATCCTGAAGCGAACGCCATCATGTGCTCGATGCTCAAACTCGGGGTCGAGCGCGGCGTCAACGTAGTTCCGCTTTACGCCGTGAGCGAGGATGCCTCCGCAACGATTGTCGATCTTGCCGCTACCATGGGAATCGATTTCCTAGTGATCGGCGCGTCGCAACGGCCGGCTATGGCTAAGTTGCTTCGAGGTAGCGTTGCAACCAACGTCGCTCAGCACCTGCCGGAATCGATTAAGTTGCTCATCTTCGGTTGAGCCACGGACAGTGGTAATGCTAAGAGCAACCGGGAAACTCTCGGCTTGCCGAAGGGTTATTTTCCGATTCCAAAAAACGCTTCGAGCGCGCGGGTGCCCAGGGCTTTCCAAATTTTGATCACTTCATACGTGATAACGGTGGTGAAGGTCACGGCCAACCAAACGCAGACCGCTTCAAGTGGCAGGCCGGACCATCCTCCAATCTGTAAGCCAATTAGAATACTGCTGCGATATTCCCACCAGCCGTACGGCAAGGCGAGCGTCACTTCCCAAAGCAGGCTGAGAAGGAGAAGCAGAAAAAACGTGAAACTGAACGCGCGCCAGTTAATGAACCGCTGCGCGGTGTAAAAAAAGCCGGCCGAGGGAATCAGCGAAGCGCAGACGAGATAGATAAAATACCACGGAAACCCATCCGAGGCACCGGAGACGATCTTTCGGTAGACAATTGCCGCTGCGATCAAGACCACACCAAGGATGACAGAAGCAAAATGAAAACGAACGATCCGCGGTATATCCTTGGCCGCTTCCGCATAGTCAGGGACGTTGTAAGCGGCCATCCAATATTCGTCGCACCAGATGTAACTCAGTAGAACGAGCATGAAACCTGTCAGATAAAAAATGAATTCTTCGATTGGAATCGCCCCGCCTAACGCGGGAACTTCGCAGCGAAGCGTGGCCGCTTCGTTTGGAAAAGTGAAGAACGCGTTGCCGAAAAGGAAATCCAGTGCGAATCCGAGTGGAGTGAGCACCCCAATCGTGCGCCAGAATGCTTTTCGCGGAAACTTGAGATCAGGCCGACAGGCAAACCACCATGCCAGTGCTCCAATTGGGACGACGAACAATCCCAGGCTCCAGGTGTATCCGAGCGGCGTCGGATTGTCCGAAGTGGCTTGCAAAATTGCCGGATGAATGACCGTTTGCAATGCAATTGCAGCGGGAACAATGAGCGCCGCGGCGATGGCAAATACGACATAGAAAGATTTTGTGCGCTCTTGCATGACGACAACAGCGTAAACAGAACGGTTTTAAGTTTTAAGATTTAAGTTTAAAGATTGAACTTGTCGTGACTCCGCCCAAAGTCCTCATCGCCGATGCAATTTCGCAGCGTGGAGTGGATGAGCTTTGCCGCGATGGCGCGATCGAGGCAGTGGTCAAAACCGGGTTAAGCGAAAAAGAGCTTGTCGATCTTATTCCGGACTTCAGTGCGCTTGTCGTACGCAGCCAAACAAAAGTCACCGCCGATATTTTGAATGCGGGCGCGAAGTTGCGCGTGGTCGGGCGCGCTGGGGTGGGGGTCGACAACGTCGACGTTGAGACGGCCACGCGCCGCGGCGTCATCGTGTTGAATGCGCCCGGCGGGAATACGATTTCCACGGCCGAGCATGCGTTTTCACTGTTGCTTTCAGCGGCGCGCAAGATTCCGCAGGCCGACGCAAACGTTCGTAGCAAAAATTGGGACAAAAAGAATTTCGAGGGAGTTGAGCTTTACAACAAGACGCTGGGGATTGTTGGAATGGGCCGGATCGGCGGCGAACTCAGCCGGCGCGCCATTGCCTTCGGAATGCGCGTCGTTGCATACGATCCGTATCTTTCCGCATCGCGTGCTCGCAATCTCCAAGTTGAGCTGGTGGACGAGCTTGATGATTTGCTCACAAGCTCGGATTTCATCTCGCTGCACACACCGCTTACCGCAGAAACGCGGCACATTCTAGATGGAGCGCGGTTAGGGAAAACCAAACGCGGCGTCCGCATCATCAATTGTGCGAGGGGGGGCTTGATCGACGAAAACGCGCTCGTGGAAGCTTTGCAAGATGGACATGTGGCCTGCGCAGCGCTGGACGTTTTCGAAATCGAACCGCTTCCAGCCGATTCTCAATTGCGCGGTGCACCCAATCTTGTTCTTACGCCGCATCTCGGCGCGTCCACTGCGGAAGCACAGGAGAGCGTTGGGATTGAGATCGCGCACTCGATTCGTGCCGCGCTGCTCGAAGGCACCATTCGCAATGCGGTGAACATGCCCAGTCTCGATGCGAAAACTCTGGCAATTGTTGGGCCTCATCTGCGCTTTGGCGAGAAATTGGGCAGATTTCTCTCGCAGCTTGCACCGAAGCGTGCTGAGACTCTTAACATCAATTACAGCGGCAAAGTCAACGAAGTTGATACGACGGCAATCACGCGCTCAATCCTGAAAGGCTTTCTGCAAATAGCCGGCGGCACCGAAGTCAACGAAGTAAACGCGCCCGGTTTTGCCGAAGCTCTTGGCTTGAAAGTGAGCGAATCGCGTCTGAGCGCGGCTGGAGATTATACTGACATGCTCGAATTGTCCGCTGCCGGCGAAGGAAAGGTTGTTTCGGTTGGTGGCGCGTTCTTCGGCGCCACTCCACGAATCGTAAGTATTAACAGTCGTCCGGTAGAAGCGCGACCACACGGGGTTGTGCTGGTATTGGAAAACACGGATCGCCCAGGAATGGTTGGGCGAATCGGCACATTACTCGGCGGTCATGGCGTAAACATCGCAACCATGTCTCTCAGTCGAAATCAGGCCGGTGGTACGGCGCTCACCGTTTTAAACCTGGACACCGCGCCGGCCGAAGAGTTGCTATCCGAGATTCGTGCGAGCGAAGACATTCACTCCGCGCGGGTGATCGAGCTTTAAGCGTCGTCTTCTTGGGAGCGCACGGGTCCAAAGCAATTTCCTTGCTTCGCACCGACCAATTCCGATAGAACAAGGTTCATTATGGATTTTAGCGCTCACTCTATTCTTTGGGTTTTGGTAATCGGTCTCGTCGTCGGCGCCATTGCGAAACTGCTGATGCCAGGAAAAGATCCCGGTGGCTGCATCATTACAATTGTGCTTGGCATCGCCGGCGCGTTTGTTGGTACCTGGATCGGTCGCATTTTTGCCGGAGAAAATTACATCGCCGGCTGGATCATGTCAGTCGTCGGCGCCATGATCTTGTTGCTGCTGTATCGATTGTTTTTCAGGCGCGGCGCGTAGTTGTAACCTGGGAACGGCGGTTGTGGTGGTGTTCGCCGCGGCGAGCGCCGGGCCCCGGCGTTTGAGACAAACGCCTCTACACATTCGGATGCAGCCATCTCGACGCGACGGCTCCTGTGCTAACGCTTCAACGAACTATGTTTGCTCCAACTCGTGAATGCGAGATTGTCATTGCTTCATGGCTGCGCCTACAAAAATCCGACTCCTCATCGCGTTCGCAGCCCTTTATTTGGTTTGGGGTTCGACGTATCTCGGCATCCGCTTCGCCATTGAGAGCATGCCGCCATTTCTCATGGCCGGGTCGCGGTTTCTGCTGGCAGGAGTGATTATGTTCGGGATCGCGTGGTCGCAAGGCACGTACAAAGCAAGCTGGGCGAACTGGCGCGTATCGCTGATCGTCGGTGCGTGTCTCCTGCTTGGAGGCAATGGCGGCGTCACGATTGCAGAGAAGTATATCGACTCAGGCCTGGCGGCGCTGATTGTGGCGATTGTCCCGATTTACATTGTCATTCTCGGGTGGGCGACGGGAACGGCCCCCAGGCCAACACCGATTGTCTGGCTTGGTCTGGTTGGCGGTTTTGCTGGGGTTGGCTTTTTGCTTGGGCCAGCTCTGCGTTTTCCTTCAAATGGCGGACGACATCCTGCGATCGGAATGTCAATCCTTCTGGTTTCGTCCTTCATCTGGTCGGCAGGATCGCTCTATTCGCGCAGCGCGAAGCACGCACCTTCTCCGTTTCTGACAGCCGCCCAACAAATGCTCTGCGGAGGACTGCTCCTTTTGCTCGCCGGTATTGTCACTGGTGAGCTGCAAAATTTTCATCCGCGCTCAATCTCGATGTTGTCGCTCGCTTCATTCATTTATCTGATAATTATTGGAGCTGTGGTTGGATACACCGCCTACATTTGGCTGCTTCGTCATTGTGAGCCGGCGAAGGTTGCTACTTATGCCTATGTAAATCCGATTGTCGCGGTCTTGTTAGGTGCCGGTTTTGCTGGGGAAAAATTGAGTATGCGTGTTTTAATTGCTGCCGCGCTGATTATCGGTTCAGTCGCGATTGTAATTACAACGCAACAACTGAGAGCAAGAGCGGAGCCCGCAATTGGCTCAGCGATCGAACCGGCAGATTGAGCGCGGACATGAACAGCGAAAATCCGCGTCATGATTCGAAAGATCGGCGCCAAACCGTCGAAGTTGTTAAACGCAACTGGCGGGCCGAAGTGGAGACCGCGCAGACGTATCGCGATCTGGCCGGACGCGAGAGTGACGAGAAACGGAGAGGCGTTCTTCTGCGCATGGCCGAAGCAGAAGAACGGCATGCGCAGCGCTGGGAGAAAAAACTGCGAGATCTGGGCGCAGAACTACCTGTTCTGAAAGACACGATCGGGCGACGGCTCATCCGATGGTGGAACAAAATCGCTGGCCCCGAAATCGCCATTCGCCGAATGGAAGCAACAGAAGAACGTCAGGAAGCCGAATTTCACGAACAAGCGGAGCGCGCCTTCGCCGGTGAACAGGACGTGCAGGAATTTTTACGGAAAAGCGCGCTTGAGGAAAAAGCCCATGCGCGAGTGCTTAGCGCCATGGTGCCGCCGGTTAGTCCGCGCATCGCGCTGGACAAAATTCTGAAGCGCGAACGCTGGCATGGGCGAGGCGGCAGTTGGGTCGCCGACGCGATCTACGGCGCGAACGATGGGTTGGGCGCGGTATTTGGAATTGTTTCGGGCGTAGCGGGCGCGACAAATAATCAGCAACATTACATTTTGATTTCAGGGCTTGCTGGCATGCTTGCGTCCACTCTTTCGATGGGCGCAGGTGCCTACCTGGCGGCAAAGAGCGAAGCGGAAGTTTATGAAGCCGAGATTTCGCGCGAGCGGGCAGAGGTCGAAGAAAATCCCGAGGAAGAAATCGAAGAGATGTCGCTCTTTTATCAATTACAAGGGTTCACGCCCGAAGAATCACAAAAGATGGCGGAACGTCTCGCCGAGCAGCCCGAACAGTTTGTGCAGGCGATGGCGCAGAGTGAGCTCGGCTTGTCCGAGCATCGGTTTCCGAATCAATGGACTGCTGCAACCTCGGCTGGCATCTCCACAGCGATCGGCGCTTTTGTGCCTATCATTCCATTCTTTTTCTCGGGCGGAGTGACGGCCGTGATTATTTCTTTCGGCATCAGTTTGGTCGCGCACTTTCTCGTAGGCGCACTGAAATCACTGATCACCATCCGGTCCTGGTGGGCATCCGGTCTGGAAATGACCTGGATCGGCATCATCGTCGCGGTTGTGACTTATGGGCTGGGACTTGCGTTTGGTGCGCTGGGTTAGGCTTTAAACAACACGAGCGCTGTGCGGCCTGGTGCGCTCGCGCGCACGATTCGTCTAAATGGATTCAGTGTCGCAATGACGCGCGAGTTATCCGTAACCAAATCATCGTCTGGGAGGTCATACTTTATAAGGCGCTTCCTCATGCAAACGAGGTGTGTAAAAAAATGTCTAAGCGAGCCATTCTCGGAATCATCGGCACTCTGGTGCTTGTGATCGCAGGGTGGAGTTTTCACCATCGCGCTTCGTCTGATCAAACTGGGTCAGCCGCCACAGCAGGAACTTCGGGAAGACGCGGCGGACCTAGAGCCGGCGGCGGCCCGGTGCCGGTGGTCGCGGGAAAAGTCGAGCAGAAAGATACGCCTATCTACCTCGATGGGCTCGGAACGGTCCAGGCATTCAACACCGTCACGGTGCACACCCGCGTCGATGGCGAATTGCAGCAGGTGCTCTTCACCGAAGGGCAGGATGTGAAAACGGGTGATCTCCTGGCGGTGATCGATCCGCGGCCTTTCCAGGCAGCTTTGGATCAGGCGGTCGCGAAAAAAGCGCAGGACGAAGCGCAGCTGGCCAACGCCAAAGTCACGCTCGCACGCAACACTGATTTGGTGAAAAAGAAGGTGATCGATCAGCAAGATTTCGACACATCCAAGTATCAGGGCGATCAATTCCAGGCTGCAGTCCAGGCGGACCAGGCAGCGATCGAGGCCGCGAAGACGCAGCTTGACTACACGCAAATCAAGTCACCGATTGACGGACGCACCGGCGTTCGACTCGTCGATGTTGGCAACATCGTTCACGCGGCCGATCAAACCGGAATGGTCGTCATCACTCAGATGCACCCGATTTCGGTCGTGTTCACCCTGCCCGAACAAAAGTTACCGGAGATTCTAAACCAAGGCGGCGCGAATGGCGGGTTGCACGTCTCTGCACTGGATCGCGGAAACACGAATGTGCTCGACGAAGGTACGCTCGCCGTCGTTGACAACCAAATTGATCAGACGACTGGCACATTGAAGTTGAAAGCGACGTTTCCTAACGATCAGTTGCAACTTTGGCCGGGAAAATTTGTAAACGCGCGTTTGATTTTGACCACGCGCAAAGACGCCACCGTCGTTCCCTCAAGCGTAGTGCAACGCGGCCCGCAGGGAACATATGCATACATCATCAAGACGGACAAAACGGTCGAGATGCGGCCAATTAAGGTCGCGCAAACGGAGGCAAATGTTGCTTTGATCGACAGCGGATTGGAAGCCGGGGAGCAGGTCGTAGTGGACGGTCAATACAAACTTCAACCTGGCGTGCATGTTGAGCTGACGACGCCGCAACCGTCGCAGCCAGCACGACCTCCACAAGTGAGACAGTCCAGCCGCAAAACGGTGAGCTCAGGAAAACCGTGAGTATTTCCGAACCATTTATTCGGCGACCAGTTGCGACTTCGCTGTTGATGGCCGGCGTGGTTTTGCTTGGGATACTTGGCTACAAATTGCTGCCGATTTCAGCGCTGCCGACCGTTGATTTTCCAACGATCGAAGTGACGACATTTTATCCCGGAGCGAGCGCAGACGTGATGGTCTCGTCGATCACTACGCCGCTCGAGCGGCAGTTTGGGCAAATCAGCGGATTGGCGTCGATGAATTCCACCAGCTCGTTCGGTACATCGACAATCACTTTGCAGTTCGTTCTCGACCGCCCAATCGACGTTGCGGCGCAGGACGTGCAAGCCGCGATCAATGTCGCCGGCGGATTTCTGCCGCCAAATCTGCCGAACCCGCCGAAATACAACAAAGTCAATCCGGCCGACACGCCGATCCTTACGCTGTCGATTACGTCCGATAGTTTGCCATTGGATCGCGTGAACGATTTCGCCGACACGTTGCTCGCGCAGAAAATTAGCGAAGTCACCGGCGTCGGCCTTGTCACGATTCAGGGAAATCAAAAACCAGCCGTGCGCGTGCAGGTGAATCCGGCGGCGATTTCCGCCGTCGGGCTCAGCTTGGAAGATGTTCGAACAGTTCTCGGACAGGCGAACGTGAATGCGCCGAAAGGCAGTTTCGACGGGCCGCGGCAATCGTTCACCATCGGATCGAACGATCAGATTTTTTCCGCTGACGCTTACAAACCGATCATCGTTGCTTACAAAAACGGCGCTCCGATTCGACTGGGCGATGTTGCGACAATCATCGACAGCGTGGAGAACGATCAGCTCGCGGCGTGGGTCGGCACGCAAGGCGGCGAACAACCCGCCGTGCTGCTCGATATTCAACGTCAACCGGGCGCGAACATCATTCAAACGGTGGACCGCGTGAAGCAATTGCTGCCGCGATTGACCGGCACCCTGCCGCCGTCCGTGCACGTTTCCATTCTGGCTGATCGCACTGAGACGATCCGCGCGTCAGTGCGCGACGTGCAATATACGTTGCTACTGACCATCGCGCTCGTCGTGATGGTGATGTTCCTCTTCCTGCGAAAACTCTGGGCGACGGTGATCACGAGTGTGGCGCTTCCGCTCTCGCTCATCGGGACGTTCGGCATCATGTATCTGGCCGGATTCAGCCTCGACAATCTTTCGTTGATGGCGCTGACCATCTCGACCGGCTTCGTCGTCGATGACGCGATCGTGATGATCGAAAACATCGTCCGCTATATCGAAGCAGGCGATCCGCCATTGGAAGCCGCGCTCAAAGGCGCAAAGCAAATCGGTTTCACGGTTGTGTCGTTGAGTATCTCGCTTGTCGCGGTTTTCATTCCGCTGCTCTTCATGACCGGAATTGTCGGCCGCTTGTTCCGCGAATTCGCGATCACGATGAGCGTGGCGGTTGGTGTATCGGCGTTCGTTTCACTGACGCTCACGCCGATGATGTGCGCGAAGCTATTGCGCTCCGAAACGGAAGAAGATAAAGAACACCAAGGCGCGTTTTATCGCCGGACCGAAGAATACTGGACGCGGTTTAGCAATTTGTATGAACGCGGGTTGCGCTGGGTATTCGCCCATCAGCGCTTCGTTTTGATCGTCGCTATCATAACGCTGGTCGCAACCATCCTCCTCTACATCGTCGTGCCCAAAGGGCTGCTGCCGCAGCAGGATACTGGGGTGATCGTCGGCGTGACGGATGCCGCGGAGAACATTTCCTTCAAGGCGATGTTGGAGCGCGTGCACGCCGTTTCCGATATCGTTAGGCGCGACCCGGACGTCGCGAGCGTGTCGGCTTCAGTCGGCGCGGGAACAGTGAACGCGACCATTAATACCGCCCGGCTTTACATCGTGCTCAAGCCACACAATGAGCGCGCGAATGCCGAAAAAATCATCGAACGGTTGCGCGATGCCACGCGCGATGTCGAAGGCGTCTCGTTCTTCATGCAAGCGGCGCAGGATTTGCAGATCGATGCGCGCGTCAGCCGCACGCAATTCCAGTACATTTTACAGGATGCCGACGCGGCGGAACTGACGGAGTGGACTCCAAAACTTGTGCAAAAACTCGGACAACTGCCGCAACTTACTGACGTCGCAAGCGATCAGCAGGTGAACGGGTTGCAGTTGAATGTTGATGTTGACCGCGAGAAAGCATCACGCCTCAACGTGCTCACACAAGCAATCGACGACACGCTTTACGACGCATTCGGACAACGGCAGGTCTCGATCATTTTCACGCAGCTCAATCAATTCCGCGTGATTCTCGAAGTGGAACCGCAATTTCGTGAGTCGCCCGATTTGCTCGACAAAATTTACGTCAAATCAAGCAGCGGCCAGCCGGTGCCGCTGAGCGCGTTCGCCACGATGCACGTGAGCAACACGCCGCTCTCCATCCCGCATCAGGGGCAATTTCCGGCGGCCACCATCTCATTCAACTTGCAGACTGGGAGCTCGCTCAGTCATGCGATCCCGGCAATTCAAAAAGCAGAACGCGAAATCGGTTTGCCTGATACAATCGCAACTACATTTACCGGCGCTGCGGCGGAATTTCGTTCATCGCTAACGAGCGAGCCACTGCTGATCCTGGCGGCCGTTGTGGTGATTTATATCGTGCTCGGCGTTCTGTACGAAAGTTACATTCATCCGATCACGATTCTTTCGACATTGCCATCTGCAGGCGTCGGCGCTTTGCTCGCACTGCTCATTTGCCGCATCGATTTTTCCTTGGTCGCGCTTATCGGCATCATCCTCCTCATCGGCATCGTCAAAAAGAACGCGATCATGATGATCGATTTTGCGCTCGAAGCCGAACGAAAGGAAGGGATGTCGCCCGAGGAATCGATTTATCAAGCATGTCTGCTGCGGTTCCGGCCCATCATGATGACGACAGCCGCGGCGCTGCTCGGCGCATTGCCACTTGCCCTAGAGAGTGGAACTGGCAGTGAACTGCGGCGCCCGCTCGGAATTTCCATCGTCGGAGGATTGTTGCTCTCCCAATTTCTCACGCTCTATACGACGCCGGTGATTTACCTTTATCTCGATCGGTTTGGACGTTGGATCAAAGAACGGCGGAGCCGGGGCGGGACTGGGCAAGCCGAATTGCCGCTCAGAACGACAACAGGATTCGAACCCGAACCGCAATTCGCGGGAGTAAATGGTGAAGATGATCGACTTGGATTTTAGTCATGAACATTTCCGAGCCATTCATTCGTCGACCAGTCGGCACATCCCTGCTGGCAGCGGGAGTGCTGTTGCTCGGCGCCGTGGCCTATTATTTTTTGCCGGTGGCGCCGTTGCCGAAAGTGGATTTCCCGACAATTTCGGTCAGTGCGCAGGAGCCGGGCGTCGATCCGCAAACCGCGGCGTCATCGCTCGCCGCGCCGCTCGAACGCCGCTTTGCGCAAATCGCCGGCGTATCTGAAATCACTTCCGTCAGTTCGTTAGGCGGTTCGTCCATAACGATCCAATTCGATCTGAATCGGGACATCAACGGCGCGGCGCGCGACGTGCAGAGCGCAATCAATGCGGCTTCTGGGGAATTGCCCACCGGATTGCCGCAGCCGCCCTCGTATCGCAAAGTCAATCCATCTGATGCGCCGGTCATGGTGCTCGCGATGACGTCGGACGCATTGCCTTTGGCGCAAGTTTACAATCTCGCCGATCAAATCATCGGCCAGCGCATCAGCCAGGTGGAAGGCGTCAGCCAGGTGACCATCGGCGGCGGCGCGAACTCCGCCGTGCGCGTTCAGATAAATCCGGTTGCGCTCGCCTCGATGGGCCTGAGCATGGAAGACATTCGCACGACGCTTTCGCAAGCGAATGTCCTTTCGCCAAAGGGTGCATTTGACGGTCCGGAGCAGAGTTTCGTCATCGCGAGCAACGACCAACTAACGCAGGCCGACCAATATCAGCCGATCATCGTCGCGCACCACAATGGCGCGGCCGTGCCCTTACGCGATGTCGGCACGGCAATCGATGCACAGGCAAATCGCGACCAGGCCGGCTTGTTCGATAGCAAGCGCGCTGTCTTGTTAGTCATTTTCAAACAGCCGGACGCGAACGTCGTTCGTACGACCGACCAGATTCACGCGATCCTTCCACAACTCCGCACCTGGCTGCCACCGAGTGTGCATCTCGATGTAATGAGCGATC